>JAODMR010000092.1 GCA_025465475.1 Micrococcaceae bacterium
GCCCTCCGTAGCAAAGGCCGCTGGTGTTGTTGCCTTTGGTGACAAGTTGTTGTTCTTGCACGTAGAACTGGGAGGGAGGACGAAAATTGGCGGTGCAAGAAGCGCAACCCCATAGGCGAGCCATGACCCCGTAACGATTGGCAGCCACTTTGATGGTGATTTGCACCATCGTTGGCTTATGCCTTGTCATCACTCACCAGGAGTCCAACCTCACTGTGATTGCCGTGTTTTTCCTGGCCGGGCTTTCGGTGCCTAGTTGTTACTAGGCGTGGTTCTTGTGCCGAGATGCAGGGACCCGACCCAAACGGGTACACCGACAAGTTGGTTACTATTTACGGAAAGCTGGGCTCGAAGGTCCCGCAAAAACCCTTATAAGTCGTGTCGTTCGGTTTGGGCAAACCGTTGGAGAAACCATGTTTGAAACACTCGTGGGGGATGGGGTCGTCTTGAAGCCCCTTGAGCCATGGCATGCCGGCGAGTTTGCCGAGCATATGAGCAGGGCAGGAGACCATATCCGGCCATGGGTTGGTCCGACTTTTGTCACCGACACCGTCGACGGTGCCCGCGCTACCCTTCAGCGTTACGCCACGGCGACGGCGAATGATGGAGCGCGCATCTATGGCCTGTGGAACGACGGCACGCTCGTTGGAGGCGTCATGTTCGTCGCCTTTGACCCGATGTGGGGTAATTGCGAGGTCGGCTGCTGGCTCGAACCCGGTGCTGTCGGAGCCGGTTTCATCACCCGGTCCGTCGAACTGCTCATGGAGTGGGCCTTCCTAGAGCGGGGGATGTCTCGTGTTGAATGGCGGTGCCGGACCGACAACGACCGCAGTGTTGCTGTCGCGCGGCGACTCGAAATGCGTTCGGAGGGTGTTCTTCGCAGTAGCTGGGTCTACGACGGGAACCGTTACGACAAGGAGGTATTCTCAATACTTCGTACCGAATGGATGAGTACACGACCTGTTATCGCTCAATAACAGACGCCGCCCGAAGACGCCGCTGCTGGCCAGTTCCCGGACTGGAAATCCTGTCGCCGCGGAAGGGGTCGACTGCTCGAAGAGAATCCCAGGCAACACCTCAGGAACTGGCTCTCTGTCACCGCTTCCCCAAGTCCAGTCCTAAGCGCCGATAATCAACATTATGTCAAGTAGCAGGTGCTAGGGGGTGCCGTGTTGCTCACGGCAATGCGTGCATGAAAACATGCCACATGCGTCCCATGCAGAGTTCCAGCCGATTGCAGAATGTCCGATACGACCTTCGGGGTCCTGTCCAGCACATCGCCAAGCAGATGGAGGCTGAGGGACACCGCATTCTGCGCATGAACCTGGGAGATCCCGCACCCTTCGGCCTGGAAGCGCCTGAGTCGATCGTGGTGGACATGATCCACCACCTCCGGGGCTCTCAGGGGTACAGCGACTCCAAAGGGCTGTTCTCGGCACGAACCGCTATTTCACAGTATTACCAGACCCGGGGCCTTCTGCAGGTCGGCGTCGAGGACATCTTCGTCGGCAACGGAGTAAGTGAACTCATCTCCATGACGCTCCAGGCTTTCCTCGAAAACGGCGACCAGGTCCTCATCCCCTCCCCCGACTACCCTCTGTGGACGGCGTCGGTCATGCTCAGCGGCGGCGAAGCGGTGCATTATGCCTGCGATGAGCAGGATAACTGGTGGCCGAACATGGCGGACGTCGAAGCGAAAATCACCGAACGCACCCGGGCCATCGTCATCATCAATCCCAACAACCCGACGGGCGCCGTCTACCCGCGGCACATCCTCGAACAGTTCGCTGACCTGGCCCGGCGCCATGACCTCGTGCTGTTCTCGGATGAAATTTACGAGAAGATCCTTTTCGAGGACGCGGTCCATATCCACACCGCATCCGTCGCCGCGGACGTACCCGTGCTTACGTTTTCGGGTTTGTCCAAGGCTTACAGAATGCCCGGATACCGGGCAGGCTGGGTTGCCCTCACCGGCCCGCGCAGCCTGACGGCGGCCTACCGGGAATCGCTCGAACTGCTCGCCTCACTCAGGCTTTGTCCCAACGTCCCGGCACAACATGCCATCCAGACGTCCCTTGGCGGTTACCAAAGCATTCAGGACCTCGTGAAACCCGGAGGACGACTACGTGAGCAGCGGGATCTCGCCTGCCGGTTGCTCAACAACATCCCAGGGGTCAGCTGCGTTCCAGCCGCAGGGGCAATGTATCTCTTCCCCAAACTGGACCCGAAGCTCTACCCGGTCACCAACGACGAACAATTGGTGATCGACCTTCTCCAGGAACAGAAAATCCTCGTGTCGCACGGAACCGCGTTCCATTGGCCGACCCCCGACCACTTCCGGTTCGTTATCCTCCCGGCCGAAACCGAGATCAGGGACGCCGTGACCCGCATCGCGACCTTCCTGGCCAACCACCGGGGCAAGGCGCCCAGCCCCCGTGATCCCTCAAAAAATCGGACTGCTGCCGGCTAGTTGGTGTCTTGGCCAGCCCGGTCTATCCGAACCGGGGCACACCCAGTCAGCCCTTGGAAGAGGAAAATCAAGCCCACTCCCCTGTTACCCCCAAGTACTGCCGCTCAGCGCCTGGTCTGGTACCTCATGAGGACCTCGCCGTTGGGAAACGTTCCGGTCTCCACCAGGTTCAGGTGCACCCAGTTGTCCAGGGCGGTGAAGAACGGCGTGCCGCCGCCGACCAGGACCGGGTGGATGACCATCGCGTACTCGTCGATCAGTCCGGCCCGCATGGCCGCCGCGGCGAGCGTGGCGCCGCCGATGTCCATGGGCCCGCCGCCCTCGGCTTTGAGCCTGGTGATCTCGGTGGTCGCGTCACCGGTAACCAGACGGGTGTTCCAGTCGACCCTGCTGGTCGTCGAGGAGAACACCACCTTCGGCATGTTCCGCCACCGCTGGGCGAACTCGATCTCCGCCGGTGCGGCGCCGGGCTGCTGGTCGGCGGTCGGCCAGTGGGAGCTCATCGCCTCCCACAGTTTGCGCCCGTACAGCGCCAGACCCGTCACCGCCACCCGGTCGGACCACCACTGGAACAGCTCGTCGCTCGGCGCGCTCCACCCGAGGTCGTCGCCCGGCGCCGCGATGTAGCCGTCCAGGCTCACGTTCATGCCGAAGGTCAGTTTCCGCATGGCGTCAGCCTCCCATGAGTCGGTATTCCGCGTACAGACCAGCGCGGTGCGGACATCCCTCGGCCAACCCAGAGGCAAGGCTGAGAGTCTCACCGTGGCAGCACATGCGCCCGGCGTGGATTAGCGTCGCGCGCGGGTCAGCGCCACTGCGCTGTTCGTCCGGCTGCCGATCCAGCGGTGGCGAAAAGTTCCCTTGCCAAGGCAAGGTCCCGGCGCGGCCTGGCTTCCACGGATTGGGACCGCGGTGGGCGCATACGCCCTGCTCGGCGACTTCCTGACGGTGGTGAACAGGGCCCTGCCCAACGTCAAGGACCGGCTGAGCGAAATGATTAGCAGCGAACAGTTTCAGGCCTTGGAAAAGCGCGACACCGGTCTGGCCCTGGCGCGTCCGCCGGTCCCCGAAGGACTTGTCTCAGGTCTGATTCATCGGGAGGACATGGTTCTCGCGTCCCCCTGGGCCGGGGGGTGGCCCTGGAGCCCCGCTGAGCCGCCAACTTGCATGTCGAAGGCATCGCATACCTTGACCGGCGCAGTTTTGTTGCAACATTTGGCAACCGCTTGTCCAAAGTGAATTCCCTGCTGTAGCTTCGGTTCCAGACGCCGCGGGAGTGCCATCACGCCTTGCTGACCGGTGATCGCCCGGAACTGCCGCCCTTTCGCCTTTGAGGACTGTGAGAACCATGCCGCTGAATTACCTGACCGCATCCACCCTCGGAGCACCTGACGAGAGCCTGGACACTGTCCTGTCATGGCTTACCGCAGAGGGCTTCACCGGAATAGAACTTCGGCTGGCCACAGGACATCTCCTCCATCCGGCGATGACGCGTCGACAGCGGCAGGACGTCAAATCCACAATCGCTGACGCAGGCATCGTTGTTTCCGGCCTGGCCAGCTATGTCCGCGTTGCCGACTCGGCCAGTGACGACGTCGTCGTTGGTGCCCTGGAAGCGGCCCTGATGTTGGCCGGCGACCTGGGCGCCCCCGTGGTCCGCGTCTTCCCCGGAGCCCCCACGCATCCCGGCACCTACGACCGGGTTCCGGACCTGATCGGTTCCCGTGCCGACGCGAACGCCACAGCCGCCCGGAGGCTTAACGCCGTCGCGGCGCTGTGCGAGGACCTGCAGGTGTACCCCGTGCTGGAAACCCATGATTCCCATCCACGCGGCGAAGACATCGCCGGCATCCTGGAACACGTGGAGGGAAAGGTGGGGGCCGTGTGGGACCTGATGCACCCCTGGCGCGTTGGAGAAAACCTCGAGACCACGTGGCAGCAGCTGGAACCCTGGCTCCGGAACGGCCTGGGGAGTGTCCAGGTCAAGGACGCCAGGCTCCCCGAAGACGCGACCCCGCTGCCGATCGGCCAGGGGTCCCTCCCCGTCGCGGACTTCGCCGCGTTGCTGCGGGAGATGGAGTACGGCGGCCCCATCTGCCTGGAGTGGGAAAAGACGTGGCATCCCAAGGCCGAACGGCTCGACGTCGCGCTAGCCTCCACCCGGCGCTGGTTCGACAGTCACTGGGCCGCTGATAGCGCAGCGCTCTAGGACCCGGCATGGACGTATCGGAACAGGTCCTGCACGAGAGTCTCTACCTTGATTACAACGCCTGGCGCTTCTGGGAGGATGCGACAGCTGAACAACGGGAAGCACAGCTGGACCGGCAGCAGTCGCTCCAGCTCCGAAGCAATGCTTCCCTCGGAGAGCGGGTGTTCATTTCCCCGACCGCCATGGTCGAGCCCGACGAGCTCACGCTGGGAGCGAATTCCTACATCGCAGCGCACGCGTACGTCACCGGAGCCCTCACGGCAGGAAGCAACTGCACCATTAATGCCTATGCCGTGGTCCGGGGATCGGTCCGGCTGGGTAACGGTGTCCGCATTGGAGCCCACACGTCCATCCTGGGATTCAACCACTCGATGGAACCCGACCGACCCGTGTTCCAGCAACCCACTTCCAGCAAGGGGATCACCGTCGGGGACGACGTCTGGATAGGCTCCAACGCCGTCATCGTCGATGGCCTAACCATCGGGGCCCACGCGGTCATCGGAGCCGGCTCCGTCGTGACGAAGGACGTACCTGAGTGGGCTGTCGTCGCCGGCAACCCTGCCCGCGTCATCCGCGACCGCCGCACTCCCAAGAGCGACCGCAGGAAAACCAACGAGCTGGCGTCACGCCTTGCGGAATTCGCCGACGGCGCCCGGCTCCAGGCCGGAGCGATTCTCCGGCGCAGCTGGGAACCCGACGCCGTGGCGCCCGACGGTTCGGGTGCAGGGAGGTTCACGGACTCCCCCGGCGCTCCGGCGACCCTTCGGGCGCACGCCGACGCCGTGGAGCTCAGCGTCCTGCTGACCGGGCAGGCACCCGCACAGCTACCGCGGGAGGACCACATTCGGCGGCTACGCCAGAACCAGGATCCCGCGTCAGGGCTCACGCCCACCCTCGACCCCGACGGCCGGCACCGCCCGTCGCCGGCGGACCCCAACGACGGTGACACCCTGTACCACGTCCTCAGCCTTGGCTACGCCCTGGACCTCCTCGGTTCCCGCTTCCCGCACCCGATCCGCGCCGTCGAGGACCTGGCAGCGCCGGACCTGGCGGAGTTCCTCGATCGGCTGCCCTGGCACTCCCAGGGCTGGTCCTCCGGGGCCAGAGTCGACATGCTGGGAACTGCCTTCCTGTGGAACCTACGGCACCCAGACGGCAACGCCCGGGCGAACCGCAGCACAATGGACACCCTGTTCGGATGGCTGCTCACGCACGCCGACAGGGACACCGGGACGTGGTCCAGGCCAAGAATGTCCGACGGGTTGCTGCAACCCGTCAACGGCTATTACCGTGCCAGCAGGGGCACCTTCGCCCAGTTCGGCGTGCCGGTGCCGTTCCCCGAACGCGTGGTGGACACCGTGCTGCGCCAGGCAGCTGATCCACGGCACTTTGGTCCCGGCCGGACCACCGCCTGCAATATGCTCGACGTCGCCCACCCACTGTGGCTTGCTGGCCGGCAAACCGAGCACCGGAGCGGGGAAATACGGGACTTGGCAGGGGTCAGCCTGGGTGCCGTGTTGGAACAGTGGGTGCCGGACGCGGGCTTCCCGTTCCGGTTTCCGCCGCTGAGCGGGCCGCAGGAACCCGGGCACCTGCCCGGTCTGCAGGGCACCGAGATGTGGCTGGCGACCGTGTGGTATCTGGCCGACCTGGCAGGGGTGTCCGAATCGCTCGGTTACCGGCCCTCAGGTGTGCACCGTCCGGAAGCGGTATTTGACCTGACCGAGCGGGCGGACGCCGGTGACCGCTGACGCTGCAACCGTTGGAGGCTGTACTCCAACCCTATTCAGGAGGACCTGACGTGGCACGAAAATATACCGTTGCTGTTATCGCCGGAGACGGGATCGGGAAGGAGGTCGTGCCGCAGGGCGTCAAGGTACTGCAGGCTGCCGCCGAACTTTTCGATTTCCAGCTTGACCTCAGTTCCTTTGACTATGCCAGCGCCGACTATTACTCCCGGCACGGCGCGATGCTGCCCCCCGATTGGTTTGATGAGCTGGCCCGCTTCGACGCAATTTTCTTCGGTGCGGTCGGCTGGCCGGAAGTGGTGCCGGACCACGTTTCCCTCTGGGGCAGCCTGCTGCAGTTCCGCCGCCACTTCGACCAGTACGTCAACCTGCGGCCCGTGAAACTGCTTGCCGGAGTGCCCAGCCCCCTGACCGGACGCCGTGCCGGGGACACCGACTTCTACGTGGTCCGCGAAAACACCGAGGGCGAGTATTCCAGCATCGGCGGAAAGATCTTCGAGGGTACGGACCGGGAAACGGTGATTCAGGAAACCGTGATGACCAGGGTTGGGGTGGACAGAATCCTCGACTACGCCTTCACGCTGGCACAGAGCCGACCCAAGAAACACCTCACCTCCGCCACCAAGAGCAACGGCATCTCCATCACCATGCCCTACTGGGACGAACGGGTCGAGGTGGCGGCCAAACGGTATCCGGAGGTCTCGGTGGACAAGTTCCACATCGACATCCTGGCGGCGAACTTTGTCCTGCATCCTGACTGGTTCGACGTCGTCGTCGCCAGCAACCTGTTCGGGGATATTCTGTCCGACCTGGGACCGGCCTGCACCGGCACCATCGGCATCGCACCCAGCGCCAACATCAATCCCGAGCGGCGCTTCCCCAGCCTGTTTGAACCGGTCCACGGTTCCGCCCCGGACATTGCCGGTCGCGGCATCGCCAACCCGATCGGGCAGATCTGGAGTGCGTCCATGATGCTTGACTACCTGGGGGAACCGATGGCAGCTGCCGCCGTGATGGCCGCCATCGAGACGGTTCTGGCCCGTGGGGGTACGAACCTGACCCCGGACATGGGAGGCAGCGGAAGCACCTCGTCATTGG
The DNA here is from genome assembly GCA_025465475.1 of Micrococcaceae bacterium. GTDB lineage: Bacteria > Actinomycetota > Actinomycetes > Actinomycetales > Micrococcaceae > Arthrobacter_M. The sequence continues at coordinate 7,526 of JAODMR010000092.1, forward strand.
GTGCAGACATCGTCCGGGCCCTGCAGGCAGGCCCCGGAACAGGCGTTCCCACCCTCGCCGGCGCCCGTGCCGGCTCCGGTGCAGGCCAGGGCAGCCAGCACGGGAGCCGCGCCTAGGGCAACCTACGCCGGGCAACCTACGCCGGGCAACCTACGCGGGGCAACCTGCGCCGGAAGACTTATGCCGGGAGCAGGGCCGCTCGGTCCACCAGCTCGATCTGCACGCCGTCGGGGTCAGCGATGGCCGCGACGCCTCCCGGTGCCGCGCTCGGGCAGGTGCCCACCACGGTTTCCACCCCGTGGCGGGCAAAAGCGGTGACGGCGGTCTCGACGTCACCAACCCGCAACGCAAAATGGGCATAGACGTTCGTTCCTGTCCCGGGCGACGCCGGGGCCAGTTCCAGAACGTCCTTGCCGTGGTGCAGCAAAGGAGCGCCCGGCTCCCCTTCCTGTCCCCGCGCGAGGACGTCCATGTGCAGCCCGTCCCGGTAGAAGCCCAGCGCCGCCGGTGTATCGGAAGCCGCTAGGGAATAATGGTCAAAGGACCGGATGATGGGATGACCGATCGGCTCTTGGCGCATCCGAAGGTCACGCTGCAACAGCTCCACCCTTGCCCCGTTGGGGTCCCCGACGAAGGCAAGCCGGCCCACGCCGGTGCCAGCGACCTTGGGATCCATCAGCGCGGGATGGCCGGCCGCGGCAAGCCTCCGGTAGTCAGCAGCCAGGTCATCCGACAGGAAAGCGATGTGGCTAACCCCGAACCTCTCCCCCGCCGGCGGCTGCGACCGATGCAGCAGCTCGATCAGGCCGTCAGCGATTTGAAGGTACACGATGTCGGTACCCGACTCGGGGACGAAGCCTTCGAAAACCTTTCTGGCCCCCAGCACGCCCTCGTAAAACGACAGAGACCGTTTCAGGTCCTGCACGACAATGCCAAAGTGGTTAAGTTCGTAAATCATGGTGGAAACCCCTCTTATTGATCGGATAGGAATGGCGCTCATCACGTCAGGAACCAGGCCGAGACAATCAGGGCAGGAATGGCCAGGCCCGAAGAGATCAGCGCTGTGTCGCGGGCCAAGGCAACGCCCTTGTCGTATCGGCTCGCGAAAAGAAAGACGTTCTGAGCTGTCGGCAGGGCCGCCATGACAACAGCTCCCAGAAGGTGCGCGTTGTCCAGCCTGAAAACGAAGCGGCCCACCAGCACGGCCAGGACCGGCATGATGACGGTCTTCAGCAGGGTGGTGACTATGAGGTCAGTGCGGGCGACAGTGAACCGCAGGGAACCCGCACCCGACAGCGACATCCCGAAGGCCATCAGGACCAAGGGAACCGCTGCCCCGCCGAGCAGCTGCAACGGATCCTCCAGCAACGACGGCAGCTGAAGGTGCCCCACCGCCACGGCAGCGCCCAGGAAGGAGGCCAGGATCATTGGGTTACGGACGGGCTGCGTCAGGGCAGTCTTCAAGGAGAACCGCCGACCCGAGGAAATGTCCAGCACGGTCAGGTAGGCCGGGGCCAGCAGCAGCAGCTGGACCATGAGTACAGGCGCGACCGGTGCTGCCGTTCCCAGGGCGTAGACGGCCAAGGGCAGCCCGATGTTGTTGGCATTGACGTAGGAGCTGGCCATCGCCCCGATCGCCGTTTCGGCCGCCGAGCGTTGAAACCACAGCCGGCTGGCGGCGATATAGATCCCTGCCGTGAGGCAGGCCAACGTGATGGCCAGCGGGGCGTAGGTGGTGAAGACCCCTGTCAGGTCGGCCTTCGCCAGGACGGTGAACAACAGTGCGGGGTTGGTGATGAAGAACGCCGTCCGGGTCAGCGCGGCTCCGGCGGCCGGTGCCAGGATGCCATATCTGGCGGCCAGGTACCCGACCAGGATGATGAACCCCACCACCCAAAACCCGGACATGACCGCTGTCAAGCGGAAACCAGGCTCGGACGCCGTGAATCAACGGTCCATTCCGGAACGAGGTACGGCATGGCGGTGGCCTCGTCCAGCAGATCCGTGAGTCCGGGCTCGAATGCTGTGGACGCCTGGACCGGGACCACCGTTGGTGTTGGCGTTGCCATCACGGAACTCCTTTCTGACCTGATTGTCCGACCTGTGCTGCTTTGGACCCTGTGCTGCTCGGGAATGCCAAGGGGAAAGCGCGGCTGCTACCTGGCGCCCGTCGTGCGGGCCGGGGTGCCGTTGCGCTGGTTGACCATGCCCCTACGCAACCAGACGGCCAGGAAGGCAGGAAGAACTCCCCCTCCGACCAGGCCGAGGGTGGGAACACGTCCCAACAACAGGAACCAGGTCAGCATGATCACCACACAGCCTGCGACGTGCAGCGGCTGCCCCTGCACGCGCAGCCAAGCCGAGGCGAGGATGTTCTTGAAGCGGGCCGTGACGGGCTGGTCCACGACGGCGGCCAGGGCGCAGAGGTACAGCCCGACCGACGCTCCCGCCATGGGAACCAGCAGCAGGAGGGCCACGGTTCCCACCGGCGCGTCGACGGAACCCCAGAACAGGATGCCGATGATCAGCATGGCCGCCACCACCGGAAGCACGACGGCGGCGCGCCAGTTGGCCCTGAAGGCGGACAGTAACTCCGCTGCAAAGGACCTCACGGTGGCGGGTTCCCCCTTATCAAGGACGTGATCCAGTTGGCGCTGCAGGGCGACGGCGGCCGGAAAGGCGGTAATGATGCCCCAGGACGCGACGAAGAAGCACAGCTGCAGCAGCAGAACGTCACCAACGGTGTTGAGCGCGCTCAGCGTCCGCACGGCCCGGGCCTGTTTCCGGGCCGCGCGGGCACCCGATAAAGGACGCGCTTCCATCCTGGTCGTCACCGTCATGCCATCATCGCCAGGTCCCCGCTGGTTACGGGGAATCGGTAGGGCCTGCCGTCGGCCAAATGCTCTATTTCGGCCACTGCGGCATCCCCCATCATGACGAGCTCGTTGCCCAATGCCCCGGCAATGTGCGGAGTCAGAAAGACGTTGGGGAGCGAGTACAGGACGTCGCCCTCGGGCAGCGGCTCCGGGTCGGTGACATCGAGAACTGCCGAGAGCCGGCCCGACAGCAGTTCCTCCCGCAGAGCGTCATGGTCAACCAGCACTCCTCTGGCCGTATTGATAAAGGTCGCACCGTCCGGCATCAGCGCCAGCTGGTTCCGGCCGATCATGCCGATGGTCTCGGGAAGGATCGGGGCGTGCAGGGAGACGATTCGGCTTTGTGCCAGAAGCTGGTCCAGGGGAACAAGCCGTGCGCCCAGCTCCGCGGCCTGCTCCGCGGACAGCTCGGGTGTGGCCAGCAGGATGTCGAAGTTGAACGGCCGCAGCAGTTCAAGGACCAGCCTGCCCACCCTGGAGGCGCCGATGATTCCCACGGTGGTGCCGAAATTTCCCATATCCGGGCTGAGGCTGCTTTTGACGAAGGCACTCTGGTCGGTGGCGAGCTGGTGCGCCGCCGAAAATGCCTTCTTGCCCGCCAGCAGTATGAAGGCCAGGGTGTATTCGGCAACCGGCCAGGCATTCGCCTGCGCCGCGGTCGTTACCGCGATTCCACGCTCCCAGGTTTCACCGCCAATGTGGTACTTCACCGTTCCCGCCGAATGCGCGATCAGGCGCAGCCTGCTGGCGGAATCCAGCACCTGGTCATCCACCTTGGGAGATCCCCAACCCGTCACGAGTACCTCGCACTGGGCCAGCACTTCTTTGGACTGCTCGGAGGAAAACTCGGTCAGCACCCCGTCATGGATGACGTCGGCCGTCCGCGCCAGTCTTTCTTCCAGAGCCTGGGGAAACAACTGCGACCGCAACTGATTGTCACGCATCGCGAACGCCACCTTTGGCCGCCATTTCCCTGCCCCTTCGGGGACGCGGGCCGTCACCCCTTTACTCCGAAGTTGGCCAGTCCGGCAACGAATCGCTTTTGCGCGACCAGGAACAGAATAATCATCGGCAACGCCGCGAGCGTTGTGCCGGCCAGCAGAAGTGGCCACTGCACGTCGCCCTGGGCCTGCGAGAACGTTGCCAGGCCCAGCTGGATCGGCCGGTAATCATCGGTTTGGGTGATCATCAGCGGCCACAGGAAGCCGTTCCACGCTGACTCGATCTGGAAGACCGTGATGGTGAGCAATGCCGGCTTGATCAGCGGCGTCATGATGCGCAGGAAGATGCCCAATTCGCCCACGCCATCCAGCCTGGCCGCGTCGGCCAGGTCGCCGGGAAGCGTGACGTAGAACTGCCGGGCCAGGAAGGTGAACATCGGGGCGGCGCCCAGCGGAATGATCAGTCCCCACCAGGAATCAAGCCATCCGTTTCCGC
>JAODMR010000124.1 GCA_025465475.1 Micrococcaceae bacterium
TCGCCGTAGTCGGAATGGCACTGACCGGATGCTCGCCCGCCGTCGAGGTTGCACCGGCGCAGGACTCCGCTAATCCTGCCTGCGCCCCCATGATGGTCGCACTGCCCGATGCTTTGGCTGATGCACCGTTGCGCGGCACGACGTCACAGGCCACCGCGGCTTGGGGCGATCCCGCACTGGTGATCCTGCGCTGCGGTGTGACGCCGCCAGGGCCCACGACCGACAGGTGCGTCTCCGTGAACGACGTCGACTGGGTCATTCACGAAGGCGACCCGAACTGGACGCTGACGACGTACGGCCGCAATCCTGCCACGGAGATTCTCTTCGACCCGGACAAGATCCAGTCCAGTACGGTGCTTGCCCAGCTCTCCAGCGCGGCCGGGAAGGTGCCGCAGGAACGCAAGTGCGTTGGATTGTCCGACGCCCAAACCCTCCCCGCTGCTCCTTAACGGGTCTCGACAGGCTCGACCAACGAGCCGTCCGGTGATCGAGCTTGTCGAGATCAGGCCACCGGGGTCTCGACGGGCTCGACCGGCGGGGTTAGCGGAGGCCGGTTTTGCGGTTGAGGGCCAGCTGGAGGAGTTCGTCGATCAGTTCGGGGTAGTCCAGGCCGGAGGCGGCCCACATCTGGGGGTACATCGACTTGGGGGTGAAACCGGGCATGGTGTTGATCTCGTTGATAATCAGCTCGCCGGCCGGCGTGTAGAAGAAGTCGACGCGGGACAACCCTTCAGCCCCGACTGCCTCAAAGGCCATGGCGGCCAGTTCGCGGACCCGCTGGGCAGCGTCGGCAGGGAGGTCCGCCGGGCAGCTCAGGCTGGCGGCATTGTCCTGCACGTACTTGGCGGTGAAGTCGTAGAACGCATGGTCCAGGTCGGTCACGACCACCTCGCCAGGCATTGAGGTGCGGGGACCCGAGCCGTTGCGGCCCTCCAGGACGGCGCACTCGATCTCCCGCCCGGTTATTCCGGCTTCAATCACCAATTTGAGGTCGTGCTGGCGTGCCTGGACGATGGCGGCGTCCAGCTGATCCAAGGAGTCGACCTTGGAGATGCCCATGGATGAACCGGCGCGGGCGGGCTTGACGAAGACCGGGAACCCCAGGGCGGCCACACTGTCCCTGACCGCCTGCGGATCATTCGTCCACTGCCGGTCGGTTACGGCGATGTACGGGCCAACGTCCAGTCCGGCGTCGGCGAAAATGACCTTCATGTAGTGCTTGTCCATGCCGACCGCTGAGGCGAGCACTCCTGCCCCGACGTACCGGGTGTCCGAAAGCTCCAGCAGGCCCTGGATGGTCCCGTCCTCGCCGAACGGCCCGTGCAGCAGCGGAAAGACGACGTCCACGGACCCAAGCTCCACCGGGACCTCGTTGGGGGCCGTGACCATCAGCTGGTGGCTGCCGCCAATTTCGGCCAGGGAGACCGTGCGTTCGGCGGCTTCCACCTCCGGCAGCCGACCCGTGCTGAGGGACCAGCTGGATGGGTCTCCCCCGGCCAGGACCCACTGACCGCTCTTGGCAATGCCGATGGGAACGACGTCGTACTTGCACCGGTCGATGGCCGACAGAACACCGGCCGCCGTGACGCAGCTGACGGCGTGTTCGCTGGAGCGGCCCCCGAACAGGACGGCAACCCGGGGCTTACGGGTCTTGTCGGTCGACGCCGGGGCGTCTGCTGACTTATGCGCGCCGTCGGCAGCTTCGGAGGTGCTCGTGGTGGCGGCGGACAGAGGGGCAGATTTCGGGGGGTTCGCTTCGCTCACGCTTGGTATTCGCCTTCGGGCTTCAGTTCACGGGCCAACAGTCGCGGCCCCAGTTCATCAACGGACAGTTCGCCGGAGAGCACAGCCACCACTGCGGCGGTGATCGGCATATCGACGCCCAACTGCAGCGCGAGATCATGCACCGCCCGGCCGGACTTGATGCCCTCTGCGGTTTGGGTCATACGCTCCGCCACCTGGTCCACACTGAGACCCTGCGCCAGCAGGCGCCCTGCCGTGTGGTTACGGCTGAGCGGCGAGGAGCAGGTGGCCACCAGGTCGCCGAGTCCGGCGAGTCCGGCCATGGTTTCCGCGGACCCGCCAAGGGCCAGGGCCAGCCTGGTCGTTTCGGCCAATCCGCGGGTGATGACGGAGGCCTTGGTGTTGTCACCCAGCTGGCGGCCCTCACAAATACCCACGGCCAGCGCGATGACGTTCTTGACGATGCCACCGATTTCCACGCCGATGACGTCGGTGTTGGTGTAGGGCCGGAAGTACGACGGCGTGCAGGTCGTTGCGATCCATGTTGCGACGTCAGCGTCAACACAGGCCACCACCGAAGCGGTGGGTTGCTGCCGGGCGATCTCCATGGCGAGATTGGGTCCGGAAATGACTGCGATGCGGTCCGCCTCCAGCCCGAGTTCCTCACCGATGACCTGGCTCATCCGGGCGTCCGTGCCCAGTTCCAGGCCCTTCATCAGCGACACGACGACGGCGGTCGGTCCGATCAGCGGCTTCCAGTCCCGGAGCTGAGGCCGCAGCGACTGCGCCGGCACTGCCAGCACCACCAGCTCCGCGCCGTCCAGAACCTCTGCCACATCCGTGGAGGCCGAGACGTTAGGCGGCAGGTCAATGCCGGAGAGGTACTGCTCATTGCGGTGATGGGTGTTGATCTGCGTGACGACTGTTTCACGCCGTCCCCAGAGCATGATCCGGCGGTCACTGCCCTTCGCCGCATCACCCACGACCTTGGCAAACGTGGTGCCCCAGCTACCGGCACCAAGCACCGCTACCTTGGCAGGCGGTGTGCGTTCCGTGCTCACTGTCCGGCTCCAGTCGGGGAACCGGCGTCGCTGCCACCCTCCCGACGGCTGGAACCGCGCTCGACGTCGCGCCCGTGCGACGTCTGCTGATGCGCGGCAGGGTCCCACCGCTCAGCCGGCGGCTGCTCCCCGCGCAGTTGCGCCAACAGGACCGTAATGTCATCCAGGATCGCTTCCGTGGCCGCCTGGAGTGTGGTCCGGTCCATAGTCTGTCCGGCAAACCTGCTTAGGTCCACCGGCGGACCGACCAGCACGCGCGCGGTCTTTCGGGGAAACACGTGGAACCGTTTGGCGTAGCGCGGAAAAACCTCCTGGGCACCCCAGTGCGCCACTGGAATGACGGGGGCACCGGTCTTGAGTGCCAGCCGGGCGGCACCGGTGTGGCCCTTCATGAGCCAGAGGTCCGGGTCGCGGGTCAGCGTGCCCTCCGGGTAAATGACGACGGCGCCGCCGTCGTCGATCACTTCCTGTGCCACCTCCAGCGACCGGCCAGCCCCTGCACCACTGCGTTCCACCGGAACCTGCTTGGCTGCCCGCAACGCCGCTCCCAGCACCGGAACTTTGTAGAGGCCGGCCTTGGCCAGGAAGTGCGGCATGACGTTTTGGTTGTAGAGCATATGCCCCACCACCACCGGGTCGATCTCGGTGCAGTGGTTCGGGCAGACAATCATGCCCTGGCCTTTGGGCAGGTTCTCCAGGCCCAGCCACTGCTTCGCCATGAGCACGTTCATGATCGGGCGGCAGACATCGGCCAGCACGGCAAATGCCAGCCGGGTGCTCTTCGGAAGCGTCATCCGGGACCTTCCTAGGAGTTGAGTTTGCGGCCGGTGGTGCTGGTGCTTAGGTCGAAGTCGGCGCCCAGGCCGGCGAGCTTATCGGTGAAGCGCTCGTAGCCGCGGTTGATGACGTCGATGCCCGTCACCCGGGAGGTCCCGGTTGCGGCCAGTGCGGCGATCAGGTGGCTGAATCCGCCACGCAGGTCCGGCACGTCGATGTCCTGTCCCACCAGCTGGCTCGGGCCGGAAATGACCGCGGAGTGCAGGAAGTTCCGCTGCCCGAACCGGCAAGGGATGCTGCCGAGGCACTCCCGGTGCACCTGGATGTTGGCGCCCATCCGGATGAGGGCGTCAGTGAAGCCGAAGCGGTTCTCATAGACCGTTTCGTGCACGATGGATACGCCCTCTGCCTGGGTCAGGGCGACCACCAGGGGCTGCTGCCAGTCGGTCATGAAGCCGGGGTGCACGTCGGTTTCCAGCACCAGGGGGCGGAGCTTGCCGCCGGGGTGGTAAAAGCGGATACCGTCGTCGTCGATGTCCATGCCGCCGCCGACCTTGCGGAAGGTGTTCAGGAAGGTCATCATGTCCCGCTGGGTGGCACCCTCGACGTAGATGTCACCTCGGGTGACTAGGGCCGCGGAGGCCCAGGACGCGGCCTCGTTGCGGTCGGCGAGGGCCCGGTGCGTGTAGCCGCTGAGTTCCTTAACGCCTTCGATGCGGATGGTGCGGTCGGTCTGGACGCTGATGATGGCGCCCATTTTCTGCAGGACGGCGATCAGGTCAACGATTTCGGGTTCTGTCGCCGCGCCGGCGAGTTCGGTGATGCCTTCCGCGCGGGTGGCCGTCAGCAGGACCTGTTCGGTGGCGCCGACGCTGGGGTAGGGCAGGGAGATTTTGGCGCCCTGCAGTCCCTTGGGGGCGGAGATGTGAATGCCACCGGGCCGCTTTTCGACGACGGCCCCAAACTGCCGCAGTACGGCGAGGTGGTAATCGATGGGCCGGTCACCGATTTTGCAGCCGCCCAGGTCTGGGATGAAAGCCTCGCCGATGGCGTGGATCAGCGGGCCGCAGAACAGGATCGGAATGCGGGAGTCACCGGCGTGGGCGTCGATCAGGGTGCTGGGCGCCGTCTTGGCTCCCTTGGGGTCCAAGGTCAGGTCACCGGTCGCCGGATCCTTGACAACCGTGACGCCGTGGATCTGCAACAGCGAAGTGACGACCTCAACGTCCTTGATCTCCGGAACGTTGCGCAGGATAGAAGGTTCACTGCCCAGCAGCGCCGCGACCATGGCCTTGGGAACCAGGTTTTTGGCTCCTCGGACGGCTACTCGACCGGCGAGCGGCACTCCGCCACGGACCGTTAAAACACTGCTCATGAAAACCCGATTCCTCTTGGTGCTGTGGCCGCCAATGTCTGCAGAAGCCTCCGCTAAGCATAGTTTCTCGCCAAAGCAGACAGAAACCAGCCACTCCGCACGTCCGCTGATCGACCTTCTCCGGTGAGCGAGCCTGTCCGGTGATCGAGCCTGTCGAGATCCCGCCCCCGCTGATCGAGCCCGTCGAGATCCAGCCCCCGCTGATCGAGCCCGTCGAGATCCCGGCCCCGGTGATCGAGCCCGTTGAGATCCGGCGCGCCGGGGGGTCTCGACAAGCTCGACCAACGACGAGCCCCGGTGATCGAGCCGGTCGAGATCCGGGGCGACGCGCGAGAGGTCTCGACAAGCTCGACCAACGACCGGGGTCTCGACAAGCTCGACCAACGACGGGGCTCGACC
>JAODMR010000078.1 GCA_025465475.1 Micrococcaceae bacterium
GAAGGGCTGCCGAGAGGGCAAAAAGTGAAGCGGGGACTCTTTAGGCTAGCCTTACCTGAGGCCGATAGGAACTCGAGGTATTCCACCTCGCAAGAAAGAGGTCGCGGACGATCGGTGGAGACCCCCGACCCGACCGCGCTGCTTTGACGGTGTTGGACCCCGAGGCTAGACTAGACAGGCGCGTAGTGCGTTCTGGTGGATTCCGGTGCAAGCCGGCGGCTCCAGAGCGCGGTACCACTCCTGAATCTTCCGAGGTTCTTTCCATTTCGTCCACATCCGGACATAGGAACCCGCTCCCGGCCCAGCTGGAATCGCGGTGTCCGTCATGACCGGAGCAAGTAATCTTCCACAACGGAGCCCCAACTACATGACCATCACCACCACCGAGAAGCAAGGTGCCCCCGTAGTCGCGATCAACGACATCGGCACCGCTGAGGACTTCCTCGCAGCGATCGACGCCACCATCAAGTACTTCAACGACGGAGATCTCGTCGAGGGTACGGTCGTCAAGGTCGACCGCGACGAGGTCCTGCTCGACATCGGTTACAAGACCGAGGGTGTCATTCCTTCCCGCGAGCTTTCCATCAAGCACGACGTCGATCCCGGAGACGTCGTCTCCGTGGGCGATCAGGTCGAGGCTCTGGTTCTCACCAAGGAAGACAAAGAAGGCCGACTGATCCTGTCCAAGAAGCGTGCTCAGTACGAGCGCGCCTGGGGCGACATCGAGAAGGTCAAGGAAGAAGACGGCGTCGTCACCGGTACCGTCATCGAGGTCGTCAAGGGTGGTCTTATCCTCGACATCGGCCTGCGCGGCTTCCTGCCCGCGTCCCTGGTTGAAATGCGCCGGGTCCGCGACCTGGCGCCGTACATCGGCCAGCAGATCGAAGCCAAGATCATCGAACTGGACAAGAACCGCAACAACGTGGTCCTGTCCCGCCGTGCCTGGCTCGAGCAGACCCAGTCCGAGGTGCGTTCCACGTTCCTCAACAAGTTGGAAAAGGGACAGGTTCGCCCCGGCGTCGTTTCCTCCATCGTCAACTTCGGTGCCTTCGTGGACCTGGGCGGCGTCGACGGCCTGGTGCACGTCTCCGAGCTCTCCTGGAAGCACATCGACCACCCCTCCGAGGTCGTCGAAGTTGGTCAGGAAGTCACCGTCGAGGTGCTCGAAGTGGATCTGGACCGCGAGCGCGTTTCGCTGTCCCTCAAGGCCACGCAGGAAGACCCGTGGCAGACCTTCGCCCGCACGCACGCCCTGGGCCAGGTTGTCCCCGGTAAAGTCACCAAGCTGGTTCCGTTCGGTGCGTTTGTGCGCGTCGAAGACGGCATCGAGGGCCTGGTGCACATCTCCGAGCTTGCAGTCCGCCACGTGGAGCTGGCCGAGCAGGTTGTCTCCGTGGGCGACGAGCTGTTCGTCAAGGTCATCGACATCGACCTGGAACGCCGCCGCATCTCGCTGTCCCTGAAGCAGGCCAACGAGGGTGTCGACGCCGACAGCACCGAGTTCGACCCGGCACTGTACGGTATGGCTGCCGAGTACGACGAAGAGGGCAACTACAAGTACCCGGAGGGCTTCGACCCCGAGTCCAACGAATGGCTCGAAGGTTACGAGACCCAGCGCGCCGCTTGGGAGCAGCAGTACGCTGACGCCCAGGCCCGTTGGGAATCGCACAAGAAGCAGGTTGTGCAGCATGCTGCCGACGACGCTGCAGCTGCCGGTGGCGGCGACGGCGACTCCGGCACCACCAGCTACTCCTCCGAGCCGGCTGCCGCCGAATCCAACGCCGGCACGCTCGCCTCGGATGAGGCACTGGCCGCACTGCGCGAAAAGCTGACGGGCAACTAACACCCCGTCGGTTTAGCCGACGGAAGCGGGTCCCTGCTTTGGCGGGGGCCCGCTTCCGTGCTTTAACCCGGGCGGAGCATTGTTGCTGACATTGCTCAGTGCCAGAATAGGGCCGTCAGGACTGCCGCGAAGCGGGTCGGCATCCGCCACATCCGGCGACCGCATGAACGTCGCCCAATCCGCCGGAGGAGGCTCACCGGCATGTTGCGTATCTCTGTTCTCGGCAGCCTCCGCACGACCTTGGCCGACCGGCCCCTCACGCCGCCGCTCTCCGTCCGGGCCATCGAGCTTGTTGTGTCCCTGGCGCTTGCACCCGGCCAGCCGCAGCAACGCAGCCACCTGGCGGGCATGCTGTGGCCCGACTCCACCGAGTCCCAGGCCAGGACGAACCTCCGCCGCGAGCTCCACAGCCTTCGCCGGGTGCCTGTGCTCGCCGACGCGCTGATTGGGCCCGAGGGCGGAGCGCTGGCCTGGCGGGACGTCCCGGGCTGCTTCCTGGACCTACGCGAGTTCGAACTCCGCCGCGCCGATGCCTTGGCCCGCGTCCAAACCGGTCCTCCGCGCAGTGCCGAGGTCGTGGACGCGGCCGCCGACGCCATCACCCTCTACGGCGGGGACCTGCTCCCTGGCCTGTACGACGACTGGATCCTTGACCATCGCGATCGTTTGCACCGACAATGCGTTGAGCTTTGCGATGTAGGCGCCTCGGCCGTACCGGCTAGTGACGGAAAGCGGCTCGCAGCGGGCACCGAATTGGCCCGACGTCGAATCCAGCTGGAACCATTGGAGGAGACCGGCTACCAAACCCTGATGATCCTCTTGGCGCAGGCGGGAGACATTGGCGCAGCAGTCATGGTCTACCACCGCTGCGCAGCAGTTCTGGGGCAGGAGCTCGGCATCCAACCGGGCCCCCGCACCAAAGCCGTCATGGAGGGTCTGCTACCGCCTGCCCCCTCCCGCTCCGGTTCCCGTCCTGGCGGTGAAGTTCCCGCTCCGGCTCCGGGCCCGCCGGCAACTGCAGCCCTTTCCACTAGTGAGTTCCGGGAACGATCGGCTGGAGGTTCGCCCCTGGTTGGCCGGGAACGGGAGCTTGCCCAGTTGGGCAGGGCCTGGCAGGGCGCGGAAGAGGGTAGAGCCGGCGTCGTTGTGGTGTCGGGAGACGCCGGAGTGGGCAAATCGCGACTTGTGGCGGAGTTGGCGGCCGGCGTCCGGGCCAGGAGCGGAATCACCGCATGGGCCAGGTGCTTCGCGGGGTCAGGGCGCCTGGCGCTGGCCCCGGTAGCCAGCTGGCTTCGCAGTGCCGAACTTCGACCCTTCGTGGAGTCGATTGCCAACGGTTGGCATGGCGAGGTCGGCCGTCTGTTGGCTCTTCCCGGGGCGGGACCGGAGATGCAAAGCCACACACCGGTGGCTTCCGACGACGGTCGGCCGGTTCATCCGATGGTGGACGGGTGGCAACGGCATCGGTTCTTCGAGGGGCTGGCCCAGGCAATGCTGGCTTCCGGCAGACCCACCCTGCTGATTCTTGATGACCTGCAGTGGTGCGATGAGGAGACCATCAATTGGCTTGAATTCCTACTCAACCGGGGTGGAGCCATTCCACTCCTGGTGGCGGCCACAGCGCGCACCGGGGAAGGGAACAGCAGGTCAGCGGTGCCCGGCGCGCTGCGGGCCTACCTACCCGTTGGCGGTGTCCAGGACATTTCACTACCGCCTCTGGACTTGGCAGGAACGACCCGTCTTGCCGAATCCCTTGCTGACCGTGCGCTGACATCCCGTGAACAGCAGCTCCTGTATGACGCCAGTGGTGGCTACCCCCTCTACATTGTGGAGGCGGCGCGTGCCCTTCCGGCGGTGGCCGAATCCGGCGCCTTTTCGGTGCCTGCCCAGGCCGGTGCCCTTTCGGTGCCTGCCGAGCCCGGTGCCCTGTCGGTGCCCGCCGCGGCCCGCGCCCTTCCCACCTCCGAGGGAATCAGCGCCATTCTCGATAGCAGGCTTGGCCAGGCCTCCGACGAGGCCCGCGAAATCGCCGAACTGGCCTCCGCAGTGGGTCGCGAATTCGGGCTCGACCTCCTTGTCGCCGCCTCCGGCCAGGAAGAACAGGCAGTCGTCCGCGCCGTGGACGAATTGTGGCGACACGGAATCCTCCGTCAACAATCCGGAGGCTACGACTTCTCCCATGACCTCCTGCGGACCGCAGCCTACGCCCGGATCAGCCCGCCCCGACGGTGGTTTTTTCATCGCCGGATAGCGCACAGCCTGGAGCTTCTGCACGCTGAGCGCCTGGACGGGGTGGCAGCACAGGTCGCTACCCAATTCGAACTTGCCGGAGCCCCTGATCGGGCATTGGAATACTACGAACGCGCCGGCGATCTGTCGACCCGGCTATTCGCCAACGCCCAGGCTTTGTCGGACTACCAGCAATGTCTTGATCTCCTTGCGGGCATGTCACAAGGACCTGAACGCGACAGCCGTGAGCTTGAAATCCTCCGTAAGATGCCGGCTCCCCTGACAGCACTTCGCGGCTACGCGCACCCGCAACTGCGGTCCATCCTGGAGCACATCGTCGAACTGTCCGGCCAGCTGGAACGACGCGACGTCCAGCTGACCGGCCTGATCGGGCTCTTCGCCGCCACCTTCGTCCAGGGGGAGATGGAACTCGCCCACCGGATAGGCCAGCGCAGCCTGGTGTTGGCGACCCGGTTTCCCCAGCTCGAGGGCCAAGCCCACTTTGCGTATGCCGGAACGGCCGTCAGTCTCGGTCGCCCGCTTGAAGCCGTGCAGCATTTCGAGCTGGCATCAGCACTTTCGCCCGATTCGTATTCCTACATCCTGGGCACCCGCATTGAGGTGCATGCCCGCGCCTGGTGTGCCCACGCGTACTGGCTGACCGGGGAGCGGAGCCGAGCCTCTGAGGCAGCAGCCGAAGCGGTGGAGCTGGCCAGGGCATCCCATCATCCCTACAGCCTGGCCGTGGCCCTTGCCTACGCTGCAGTCCTTCACCAAATTCAATGCGCTGACGACGAACCACTTGCAGTGGCACAACACGACGGGAGGCCCGCGGTGGCGGTGGCCACATTCGCGGCGGAGGCACGGGAACTTCGGCAGATCTGTGAACGCTACGACTTCGCGTACTACGGCCACTGGGGCCAAATCCTGGAAGGCTGGGCAAGGGGTGGCGCAGCTGGCCTTGAGGACGTCCGGAAGGGCATTGGCAATCTGCGGACCAGTGGCTCCTTTGCCCGGATGCCCTATTGGCTCAGCCTGGAAGCGGACCTGCTCCAGGAGGATGGAGCTGCCCGGGCCGTACTGGCAGCAGCCGAAGCGGCAGCCTACCAGCGGGACGACCTGTGGTGGCTGCCGGAGATCCTGCGGAAGCGCGCCGCCCTGGAAGAGCAGCCGGCCGCGACGGCCCTCCTCCAGCGGGCACGGCAGCTTGCCATTGACCAGCAGAGCCCCGCCCTGGCGCGGCGAGTGCCATCCAGCTGACCGGCCATGCGGAACCCTTTTACCCCACGAACGCTGAGCCCGCCCTGCGGAACGCCCGGCGGAATGCTCCAACGGAACCCTTTCACCGCACGAACGCTGAGCGAACGACCGCTTCGTAGCGTTGGTGCCATCAAGGCGACGACCCGCCGCCCGAAATGAAAAGGACACTCATCATGACCATGCTCGATACGAGCGAAGCTCCCCAGGCTGCCGCAGATCCACTCGAAGGGCTGGCAGGGACCCTGCGCGGGCGCCTAATCACACCAAACGACGCGGACTACAACCAGGCCCGTGCCGTCTACAACGCCATGATCGATCGCCGCCCCGCAGGCATTGCCCGCTGCGCCAACGCGGCCGACGTGGTCCGCTGCGTCAACTATGCCCGCGACCATGGCCTCCCCTTGGCCATCCGCGGCGGTGGACACAACGCCGGCGGCCTCGGCGTCTGGAACGACGCCCTTGTCATCGACCTATCGGGCCTGCGCTCCACAACGGTCGATCCCCAGGCGAAGACGGTGCGGGTGGACGGCGGCTGCACCTGGTCCGACGTCGACAACGCCACGGTTCCCTTCGGTATGGCAGTACCGTCCGGGTTCCTCGCATCAACGGGGGTCGGTGGCCTGACCCTCGGTGGGGGAGTTGGGTACCTCTCGCGGCGTTTTGGCCTGACCGTTGACAACCTGCTGAGCGCCGACGTCGTTCTTGCCGACGGCAGGCTCGTGACGGCCAGCGCCAACTCCCATCCGGACCTGTTCTGGGCGCTGCGCGGCGGCGGCGGGAATTTCGGCGTCGTGGTTTCCTTCACCTTCCAGTGCCACGAGATTGGCGACGGGGGCATCGTCGTCGGCGGTCCGGTTCTCTACGACATCGCCGACACGGAGAAGGTGATGAAGTGGTACCGCGAATTCCTTCCCGCACTGCCCGAAGAGCTCAGCGGCTGGATCGGCCTGATTACCATTCCACCGGCACCGATGTTCCCGGAGGAGCTTTGGGGTCACAAGTCCTGCGCGATCATCTGGTGCTATACCGGCGCCCTGGAGAAGGCCGACGCCGTGCTGGCTCCCGTTCGGGAATTCGGTTCCCCGCTGGTGGTCGGACTGGGGCAGATGCCCTTCAGCACACTCCAATGCGCCTTTGACCCGCTGTTCCCGGCTGGTCTGCAGTGGTACTGGCGGGCCGACATGTTCACCGAGATCTCGGATGAGGCCATCGACGTTCATGTTCGATTCGGCAACCAGCTGCCCACAGGGCACTCGACGATGCACCTCTACCCCATTGACGGGGCGGCGGCAAGGGTGGGGGAGGCCGACACCGCCTTCGCCTACCGGGACGGTGGCTGGGCAGGAGTGATCGTCGGGGTGGACCCCGACCCCGCCAACGCTCCACTCATCACCGAGTGGACCAAGCAATACTGGAAGGAGCTGCATGCCACCTCCGCCGGGGGCGCCTACGTCAACTTCATGATGGACGAAGGGCAGGACCGGGTACGGGCCGCATACCGCGACAACTATTCCCGACTGGCGGAGATCAAGGCCACCTATGACCCCGGCAACCTGTTCCACGTAAACCAAAACATCCAGCCCGCAACCTAAGGAGGGGCCGTTCCTGCGGCGGCACCGGAGCAGCCTATTCTTGGGCTATGTTGTCCATTGCTCTGACCGGTGGTATCGCCGCAGGAAAATCACTTGTCGCCCGGCGGCTGCGCAACCTTGGGGCGACCATCATTGATTCCGACGTACTCGCCCGCGAGGTCGTGGCGCCGGGAACCAGCGGCTTGGCCGCGGTGGTGGACGCCTTCGGGCGAGGCATCCTGGCGCCCGACGGCGGCCTGGACAGGCCGGCGCTGGCCGCAGTGGTCTTCGGGGATCCCGTCCAGCGCGACCGGCTCAACGGCATCATCCATCCCCTGGTGCGTGCCGAATCCGCGCGGTTGGCCGCCACCGCTGCGCCGGACGCGATCGTGGTGCATGACATTCCGCTGCTCGTTGAGACGGGGCGTGAAGCCGCCTTCCAGCTCGTGGTGGTGGTGGAGGCGCCGGCGGAGCTCCGGTTGGAGCGAATGGTCTCCACCCGCGGAATGAGCCGCGGTGAGGCCACCGCACGGTTGCAGGCTCAGGCCCCGGACCATCGTCGTCGTGCTGCCGCCGATGTGCTGCTGCTGAACACCGGCACCCCGCAGGACCTGCTCGACCAGGTGGACGCGCTTTGGCGGGACCGGCTGGTTCCGTTCGCTGCCAACGTGTCCGCTTCCCGGCCCGTTCTGGCGCCGTGGCCCCCGCAGCTGCTCACCTGGGACCCGTCCTGGCCCGAACAGGCCGCGCGCTTGGGCGCCCGGATCGCGGCCGCCGTCGGGCTGCAGCCGGATGCCGTGGACCATCTCGGATCGACGGCCGTACCGGGGTTGATCGCCGCCGACGTGGTGGACCTCCAGCTACGGGTCCAGCAGCAAGCTGCCATCGACGACGTCGACAGGCAACTGGGGACCGCCGGTTTCCCAACACTTGGAAGCGGCAGGCATGCCGGTGCGGATCCCGGCAGACCGGTGCGGTTGCATGTCCGGGAAGAAGGCTCGCAGGTGGCAGCGACGGCCCTGGCGGTACGGAATTGGCTGCGCGACGACCCGAAAGCGCGGGAGGATTATGGACAGCTGAAACTTCGGCTCGCGGCCGAACATGCGTCAGATCCTGATGCCGCCGGGTACGCAGCTGCCAAGGCTGAGTGGTTCCGAACCGTCGGCGCACCGGCCCTCCAGCGCTGGCAACTCGCGGGGGAACACTCCCGGGGCTGACCGGAGGCTGAGCGGGTCGGGTGTGTTTGGTGCCAGCGGTGCGTTGCGGGCAGGTGCCCGCTGCACGAAGAACGGCCGCCCTTTCAGGGCGGCCGTTTCATTTACTGGTGGAGGCGGGGGTTGCTGCCGGCTCAGCTCGGGCACGTGTAGGTGATGCCGTCCTGCGTGTGTGTTCCCGGGCCCAGGTCGTTGCACAGCTGGCCGAACTGGGTGAGCGCCGTAACCACCGCGACGATGATCAAAATTCCGACGACGACGGAGATGGCACCGAGGATGATGCCAACCAGAGCGAGCACGTTTTTATAACCAGCGCGCTTGGACTTGATCCGACCGATGATGCCCAGGACCAGGCCGACGAGGCCGAACCCGACAAAGGGAAGGATGATCGAGATGATGCCATACACCTTGCCGGGGTCCTGTGTCTCCCGACCCTGGTACGACTCGGCACCGAAGTTCTGCTGCGGATAAGCAGGCTGCTGGCCGTATGGCTGCTGGCCATACGGTTGGCCGTACGGTTGGGGCGCGGCCGGTTGCTGGCCGGGTTGGCCATACGGGGGCGGCGCGGCGGGTGGCTGGCCGTACGGCTCGGGACGGCCGGATTGCGGCGGATTGTTCTCGCTCATGATGTCCTTCCAAGCGGATCGGGCAGGATGCGACGGGATGTCTGGGGCCATTCTTGCACGCGCGTTGCCGGGCGCTGGCAGGGCGCACCGCCGGTCGGGTTGCCCGCCCGCCGGGTTGCCGCATGAGTATCGAATGCCGCTCCTGCTAAGCCCTGAGCGGACCGGCTCCCATCGTGTCGGTGCCTGGCGGTAGCGTTAAACCATGAGTCTTGCCCAGCAGATCAATCGCGTCGTGGCGCCCTTCGAGGTCATCAGTGAATACCAGCCCGCGGGGGATCAGCCGACCGCCATCAAGGAGCTCGCGGAACGGATCAACAATGGTGAGAAGGACGTGGTGCTGCTCGGCGCCACCGGCACCGGAAAATCGGCGACGACGGCGTGGCTGATCGAGCAGGTGCAGCGTCCAACGCTGGTCATGGTGCAGAACAAGACCCTTGCTGCGCAGCTGGCCAACGAGTTCCGGGAACTTATGCCCAATAATGCCGTCGAGTACTTCGTCTCCTATTACGACTATTACCAGCCGGAAGCGTACGGCCCGCAAACGGACACCTTCATTGAAAAGGACTCCTCCATCAACGAGGAGGTGGAGCGGCTGCGGCACTCCGCCACGAACGCCCTGTTGACCCGCAGGGACGTGATCGTCGTCGCAACCGTGTCCTGTATCTACGGGCTCGGAACTCCGGAAGAGTACGTGGCCGGGATGGTCACCCTGCGGCAGGGAGCGGAAATCAACCGCGACATCCTGCTCCGCAAATTCGTCAGCATGCAGTACGTCCGCAATGACATGGACTTCCACCGTGGCACGTTCCGCGTCCGTGGGGATACCGTCGAAATCATCCCCATGTACGAGGAGCATCCGCTTCGGATCGAGTTCTTCGGTGACGAAATCGAAAAGATCTACACCCTCCACCCCGTCACGGGTGACATCATCCGCGAGGAAACGGAGATGTACGTCTTCCCCGCTTCACACTATGTCGCCGGTCCCGAGAGGATGACGCGCGCGATCAAGCAGATTGAGGACGAACTCGCGGTCCGGCTCAAGGAACTTGAGGGCCAAAACAAGCTCCTGGAAGCACAGCGGTTGCGGATGCGCACCACCTATGACCTGGAGATGATGCAGCAGATGGGTTTCTGCAACGGCATCGAGAACTACTCCCGGCACATCGATGGGCGGACCCGAGGCTCCGCACCTCACTGCCTCATTGACTACTTTCCGGACGACTTCCTGCTGGTCATCGATGAATCCCACGTGACAGTTCCACAGATCGGTGCCATGTATGAGGGGGACATGTCCCGCAAGCGCACCCTGGTGGACCACGGCTTTCGACTGCCCTCCGCGATGGACAATCGACCGCTCAAATGGGATGAATTCCTCGAAAGGATCGGCCAGACGGTGTACCTGTCGGCAACGCCGGGCAAGTACGAACTCGGCAAGGCTGACGGCTACGTGCAGCAGATCATTCGCCCCACCGGTCTGATCGACCCTGAGGTCGTCGTCAAACCCACCAAGGGCCAGATCGATGACCTGCTGGGGGAGATCCGCACCCGGGTGGAGAAGGATGAACGCGTACTGGTCACCACCTTGACCAAGCGCATGGCCGAAGACCTCACCGAGTATCTGCTGGGCCATGGGGTGAAAGTGCAGTATCTGCACTCCGACGTGGACACCCTCCGGCGGGTGGAGCTGCTGCGTGAACTTCGAATGGGCACCTTCGACGTGTTGGTGGGCATCAACCTGCTCCGTGAAGGCCTTGACCTGCCCGAAGTTTCACTGGTCAGCATTCTCGACGCCGACAAGGAAGGCTTCCTGCGCTCCTCGACGTCGCTCATCCAGACCATAGGGCGTGCCGCCCGTAACGTGTCCGGGCAGGTGCATATGTACGCTGACCGGATCACCGACTCCATGGCCCACGCCATCGACGAGACGAACCGCCGTCGTGCCATTCAGGTCGCCTACAACACGGAACACGGTGTCGATCCGACACCGTTGCGTAAGCGGATTGCCGACATCACCGACTCGCTGGCCCGCGAAGACGCCGACACGAAGGAACTCCTCGAATCCGCCGGCAAGGGCCGCGGCAGGAAGGGCAAGGCACCAGTCCCCGTCCGTTCCGACGGCCTGGCGGCCGTGCCCGCTGAGGATCTGGTGGATTTGATCGCCCAGCTGACCGATCAGATGCACGCCGCTGCAGGCGAACTCCAGTTCGAACTGGCCGCCCGGCTGCGCGACGAGGTGGGCGACCTAAAGAAGGAGCTGCGTCAGATGCAGACGGCAGGGCACGCCTGAGACCTGTATGATGGGTAAAGCGTAGGGGAGTATCCCAAGTGTTACGGACGTCAACACGTCAGGCGCCGAAGCCTGGCCGGACGTAACAGTCAGCATCGTGCAGCACCCGGAAGGGGCGCACCGCTGGGGGAGAGACTTACCGTTCTTCGGCGTACCCTGCGAAAGGCTTTACATGCCCGCCTTACCTCTCTGGTTTGAAGTCGGATCCTTTGTTGTCCTTGGCCTCATCCTGTTGTTTGACCTGCTGCTCGTCCTGAAACGGCCCCACGAACCCAAGATGAAGGAAGCCGGGCTCTGGGTGGCGTTTTACGTCGCGCTGGCCCTGGTGTTCGCGGCGCTGATGTTTGCCTTCACCGGACCCGAACATGGTGGCCAGTTCGTGGCCGGCTGGGTCACGGAGTACAGCCTTAGCATCGACAACCTCTTCGTCTTCATCATCATCATGGCCCGCTTCAGCGTTCCCCGGAAACTGCAGCAGGGTGTCCTGATGGTCGGCATCGTCATCGCCCTGGTCCTGCGCGGCATCTTTATCCTGCTGGGCGCTGTCGTCATCGAGCAGTTCAGCTGGGTCTTCTACATCTTTGGCGCCTTCCTGCTCTGGACTGCGTACAAGCAGGCGACCGACTCCGGTGAGGATGAAGAGCACGGTTCCGAAAACCCGCTGATCGCCAAGCTCCGCAACGTGCTTCCGATGTCCGAGAGCTACGACGGCACCAAGCTGCGCACCACAGTCAACGGCAAAAAGCTGTTCACGCCCATGGTGATCGTCTTTGTGACCATCGGCATCACTGACCTGCTGTTCGCCGTCGATTCGATCCCCGCCATCTTCGGCCTCACGCAGAGCGCCTTCATCGTCTTCACGGCGAACATCTTCGCCCTGATGGGCCTGCGCCAGCTCTACTTCCTGCTCGGCGGGCTGATGACGCGCCTGATCTACCTCAAGCACGCCCTGTCAGTCATCCTGGCCTTCATCGGCATCAAGCTGGTATTCCACGCCATGCACGTCAATGAGCTGCCGTTCATCAACGGCGGGCACCACATTGAATGGGCGCCGGAAATCCCCACGTTCCTGTCCCTGGCGGTCATCGTCGGAACCATCGTCGTCGCCGTCGTCGCCAGCCTGCTCAGCCCCAAGGCCAAGCAGCAGGCCATGGACGAGGCACTCGAACGCGACCGCGACCGCAGCCTCAGCGACTCCGAGTAACTCCCGCTCGACCACCGTCGCTGATCGAGCCGACTCGTTGATCGAGCTTGTCGAGATCCCGTTGATCGACCGTCGTCCGCGTTGATCGAGCTTGTCGAGATCCCCGGAGCCAACTGGGTCTCGACAGGCTCGACCGCCGTCCGGCCCGACCGTCGTCCGCGTTGATCGAGCTTGTCGAGATCCCCGGAGCCAACTGGGTCTTGACCGGCTCGAGCACCGTCCCGCTCGACCTCCGTCCGCGTTGATCGAGCTTGTCGAGATCCCCGGAGCCAACGGGTCTCGACCGGCTCGACCACCGACAGGCCCGACCACCGTCCCGCTAGACCGTCGTCCGCGTTGATCGAGCTTGTCGAGATCCCCGGAGCCAACTCGGTCTCGACCGGCTCGATCGCCGACAGGCTCGACCACCGTCCCCGAGAGGCGGGTTAGGGCTCGCGGGTTAGGGCGAGGAGCCGGGCGAAGATGCCTTCGCCGTCCTGCGCGATGCCGTCGTGGTGGAATTCGGCCGTCTCCCAGACCTTGAGCTTCGCCACCGCGGCGGCGGTCTCCAGGGACAGTTCCCGGTCCACGTAGATGTCGTCGCGGTATACGGCGGCGGCCACCGGCACGGTGTTCCGGGCCAGCTGTTCCAAGTCGTAAAGGGCGGGCCATTCCGTCCGTCGGGCCAACAGCTCCGCAACCTCCCGGAGGGGAATCAGCGACGGGTCCTGCTCGAAGTACCAGGGATAGACCATCTCACCGGTCAATAACGGTTGCTCGGCGGTGGGCAGGAACTGCTTCTGCTCGCCCAGCACCCGCCACGCCGCCCAGTCTGATGCACGGCCTTGGCAGTAGATGGCCTCATGCAGAACCGCATACAGCGGATTGGTCGCCCGGCTCACGGAATCCGTCAACTGCGCCAGAAAACCGTCCGATAACCGGTCACCGGCAGGAGTGCAAACAAAGGCATCCTCCAACAGATAGTGCAGCGCGTGGATGCGCATGTTGCCACCCAGATAGCTGCCGATCATCTGTAGCCGCTCCGGGGTCAGGCGTTCACCGCTGGGAAGATGCTCCGGCACGGCTTCCAGGTGGCGGACCAGCCGTTGCAGTAGGTCAGCGTCCTGGGGATACCAGGAGAAGTACTCGTGGTTGCGGGCCTCCAAGGCGGCGAACGTAGCCCGGTACACACGCTCCGGCTCACCCGAAAGCGGTGCCAGGCCACCGGTGATCAGCACCTCGCGCAAACCATGCGGCGCAAAGGACAAGTAGGTCAGCGCGCAAAACCCGCCGAAACTCTGCCCGTAGACAGTCCACGGAGCGGATCCCAGCTCCAAGCGAATCCGTTCCGCATCGGCAACGATGGCGTCCGCCCGAAAATGGGACAGGTAGTCCGCCTGCGCGGCGGCGTCCCCGCGGCTCGGCAGGGTCTGCCGGTTTGCCGGCGTGGATAGGCCTGTCCCGCGCTGGTCCAGCATCAGCACCCGGAAGGACTTCACTGCTTCCTTCAACCACCCTGACAGGCTGGTGGGCCGATTGCCGCGGCCACCCGGGCCGCCCTGCAAATACAGCAGCCACGGCAGCTGGGCGGCCTCAGACTCACCGACGGCTGCGGAACTGATTTCACGGGCGTAAAGCCGCAGCTTTTCCCCGGCGGGTTCAGCATGGTTCAGCGGCACGCTGAACCAATGATCCCGCAACCGCATTCCGCGGACGGTGTAGCTATCGCTCACTGGTGGGCAGCCACGCCCGCAGTAGGGGCCGGAGCGGCGAAACCTGCCAGCGCATTTCCCGTCAGCCGGAACGTGCTCCAACCGTCCATTGGCACTGCGCCCAGCTTGCGGTAGAACCGGATGGACGGCTCGTTCCAGTCCAACACGCTCCATTCAACCCGGGCGTAACCATGCTCGACGGCGGTCCCGGCCAAAGTACGCAGCAGCGCCTTGCCGTACCCGGCCCCACGTGCTGAGGGGCGAACGTACAGGTCTTCCAGATAAATGCCGTGGACGCCTTCCCACGTCGAGAAGTTCAGGAACCAAAGCGCAAAACCCTGCAGTCCGCCGTCGTCCTCCGCCACCAACGCGTACACGCGCGGGTTATCTCCGAAAAGGGCGGCATGCAGCATCTCCTGGGTGGTTTTCACCGCGTCAGGCTCTTTTTCGTATATCGCCAGGTCGTGAATCATGGACAGGATGCTGGGAACGTCGGCCGCCTCTGCGGCCCGGATGGCACTCATACTTCGAGCCTACCGAATCCCCGTCCCATTCCCGTTCTGCCCAATGTCGAGATAAGCACCGCAGCGCGGGC
>JAODMR010000163.1 GCA_025465475.1 Micrococcaceae bacterium
GTCCCTCCTGGTTCAGGGCCATGCACGGCCCCTTCCCCGGCCTGAACTTCGTCGCGACCGGTGGCATCACCCCCTCCAACGCCAAGGACTTCCTCGACGCCGATGCACGGGTTGTCGCGTTGGGATCTGCGCTTGCCGACCCGGACGCGCTGCCAGCCATCGCAACCCTCCTGGCCGCCTCCCCATCCGGCCGGGCCTGAGCCGTGCCGACGGACGTCCAAGGGGGCAATGACCGAAGGGTCAACCCGCCTGCGCACGAGGCTGCCCGACGCTTGACGGGCACGGCCATCGGTCCTTGCTGTTCCTCCGTCCTGGGCCCGAGGCGTCCCCCGGGCTCCCTCCCAGACGGGGGGTGGGGAATGTCCCGACCAATCTGATCCCGAAACTCGTTCTGATCCCGAACCTGCACTTTCCATCCGACGGTCTCCGTTGAGTCCGTCACCTCATTGAAACCGGCAAAGGAGCCGAATGTGAACCAAACAGAACTGCGTGAGCTTAGCGACAGGGCAACAGCACGCGTGCTAAACCAGGAAGGAACCACCAGCGGCCGACGTGCTGGCTGGTTGATGATTTCCACTATCCTCATCGAAGCCTGGGACCTGTACTCCATTTCCTTCCTGCTGCTCTTCATCAAGGACGACCTCCATCCAAGCGCAGCAATGCTCGGCCTTGCTTCGGCGGCTGTTCAGGGCGGCGCTCTCCTCGGAGCCGTGTTCGGCGGCTGGATCGCTGATCGGATCGGCCGCAGGAAAGTCTTCCTGATGACCATGGTCGCCTTCGTGGTCCTGGCGGCGGCGCAGGGATTCGCCACGGACATGTGGCAGCTGGTCATCATCCGTTTCCTGCTGGGCTTCCCCCTCGGCAGTGACGTCTCGACCGGGTATGCCTACATCATGGAGACCATGCCCAAGGGCAAGCGTGAAGTCATGGGCAGCCGCTGGCAGTTCATGTTTGGTCTGGGCGAAGTCGTCGCGATCATCGTCATCACCGCCCTCTACCTCAGCGGGATGGACCACAGCCTGCTGTGGCGGATCGGCCTGGCTTTGGGGGCGTTGCCGGCCCTGGCCCTGCTGCTGATGCGCCTGGATGTTCCGGATACCGCCCTGTCCCTTATCCAGCGCGGGCAGTTCATCAAGGCGAAGAAGGTTTCAGCCGAGATGTTCGGTGACTCCCTGGAAATGCTGCCCAACGAGGACTTCCGTATCGACCGGCCCCGCACCGGGGACTTCCTTCGAAGCATATGGAGCGACCCGATCCGGCGAAAGGCGAGCATCTTTTCCTGGATATCCAACGCCATGCAGGGTGCGGAATTCTCCGCGTTTGCCTTCTACCTGCCCATCATCCTGGTCCTCACCGGGGTCTCCGGCGTAGCGGCCACCAACTTCCTCACCGGCGGTATCTACGTCATCGCCACCATTGCCGGCTTTACCGCCCCCCTGGTCATCCCTAAAATTGGGCACCGCGGCGTTGCACGCATCGGTTACGGCATGGCTGCCGTCTCCCTGCTGCTGGCCGCACTGTTCCTGCAGCTGGACTGGAAGCCCCTGGTGCCCCTGGCCGCTGCCGGTCTGATGTGGGGACACTACTGGGACGCCTCCAACGGAATGACGATCGGGTCCATGGTGGCACCCGCACGGTACCGGGCAACCGCCTCCGGCTTCGGCTACATCTTCGTCAAGCTCGCCTCTTTTGTCACCATTTTCTTCTTCCCCATCCTCTTCACCAGCCTCGGCGTGCCTGCCGCGACGGCGATCGTTTCCCTCCTGTCCATCACCGGGTACCTCGCAGCGACCTATATCCTGCCCGAGGTTTACGGCTACGTGGACCACGACGAAACTAGCCTCGTCGAGGCGTCCGGCAGAGGGAACACCACCGTGACCGGCAGCGAAACCACCCAGCCCTGAACCGACAAACGACCGCTCATATATAGAGAGAAGGGGGTGGGGTCGTCGGGCTTGAAACACCCACTCCGTCCACCTCTTGCAGCCCACGTAGCACCGGTTCCCGGGACGTATCTTCACCCGCCGTCCCGGGAACCCTTGCAAGGAATCCCACCCCCGTGATGACAAAGTCCAGGAAAGGCACATGAGCACAACAGCTCCGAAAGCGAAGATTCTGATCACCGACTGCGACCATGACTCCATCTCCGTTGAGGAAGACCTCGCCACAACCCATGGCATCGAACTGGTCCGGGCGTCCTGCACCAGCGAAGAGGATGTCATCGCCGCCGGCGTCGATGCGGATGCACTGCTGGTCCAGT
The DNA here is from genome assembly GCA_025465475.1 of Micrococcaceae bacterium. Taxonomy (GTDB): domain Bacteria; phylum Actinomycetota; class Actinomycetes; order Actinomycetales; family Micrococcaceae; genus Arthrobacter_M. Next base: position 2,261 of record JAODMR010000163.1, read on the forward strand.
ACGCGCCCATCACGGAGCGTGTCATGTCGGCACTGCCCCGGCTGCGGGTTATCGGCCGCTACGGGGTCGGTGTTGACACCATCGATGTTCCCGCCGCGACCGCCCATGGAATAGCTGTATGCAACGTTCCCGACTACGCCACCGAGGAAGTCAGCGATCATGCCATCGCGCTCACGCTTAGCCTGGCCAGGGGCATCACCGGCCTGGACCGCAGCATCCGCACCGGGAATCACACCCTCACCCCCGTCACCCCCCTGCACCGGATCGCGGGACGCGTTTTCGGCGTCATCGGTCTCGGCCTGATCGGCAGCGCAACAGCCCGAAAAGCCCGTGGCCTCGGCTACTCAGTCATCGGATTCGATCCGCTCCACCAACCCGGATCCGTCACCGAGGACGGGGTGCAGGTTGCAACCTTCGAACACGTCATCCGCCATGCCGATGTCCTGTCCCTCCACGTCCCACTCAACAGCCGAACCAGACACCTGATCAACGCAGAAGTGCTCACCCAAACCAAGGATGGCGCCATCCTGATCAATACCTGCCGGGGCGCCGTGGTAGACACTGCCGCGCTCGTAGAGGCCCTGAGCAACGGCCGCCTCCAGGCTGCAGGTCTGGACGTTTTCGAGGAGGAGCCACTACCGGCTGGGAGCGCCCTGCTCCAACTGGACAACGTTGCTTTGACACCACACGCCGCCTGGTACAGCGAGGAATCACATACCGACCTCAAACGACGACTCTTTGAGAACGTGTTGCAGGGCCTGGTGAGCGGGCGGCCCGGCAACCCCATCAACCCAGACGTGTTCCACGGCCAGGTCCAGCGTAACCAACAGCATTAACCTCGACCCAACGGGGAATGCCACGCTGCAGTGACCCGACCACATCTACAGAAAGGCCCACCATGAGCGTCGTCGACAACATTTCCACCAAACCCGCCACCGACCCCCGAAGCACAGGAGGGCCGATCAGCAAAGCGGGCCAGCGCCAACTCCCCAAGTTGGGGGAAATCCGTGAGCTGCTGCAATTCCGCCCTCCTACCCTTAACCCGGTCCAACGCCGGCTTCAAGCCGCCCTCAGCATCGAGGACCTCCGACGCATTGCCTCGCGCACCACCCCCCGGGCCGTCTTTGATTACGTCGATGGAGCAGCCGACGCCGAACTGACCGCACGCCGTAACCGGCAGGCTTTCTCCGACGTCACCTTCATGCCCGAAGCCCTCCACTCTGTGACCGACCCGGATATTTCGACCACGCTGCTGGGACAGAAAATATCGATGCCCCTGGTCTTCGCACCGACCGGCTACACCCGGATGATGCACCATGCCGGAGAAACCGCCGTCGCCCGCGTCGCCCAACGCAACGGACTGCCATACACTCTGTCCACCGTCGGCACCTCCACCGTGGAAGAGGTCCGGGAAGCGGCCCCCAACGGGCAAAACTGGTTCCAGTTGTACCTGACCAACAACGAAGCCCTGAACGATGAACTCGTGGACAGGGCCCTGAATGCCGGATTCACCACCGTCGTGCTGACCATCGACACGTCCGTCGCAGGGAGCCGCCTCAAAGACGTCCGCAACGGCCTGACCATCCCGCCGACCCTGACTCTGCAAACCTTTCTGGACATGTCCCGGTTCCCCTACTGGTGGATCAACAAGCTCACTACACCTGGGATCGCTTTCGCTTCCCTCCGCGACTACCCTGGCTCCTCCGCTGACGTCGCGAACGTCCTTTTCGAACCGGGACTGAACTATGAGCACCTGACCTGGCTCAGGCAGAAATGGCCCCACAAGCTCCTCGTCAAGGGGATCCTCAACCCCGAAGACGCCCGGCGAGTGACCTCCCTGGGCGCGGACGGAGTCATTGTCTCAAACCACGGAGGCCGCCAGCTGGACAGAACCCCGGCAACCCTTGACGTTCTGCCGGACGTACGCGCCGCAGTCGGGGAAAACGCCACGGTGCTCCTCGACAGCGGCATCACCCATGGACAGGACATCATCGCCGCTCTCGCCCTCGGCGCCGACGCCGTCATGATTGGACGGGCTTACCTCTACGGCATCATGGCCGGTGGTGAACGCGGCGTTGAACGGACCATTGAAATCCTCCGCAACGAATACCGGCGCGGACTCCAACTTCTGGGGCTGAACAACACGACAAAAATCGGGCCCCAGCACATCCACGGCCTCGGCCAAGTCAACGCACCCCGCAGTTGACACCACGGGGCGCCAACTGAGTCTCAAAAATAGCGGTGGGCGGAGATGGACGAACCCTGCCCTTCTCCGCCACCATTTGCAGAACGGTGTCAGGCCATGCGACGCCGGAGGACGGCCTTCACCACGGCGGCCGTTGACCCGGCGGCCAGTATCCAGGGGCCGGCGACCAGGATGGGATCGATCCAGGTGTGGGCCCGGTCGACCCGGCCGGGGGCGAAGCGGGTGGGAAAGCCGCTGCGGCGGAATTCCGTGCGGATTGCGGTTTCGGTGATGGGGTTGTCCGGCCGGCCGGTGGCGAAGGACGCCAGGTGGCTTTCGATGGCGTCCACCCGGTCGGCGGCCAGCAGGATCAGCCAGTGCGCGGCCCGGCCTTCACTGAATCGTGCGTAGGCGTATTTCCGCAGCATCCCCGAGAGTCCCTTGGGAGGGGAGGAGGTTCCGAACACGGG
>JAODMR010000168.1 GCA_025465475.1 Micrococcaceae bacterium
TGGGGACGGACGGTGGGCATTTATGCGGGGTCTGCCGGCAGTGCGCGGGGAGGTGTTCCTCGACCCCGGGCGCCGGCCCCTAGAGTTACTGTCCATAGAACGGCCAGTCTACAGGAGCATGGGTCTCATCCGCGGGTGTGCGCCTGAACTGTTGGCGTCCCGACGGAGAGTTCCCAACCTCCCGGCGCCCGGCCGTTGGCGTCCCGACGGGCCAGTTCCCAACCTCCCGGCGCCCGGGCAGTCCCTACCTTGCTCCACGTCGGGGCAGTCTCTCGACAACCCGCCTCAACCCGGGAGAACTTGGCGCTATCGACCGCGGGACACAGAACCGCCGGTCTCCTTGGCGCGGGTGCTGCCAGCGTTCCGTCCGCTGACGTGCGACGCCACACCGGTGGGCAGGCGTAGCGTGTCGATCATGCAGAGCAGGATCAGGGCTGCGATGGCCAGGAAAGCGATTCGATACGGCATCAGGGGATCCGGTCCGAAGGCCAGGGACGTTCCTGCTCCACCGCCGTCGGCCAGCCCAACCGAAAGTCGCAGCGCCAGAGCGCCGGCAGCGATGCCCAGCCCCGCACCGAGCTGCGAAATGGTGGATGACAGCGCGTTGGCCGAGTTCAGGCCGGCCGGGTCGATGTCGGCGAACTGCAGCGAGTTGTACGCCGTGAAGCCGATGGACCGGAACGCTCCGCTACACACCAGCAGCACGAAGATCAGCACATCAGGAGTGCTGGGCGGCATCAACGCACACGCGATGAAGGTGGCTGCCGAACCGATCACCGCCAACAGCAGCACCGCCTTGAAGCCCAGGCCGCGGATCAACGGAGTTGTGGCGGGCTTGATACCGATGTTTCCGATGAACACCGCCGCAACCATGGCCCCGGACCGCAGCGGGTCCCAGCCGTATCCCTCCTGGAACAACAGCGGCAGCAGGAAGGGGGCGGCGCTGATGGCTGTGCGGTAGATGAATCCGCCCACGTTGGAGACCCGGAAAGTCCGTACCTGAAGGGCCCTCAGGTCGAACAGGGGTTTCGGGGTGCGCCGCATCCACCACACGGCCGCACCCGTCGCCAAGGCAGCGAACAGCAGCACGACGACGGCGATCCCCGCCCGCCGCGGGTCGGCGACAAGTTCCAGCCCCACCACCAGCGCGCCGATGCCGAGGCTACAGGTCAGCAGCCCAAACCAATCCAACGCCGGCGGCGACGTATGGGCGCGGGCGGGCACCATCCGCACCGCAGCGACGAACGCCGCGACGCCGAGCGGGACGTTGATCAGGAAAATCCAATGCCAGGTCAGGTAGGTCGTGAATAGCCCGCCCACCAACGGCGCGATCACCGGCGCCAGCAGGGCCGGCCACGTCAGGAAGGCGATGGCGCGGAGCAGGTCCTTCTTTTCGGTGCTGCGCAGCACCACCAACCGGCCGACCGGCACCATAAGTGCTCCCCCAACGCCCTGCAGGATACGCGCGAGGGTTAACAGGGTCAGGTCAGGACTTAGGGCGCACAGCAGCGACGCGCCCGTGAAGATCGCGATGGCCGTGCAGAAGACCTTCCGGTCCCCAAACCGCTCGGTCAGCCAGGCGCTCAGCGGAATGAACATGGCCACGGTGACCAGGTACGCCGTCATGGTGATGTTGACGTCCGTCGGAACTACCCGAAAATCGGCGGCGATGCTGGGCACGGCGGTGACCAGCACAGTGCCGTCCAGGTTCTCCATGAAGAACGTCGCGGCCGCCAGCAGGGCCAGGCCCGGGTGCCAGGCGCGGGCCTGCGCAGCGGATGAAGTCATGGATCCTATTTTCCATCTCGAACGTGGTGCCCGTCACCCACGGTCCGGATCGTGGAGGAATTCGGACCGTGGAGGAATCCGGACCTACAGGCTTTGGTGCACGGCCGGCCCTACCAGCTCTGCTGCAGGGGCCTGCCCTCTTCGTAGCCGGCGGCCGACTGGATACCAACGATGGCATTCTCGCGGAACTCCGCCAGGCTGGTGGCACCCGCGTAGGTCATTGAACTGCGCAGGCCGGAGGTGATGAGGTCCAGCAGGTCCTCCACGCCGGGGCGGGCCGGATCAAGGAACATCCTGGACGAGGAGATGCCTTCCTCGAACAAACCCTTACGCGCCCGGTCGAAAGCGCCTTCACGCTGGGTACGGTTCTGGACGGCGCGGGCCGAGGCCATGCCGAAGCTTTCCTTGTACTGCCGTCCGCTGCTGTCCACCTGCAGGTCACCTGGGCTTTCGTAGGTGCCGGCGAACCATGATCCGATCATCACCTGGCTTGCTCCTGCCGCCAGGGCCAGGGCCACATCGCGCGGGTAGCGCACGCCGCCGTCGGCCCATACCGTAGCGCCCAACTCCCTGGCCGCGGCAGCGCACTCCAAAACCGCCGAGAACTGGGGCCGGCCCACGGCAGTCATCATGCGGGTGGTGCACATGGCGCCCGGGCCCACACCGACCTTGACGACGTCGGCGCCGGCGGCAACCAGGTCCCGGACGCCGTCGGCACTGACCACGTTGCCTGCTACCACGGGCACCTGTGGATTCAGTTCACGCACCGCACGCAGGGCGTCGAACATTTTTCGCTGGTGCCCATGGGCCGTGTCCACCACCAGGGTGTCAGCTCCTGCTGCCAGCAGTTCGGCGGCCTTGCCCTGCACATCACCGTTGATACCCACGGCCACTGCCACCCGGAGCCGCCCGGCGGTATCAAGGGCCGGACGGTAGATGGTGGAACGCAGTGCGCCCGTTCGGGTCAGTGCACCGGCCAGACGGTTGTCGCGCAGCACCGGAGCGAAGTCGGAGCCAGCCGCGTCAAGCAGTTCGAAGGCGGCACGCAGCGCCTTGTCCCGATCGTCGTCGTTGGTTGCCGCGTCGAAGTCGGCCGCGTCCACCGACACAATGTTTGTCCGCATCACCGATTCCAGCGAAGCGAAACGGTCAACGCCCTCGCAGTCGGCAGCGCGGACCACGCCCAGCACCAGCCCACCACCGGCGCCACCGCCGTGAGAAAGGTTGTCCCGGTCCACCACCACGACGGCTCCGTGGGCCCGCTTGCTCATCAGGTGCAGCGCGTCGATGACCGTGTCATGGGCCGAGAGGGTGACGGGAGTTTCAAACAGGACGTGCCGCTCCTTGACCGCTGCCGTCACGTCCCGCAGCACCGATACCGGCACATCCTGCGGGAGGACAGCCAGCCCCCCACGCCGGGCCACCGTTTCCACCATCCGCTTGCCGGTGACAGCGGTCATATTTGCCACGACCAGGGGAATCGTGGTGCCAGTGCCGTCGTCGCTGGACAGGTCAACGTCCAAGCGGGAAATGACCTCGGAACGGGAAGGCACCAAAAAGACGTCGGAGTAAGTCAAATCGGTGCTGGGCGAGCTGAGAAAGCGCATGCCACCAGTCTAGGCGGGGCCGCGGAACACGGCTGCAGGCTCCTCCGGAGCGCCAGCGCGATAAAGGGCGCGCGACCGGGCGGGTCCGATTGGCCTGCCAGTTGTTCTTCTCACTAGACTGGAAGGCGGTGTGGGTCTGCGGATCAACACCAAACAAGGCACTAGCGGTTGGGCGCGCGCACTGGCTCGGTCTGTTCTTCCGGTGGAGCCAGCGGGCAACTAAGAACTCATGGAAGAGGCGTATTTCACGTGCCAGAGCAATCCGTACATCGTCTACCCGAGGAATTTGGCGGAAACGAGTGGCTCGTCGACGAGCTGTATGAACGGTACCAACAGGACAAGAAATCGGTCGACGCCAAGTGGTGGCCCCTGTTTGAGTCCTTCGACGCCGAAGACAAGGGCGCAGCAAACGGTAAGCCAACCGGCCCGGTAACCCGGGAATTGCCGGTGGTATCCCGGTCAGGCCAGAGCAGCGCGCCCGCTCCAGCTCCGGCCACGCCGGCCGCCCCTGCCTCTCCGGCACCAGCTGACGCACCCGCCGCAGCTGCCGCTCCCGTCGCCCCTCCGGCTCCGCCGTCCGCAAAGCCCGCCGCTCCCGCTCCCACCGCCACTCCCGCCAAGCCGGCCGCTGCACCCGCCGGCAGCCCCTCCGCCCCGGCCGCCAAGGAGTCGCGCCCCGGCAGCACCGGCACCACGCCGATTCCGGCCCAGCTGCCCAAGGCCGCCAAGGACAACTCCACGCCGGAGGAAGACACCGTCTCGGTGCTGCGCGGACCGGCCAAGGCGATCGCCACCAACATGGTGACCAGCCTGGAAGTTCCCACCGCCACCAGCGTCCGGGCCGTTCCGGCCAAGCTGCTTATCGACAACCGCGTCGTGATCAACTCCAACCTTGCCCGTGCCCGCGGCGGCAAGGTCTCCTTCACGCACCTCATCGGCTACGCCGTCGTGCGCGCCCTTGCCCAGTTCCCCTCCATGAACGTGTACTACGACGTCGTCGACGGCAAGCCCGTCGCCGTCCAGCCCGCGCACGTCAACTTCGGCATCGCCATCGACATGCCCAAGCCGGACGGTTCCCGCCTGCTGGTGGTGCCGAACATCAAGAAGGCTGAGACCCTCAACTTCTCCGAGTTCTGGCACACCTACGAGGCCCTGATCAAGCGGGCCCGCGCCGGCAAGCTCACCGCCGACGATTACTCTGGAACCACCGTCTCACTGACCAACCCCGGCGGCATCGGCACCGTGCACTCCGTGCCGCGCCTGTCCAAGGGCCAGGCCGCGATCATCGGCGTCGGCGCACTGGACTACCCCGCCGAATTCCAGGGCGCCAGCGAAAAGATCATCGCCCAGAACGCCATCAGCAAGATCCTCACGCTGACCTCCACCTACGACCACCGGGTCATCCAGGGTGCCGGCAGCGGCGAGTTCCTCCGCATCGTCCACCAGCTGCTGCTGGGCGCGCAAAACTTCTACGACGACATTTTCGAGGCCCTGCGCATCCCCTACGAGCCCGTACGGTGGAGCACCGACCTGCAGGTCGATCCCGCTGACGAAATCAACAAGGTCGCCCGCATCCAGCAGCTGATCCACTCCTACCGGGTCCGCGGCCACCTCATGGCAGACACCGACCCCCTGGAGTACGTCCAGCGCAAGCACCCCGACCTGGATGTCCTGACCTACGGGCTGACCCTCTGGGACCTGGACCGCGAATGGCCCACGGGAGGTTTCGGCGGCAAGCCGATGCTGAAATTCCGCGACATCCTGGGCGTGCTGCGCGACGCCTACTGCCGCACCACCGGCATCGAATACATGCACATCCAGGACCCGGAAGAACGCAAATGGTTCCAGGACGAGCTGGAGCACGCGTACTCCAAGCCCAGCCGGGATGAGCAGCTGCGGATCGTCTCCCGCCTGAACGCGGCCGAGGCGTTCGAAACGTTCCTGCAGACCAAGTTCGTCGGCCAAAAGCGGTTCTCCCTGGAGGGCGGCGAATCCCTGATTCCGCTGCTCGACTCGATCATTTCCGATGCCGCGGACAAGGGCCTGGACGAGGTCGCCATCGGCATGGCCCACCGCGGCCGGCTCAACGTGCTGACAAACATTGCCGGTAAGACCTACGCCCAGGTCTTCCGTGAATTCGAAGTCACCCAGGATCCCCGCAGCGTGCAGGGCTCCGGTGACGTCAAGTACCACCTGGGCACCGAGGGCACCTTCACCTCGGACAAGGGCAATCACACCAACGTGTACCTGGCCGCGAACCCCTCGCACCTGGAAGCCGTTGACCCGGTCCTGGAAGGCATCGTTCGGGCCAAGCAGGACCGGCTTGACCGCGGCGACGAGTTCCCCGTGCTGCCGATCATGGTGCACGGCGATGCGGCCTTCGCCGGCCAGGGCGTGGTGGCGGAAACGCTTAACCTTTCCCAGCTGCGCGGCTACCGCACCGGCGGAACCATCCACGTCATCGTGAACAACCAGGTCGGGTTCACCACGGCTCCGTCCTCTTCC
>JAODMR010000081.1 GCA_025465475.1 Micrococcaceae bacterium
GTGGCTGTCGACCGGTTTCATGCTGACCATGGCGGTCGTCATCCCCACCACCGGCTTCATCCTGCAGATCCTGTCCACCCGCGCCGTGTTCCTGCTGGCAATGGGCCTGTTCACCGCCGGCACCACCCTGGCCGCCGTCGCGCCCGGTTTTGGCGTCCTGCTGCTGGCACGCATCGTGCAGGCCGGGGGCACCGCCATCATGCTTCCCCTGCTCATGACCACCATCCTCACCTTGGTGCCAATCGGCAAAAGGGGTGCGGTCATGGGCAACGTGAGTATCGCGATTTCTGTTGCGCCGGCCATGGGACCGACGGTGTCGGGCCTGATCCTGGAGCACTTTTCGTGGCGCTTCATGTTCGTGTTTGTGCTGCCGGTTGCCCTGGCGGCATTGGCCATCGGGGCGAAATACCTGACCAACGTTGGCCGGAAGGAACCCGCACGGCTGGATATCCCTTCGGTGTTCCTGACCGTCCCGGCGTTCGGCGGCGTGGTCTACGGGCTCAGCCGCATCGGCGGCGGAGGAGGCGGCCCGGGTGCCGTCGCCGTCGTCGCCCTTGTTTTCGGTGCTGCCTGCCTGACGGTGTTTGTACTGCGCCAGCTGCGCCTGCAGAAGGCGGCAGCCCCGCTGTTGGACCTGCGCGCCTTCACGTTCCGCATGTTCACGGTGTCGGTACTGCTGATGGTGGTGGGCATGATGGCGCTCTTTGGTGCTGTCATCCTCTTGCCCCTGTACCTGCAGGAGATCCGCGGTTTGGGTTCCCTGGAGACGGGCCTGGTGCTGCTTCCGGGCGGGCTGGCCATGGGACTGCTGGGACCGGTGATCGGCCGAATCTTCGACAAGGTCGGTCCCTTGCCCCTCACGGTGTCCGGCTCGGTCTTGATGGTCCTCTCGCTGTGGCAGTTCTCCATGCTCGACGCCGGCACACCGGTGTGGTGGATTGTCACCTTGCATGTGGGCCTGAGTTTCGGGCTCGCCCTGATGTTCACGCCGGCGTTCACGACAGGCCTGAACCCACTGCCGCCGCACCTGTACTCGCACGGATCGGCCATTATGAGCACCAGCCAGCAGGTGGCCGGAGCGGCAGGAACGGCGTTGCTGGTCTCGATCTTCGCGGTGGTGTCCGCCGCGTCCGACGCGGCGGCCGGAATGCGCGCCGCCTTCCTCACCGCCACCATCATCGCCCTGGCCGCCATCGTGCTGTCTGCGATGATGCGTAAGACGGCCGGAACCGGGAACGACCAGGCACCAGGCCACTGACCTTCTCATCACCCGTCGCTGCCTTGGCCGAAAATACCACCAGGAACTGGAGCAGATGAACAAGAACCGCTTGGAAGCCTTCAGCGACGGCGTGCTGGCTATCATCATCACCATCATGGTGCTCGAGCTCGGCGTGCCCCACGAACCGACGTGGCACGCCCTGCTTGAGGTGCTCCCGGGTTTCCTCAGCTATCTGCTCAGTTTCGTGTACGTCGGAATCTACTGGAACAATCACCACCACCTGCTCCAGCTGGTCGACCATGTGAGCGGGTCCGTTCTGTGGGCCAACCTGCACCTGCTGTTCTGGCTCTCCCTTTTCCCGTTCACCACCCGGTGGATGGATGAGTCAGGCTTTGTGCAGGTCCCCGTGCTGGTTTATGGGTTCAACCTGCTGTGCGCGGCCATCGCCTTCTTCGTCCTGGAACGGTCACTGGTCCGCCTGCACGGGCCGGATGCAGCCCTGGCACGGGCGCTCGGACGGGACTGGAAGGGCAAGGTCTCGCCCCTGATCTACCTGGCCGGACTGGCCCTTGCCCTGATCCACCCGCTCCTGGGCCTGTGCGCCTACACGGTCGTGGCGCTGATCTGGCTGGTGCCTGACCGCCGAGTCGAGCAGTACGTCACCCGCGCCGGAGCCGCCTGAACAAGGCCGCCACGGCTCTACGCCGGGGAACGCTGCAAGGCTGCCACGGCCCTGCGCGTATCTGCGGCTACAAGATCTGCGTTGATTGCCGTGGCGGCCTTTACCGCCGCCGCTGCGGCCGTGATCAACTGCGCGTTCGGGTCCGTGACGTTGCCCGCAGCCCACACTCCCGGTACCTCCGTCTGACCGGTTTCGTCGGTCTGCACATACGTGGCTGCCTGTAGCGGGGAATCTGCTTCCTGAAGGCCCAAGGACCGCAGGAGGTCAGATCCAGTGACCGGCCGGGGGCTGACGACCAGGGCTTCGCAAGGGACCACGCGACCGGATTCCAGGATCAGCCCGGTGAGCGCGTCGTTCTCGATCTTTAGCGCCTGCACCTTCCCATCCACCACCTGGACGGACCTCGCCGCCAGCTGGTCACGTTCAGCGGGGCCGGGTTCCGGCATGCCGTGCCGAAACAGGGTGACGTTGCTGCTCCACTGACGGAACAGAAGCGCCTCCTGAGCGGCAGTCGGTTCAGTGGCCAAAACTCCTATGGCCCGGTGACGCAGTTCCCATCCGTGGCAGTAAGGGCAGTGGATGACGTCTCGGCCCCACCGCTCCCGTAGCCCCGGTAAGTCGGGGAGCTCGTCCCGAAAACCGGAGGCAATCAACAGCCGCCGTCCAGCCACAGAGCTGCCGTCTTCAAGGCGGACGCGGAGATTGTCCTGGCATCTCTCGGCGCCCGCAGCCGTTCCCTGGAGGATTTCACCGCCGTATGCCAGCACCTCCTCCCGTCCCGCTGCCAGCAGCTCAAGGGGCTGCATTCCCTCCCGGGAGAGGAAGCCGTGCAGCGCCGAGGACGCCGCGTTTCGCGGTGTACCGGCGTCGACCACCACCACGGAACGAAGGGCCGTGCTCAGGCTGACCGCCGCGCTCAGCCCGGCAACACCGCCGCCGATGATGACGACGTCGTACAACTTGTCCGATGTGGACATCCACACACCCACTCTGCTCGCCGCCCCCGGCAGTTGGTGCGTGGGACGGGAAGGAACTCCGAACGGGCTTTGCATACCGCTTGAAAGACTAGTCAATCATAAGCAGGCTTACTACCTGCGGCCAAGGAACCCGGTCAGGTTCCGCAGAACGTTTGATAGTTCCCGAAATCGTCGGGGGCCGCGGCGGCGTAACGTTCCAGCCCGGGACGCTCCTCGTAGGGTCGGGTGATCGCATCCAGCAGTGCCTGTACCGGGCCAAGGTCGCCCGCCGTGGCGGCCTCCAGGGCCTCCTCCACCAGGTGGTTGCGCGGAATGTACACAGGGTTGACGCGATCCATGGAGTCCACGTCGGGCTGCAGGGCACGCCAACGCTCCAGCCAGGCGTCGAATGCCGAGGGATCCGTAAACGAACTCCGGGCCAGCTCCGCCTGGCCCCGCGCCGCCACGGCCAGGCGGCGGAAAAAGGAGGTGTAATCGACTCGCCCCTCCTGGAGCAGGGAGAGCAGCTCGTTGATCAACGGGTCGGCGATGTCGGCTGGAACGTCGCTCTGCAGCCCGAGCTTTGCTCGCATACCGGACGACCAGGCGTCGCTGTACAGGCGTCGGAACGTGCCCAACACACCCATGGCGAGGTCGATGGCCTGCTCCTGCTCGTCGTGGAACAGCGGCAACAGGGCTTCCGCGAGCCGGGCGAGGTTCCATTCAGCGATGACCGGTTGGTTGGCGTACGCGTAGCGCCCGGCGTGGTCGATGGAACTGTAGACGGTGGCGGGATCGAACGCCTCGATGAATGCACACGGACCGTAGTCGATGGTTTCGCCCGAGATGGTCATGTTGTCGGTATTCATCACACCGTGAATAAATCCGACGAGCATCCATTCGGCCACCAGGGACGCCTGGGCGGCTGTCACCGCCGCAAACAGGGCAACGTACGGGTTCTCGGCGGCCGCGGCCTCTGGGTGGTGGCGGACGATGGCGGAGTCGGCCAGACGGCGCAGCAGGCTGCTGTCTCCTGTTGCCCGCGCGTACTGGAAGCTGCCCACGCGCAGGTGGCTGCTGGCAACCCGCGTCAGCACGGCCCCCGGCAGCAGGGCGTCACGGTGGACCGTCCGGCCCGTCGCCACCACGGCCAGGGAGCGTGTGGTGGGGATGCCCATGGCGTACATCGCCTCGCTGACGATGTACTCCCGCAGCATTGGACCAACCACGGCCAGGCCGTCCCCGGCACGGGCAAAGGGTGTCCGCCCGGAGCCCTTGAGGTGGATGTCCCGGAGGCGGCCGTCGACGTCGGTGATCTCGCCCAGCAGCAGGGCGCGCCCGTCACCCAGCCGGGGCGAGTAGCCGCCAAACTGGTGCCCGGCATAGGCCTGCGCCACCGGGGTGGCGCCTTCGGGCAGCCGGTTTCCGATCAGCAAAAGCTGGCCGTCAGCGCTACGGAGATCGGCGGGGTCGAGACCCAGCTCGGCGGCCAGGGGTTCATTGAGCAGCAGCAACCGCGGATCCGGCGCGGTGTCGGCCTGCCAGGGAATCGACAGCTCAGGAAAGTCCCGGGCGAACCGGTTGTCCAGGCGAAGATCGAGTTGTGCTGGTGTGCTCATTCGTTAAGGCTACCCACGGAACGGGTGCTGCGGCGGTCCGGGCACCCCGTGCGCTCTGCTCTGCCTCGGGCACCGGTGCCCCCGGGACCCCGGGCACCCGTCCGGCCCGCACCGAAGACCCCCCCGCCGTACCGGAAAGCTGCTGATGGTCCAGCCGCGACTGCTCCCGTACAGTGTCCCTATGCCTCAGACGAACTTGGAATGGAAGCTGGAAGTCATCGTCCTGCCCAGCACGGACCTGGACCGCTCGATGTCCTTTTATCGGGACAACGTCGGGTTCCACCTGGATCACGACGTCGCCCCGGCACCGGGAATCCGCGTCATACAGCTGACGCCACAAGGCTCGTCCTGTTCCGTGGTCCTCATGCAGGGCCTGGGCGAGCCCGGTCGGTCTCCTATCGGCGGCCTCCAGCTTGTCGTCCGGGACGTCGAAGCCGCGCGGGCCGAACTGGTGGCCCGCGGCGTTGACGTGAGCCCCATCGACCGGATGGGTGAAGGCGACGCGTCCTCCTTCATCCACTTTTCCGACCCGGACGGCAATGGCTGGACCGTGCAGGAGATTCGGAACCGGTCGGACTGGAAGGACTAAGGTTCCCTTGGCGTTAATCTTCCCGGGACCGACCGTTTTCCTTGCGCCGGTACGTTCCAAAGTGTGACCGACACCGGAACCCTTTTTCCTGGAACTACCCGCAACCGGCAAGCACCGCCCAGCCATACCATGCGCAGCACGGGCTACGCCGAGTTTTGCCTGGCCGCGCACCGGGGCGCCATGGCTCGCGCCGCTGAAAACAGCCTGGAGTCGTTTGTCCTGGCGGAGCGCAGCGGGGCCGATGAACTCGAATTGGATGTCCGGGTGACCGCCGACGGCATTCCCATCGTGATTCATGACGCCACCCTTGGCCGGGTGGCGGCGCATCCCTCCCCGGTAACAGATGTCCCCGTGGACCAGCTCTCCCTGGCGGAGGTGCAGGCAGTGATCCTGCTATCGGGCGCACCTGTTCCAACGCTGGCCCAGGTGTTGGACGCCACCCGGGCCCCTCTGCAGGTGGAAATCAAGGATTTAGCCGCGGTCGCAGGAGTGGCACATCTGCTCGCGATGGATCCGGAAGCTGCATTCCGGATCCGCTTCACCAGCTTCCTGCCAGACGCCTTATTCCTCCTGCAGCTTCACCTGCCAGCCATCCCTCGCGGCCTGATAATCCCGGCTTTCCCCGCAGCAACAGACGATGTGCGGAACCTGTACGACGTCCTCTTCCTCACCGGCTCCGCCTTCCTTAACTGCGGGTTGGGCGGTTTGACCGCAGCCGCGGTGGACCGCCTGCACGTGGAGGACTTTCTGGTCAACGTCTGGCCGCTCACGAGTCCACACGACCTGATCCGGGCGGTGGAGCTCGGCGCCGACGGCGGAACGTGCGATGATCCCCTGGCGGCCTGGCAGTGGCGCAACCTGTACTGGCGCCACGCCGGCCTAACTGTGTACGGTCGTGGCGTCCTCGGTGAGGACCTGGTCGGCATCCTCGCCGGCGAACTGTGACATATACAGGCGGTAGTACGCGCCCCTGAGTTCCAGCAATTCGGCGTGGCGGCCCTGCTCCACGATCCGCCCGGCTTCCATCACCAGGATGGTGTCCGCGTCGCGGATGGTGGAGAGGCGGTGCGCAATCACGAAGCTGGTCCGCTCCGTCCGCAGCGCGGCCATGGCTTTTTGGACCAGCACTTCCGTTCGGGTGTCCACCGAGCTGGTTGCTTCATCCAGGATCAGCAGTGAGGGATTCGCCACGAAGGCCCGGGCGATCGTGATCAGCTGCTTCTCGCCTGCGCTGACGTTGTTCCCCTCTTCGTCGATGACAGTGTTGTAACCGTCAGGGAGGGCCCGCACAAAGCGGTCCACGAACGTGGCCTTCGCGGCGGCCATGAGTTGTTCCTCGGTGGCGTCCAGGTTGCCGTAGCGGATGTTTTCGTAAATGGTGCCGCCAAAGAGCCACGCGTCCTGAAGCACCATGCCTACCTTGGAGCGCAGCTCCGCCCGGCTGAGCCGGGTGATGTCGACTCCGTCCAGGGTGATGCTGCCGCCCTGCAGTTCGTAAAAGCGCATGACCAGGTTAACCAGGGTGGTTTTGCCTGCCCCGGTGGGACCCACGATGGCGACGGTGTGCCCCGGTTGGGCAGTGAAGGACAGGTCCTCGATAAGGGGCTTCTCGGGGGTGTAGCTGAAGGTGACGTGCCGGAACTCTACGTGCCCGTCAGTCTTGGCGGGCAAGTGCTCCGTGGCCGTTTCCGGGTCCTGTTCCTCGGCGTCGAGGAATTCGAAGACCCGCTCGGCCGAGGCGACCCCGGATTGCAGCATGTTGGCCATGCCTGCCATCTGGCCCAGGGGTTGGGTGAATTCACGGGAGTACTGGATGAAGGCGGTGGCGTCCCCCAGGCTCATGCCGCCGGAGGCGACGCGGAGGCCTCCGACGACGGCGATGCCCACGTAGCTGAGGTAGGAAACGAACTGCATGATGGGCATGATCATGCCGGAGACGAATTGCGCCCCGAAGCTGGCCCGGTAGAGGGCCTCGTTGCGTTCGTCGAAGCGGGCCAGCATGTCGGCGTCGCGGCCAAAGATCCTCACCAGGTCGTGCCCGGAGAAGGATTCCTCGATCTGCCCATTGAGGTCACCGGTGTTCTTCCACTGGGACGCGAAGAGCTTCTGGCTGCGGGTACCGATGATGGCGGCGGCGACGGCTGAAAGCGGCAGCGCGACCAGGGCGATGAGGGCCAGCTGCCAGGACACGATGAACATCATGATCACGATGCCGAGCACCGTCAGCGCTGAGTTCACCAGTTGGGCGAAGGCCTGCTGGAGCGCCTGCTGGATGTTGTCCACGTCGTTGGTCACCCGGGAGAGGGTGTCCCCGCGCTGGCGGGTGTCAAAGTAGTTCAGCGGGAGCCGATTGAGCTTTTTCTCGGTGTCGTCGCGCAGCCGGCGGACCACCCGCATGACCAGCACGTTCAGGACGTATCCCTGCAGCCACAGGAAGATGTTGGCCACAAAGTACATCAGCAGGACCACGCTGATGAGGAACGCGAGCCGCGCAAAGTCGATGCCGACGCCGGGGATCACGTTCATCCGGTCGAGCATGTCGGCGAAGTTGTTTTGGCCCTGGGCACGGAGCCCGGCGACGAACTGTTCCTTGTTTCCGTCGGCGGGCAGCTGCTTGCCGACCACGCCGCCGAAGATGACGTCCATCGCCTGGCCGAGGATGCGGGGCGCTATGACGTTGAGCACGACGGCGACCGCGACCATGGCGAACACGGCCAGAATCCCGGTGCGTTCCGGTTTCAGCAGGCCCAGGAGCCGCTTGGCGGAGGGCCAGAAGTGTTGGGCCTTCTTGGATGCGACGGCGCCGAACATGCCGCCGTCGGCCTCGCCCGGGGTGAATTCCTCTTCGTAGAAGTCGTCCTCGGAGGCGGTGTCGGGCAAACCGTTCTGCGGCGCGGTGTCCGGCGAAGCCTTCTGCGGGGCGGCCTGTACCTTTTCGTTGGTGCTCATGCCGCTGCCTCCGTGCTCAGCTGTGATTCGACGATTTCCCGGTAGGTGCTGGAACTGTCCAGCAGCTCCTCGTGGGTGCCGCGGTCGACGATCTGCCCCTTGTCCAGCACCAGGATCTGGTCGGCGTCGGCGATGGTGGAAACGCGTTGACCGACGATGATCACCGTGGCGTCAGCGGTCTTGGCCTTCAGGGCCCGGCGCAACCGGGCGTCCGTGGCGACGTCCAGGGCGGAAAACGAGTCGTCGAACAGAAAGACTTTGGGCCGGGTGACAAGTGCCCTGGCGATACTGAGGCGTTGTCGCTGGCCTCCCGAGACGTTGGTGCCGCCCTGGGAGATGCGCGCACCGAGCCCCTGAGACTTCTCCCGGACAAAATCCTCTGCCTGCGCTGTTGTGAGCGCATCCCACAATTCCTCGTCCGTGGCCTCGGGCCTGCCGAAGCGGAGGTTGTGCTCGATGGTTCCGGAGAACAGGTACGGCCGTTGCGGAACCATGGCGACCCGGGTGGTGATGTCGGACCGGGCAAGGTTGGTGACCGGAACGCCGTCGAGCAGGACCTCCCCGGAGGCTGCGTCGTAAAGCCTTGGCAGCAGGGCCAGCAGGCTGGTCTTGCCGGCCCCAGTGGAGCCGATGATGGCGACCGTCTGGCCGGGTTCGGCGGTGAAACTGATGTTGCTGAGGACCGGCGCTTCGGCGCCGGGGTAAGCGAAGGACACGTTGCGGAACTCAACCCTGCCACTTCTCCCTGCTGGAACCGTCGGGGTGAGGGGCTCGTGGATGGAGGGCTCGACGTCGAGCACCTCACCGATGCGGTCCGCGCAGACCGAGGCGCGCGGAATCATCATGGCCATGAAGGTGCCCATCATGACGGCGATCAGGATCTGCAGCAGGTACTGCAGGAAGGCCGTGAGGGAGCCCACCTGCATCTCCCCGGCGTCGACGCGCTGGCCACCGAACCACAGCACGGCCGCCGTGGAAACGTGCAGGATCATGCCGATGGCGGGAAACATCAGCACGAACAGGGCGCCGATCTTCAGGGACACGTCGGTGAGTTCCTGGTTGGCGGCACCGAAGCGCTGTGTTTCGTGCGGTTCGCGTACAAAGGCGCGGACCACGCGGATACCAATGATCTGTTCGCGAAGAATGCCGTTCAGCCGGTCTATCTTTTTCTGCATCGACCGGAAGAGAGGCATCAGCCTGACCACAAGGTAACCCACAACGACCACCAGCAGGGGAACGGAAACCCACACCAGCCAGGACAGGTTCAGGTCCTCCCGCAGGGCCATGAAAATGCCGCCGATGCACATGATGGGAGTGGCGACCATGAAGTTCAGTCCCAACAGGACCAGCATTTGGACCTGCTGCACGTCGTTGGTCCCACGCGTGATCAGCGTCGGGGCACCAAAGACGTTGACGTCCTTCGCGGAAAAGCTGGTTACCTTCCGGAACACGCCACGGCGCAGGTCCCGGCCGAATGCCATCGCGGCCTTGGACCCGAAATACACGCCGGCGACGGCGGTGGCCACCTGGATCACTGCCACGCCCAGCATCACCCCCCCGGTGCGCCAGATGTAGTCGGTGTCTCCCCGGGCTACGCCTTCGTCAATGATTTGCGCGTTGAGGCTGGGGAGGTAAAGAGCGGCGATGGTTGAGGCCAACTGGAAGATGATAACTGCCACAATGTATGGCAGATACGGCCTGGCGTAGCGCCGTATGAGGGTGACAAGCATGCCCACGCATCCTTAGAAATGTGGAATGAAAGCTGCCGGCGGAGCAGTGCGCTCAGGAGAAGCCGGCGCCACCGTTTCGCCCGGCACGCTGCCAGCTTAGCGCGGGTTAGGCATTCTGTATCGGCCCCGAAAAAACATCCCGCTCCGAGGCCCGAAATCAGAGTATGCCCAATCCACTGGCCGTTTACGGCAACACTTTCCGCGGCCCGACGTATTGTTGAAGAAGGTCGAGAATTGTGGCCTGGACCGGCAACCAAATGGTACCGGCGAGGGCATTGGTAGTGGTCAAGAGGTGGTCCTGAATGGTTCCGAGTCTTCCGTTGGATGAACTTTCGACGGTCTTTGCCCGGCTCAGCGGGATGCTGCTGACCCAGGAAAAGGTCGACCCCGCTCTTACGTCCTTGGCGGGTGCGATCAAGGCGGCCGTCCCGGGGGCAGTGGGGGCAGGTGTCACCTTGATCGACGCCGAGGGACACCGCACCAGTACCGGTTATACGGACGAGGTGGTGGCCGAAGCGGATGCGCTGCAGTACAGCCTCAACCACGGACCGTGCCTGACGGCCTGGGCAAAGAGAACGACAGTACGCATGGACGATGTGAGCGCCGATCCCCGGTGGCCGCTGTGGAGTTCCGCTGTAGCGTCCATGCCGATACGGTCGGTGCTCAGCTCCCCTCTGCTGTACGGTTCAGGTGCCCTCGGGGCCTTGAAGGTCTATGCCTCCACTCCACACGCCTTCCCTGCATCGTCGCAGGCCATGCTTGAACTCACGGCGCTGCCGGCAGCAACACTGCTCGCGAATGCGCAGGGCAGCGACGCACCGCAACGGCTCAGTGCCGGTCTGACGAACGCGCTCACCAGTCGTGATGCCATCAACGCCGCCTCTGGTGTACTCATGGAACGACACGGGCTCCGCAAGGAAGAGGCTTTAAGGGAGTTACTGCAGTTAGCCGAAACCCAAAGTTCTACGGTTCGGGATACTGCCCTGCGGGTTCTTGGTTCGACAGCCGCCGGTGGCCGGACGCCCCATGGGCTTTGATCCGGGTGAAGAGGAACAGCGCCGACAACTGGCTGCAGTTATAGAACAGGCAGGTATCAGCGTTAGTACCCTCTGGCTGCACTACTTTTCCATGACCGGTTCCGTGGGAGAGTACGAAACCGAGGCATATCTGCAGGGGCTGATGTCGCTGCCTGCCCTGCAAAGGGACCTGCTGGCCCAGGCCGCGAATGAGTTGCTGCCTGACCGGAGCGAACTGCCCCGCGCCCCCTACTCCGACCAGGCGAGGGAGTCGGACCCGGGCGAGGGAGGCTAGCTGCGCTGGCTGACCGCGGAAGGCCAGCTCAGCTGGTCGGCTTAGAGTTCGTGGCTGTACGGCACATGGACGCTCGGGCAGCACTCGCCGTCCATGAACTCGTTCGTGGCAGCCACCAGCTTGTCGCGTTCGACGGATGGAAGCCGAAGGATGCCGCTGAGATACCCTTCGATTTCGAGGACATCGGCGTCGCCGGTGACGGAGAAATACCTCAGCCAAAGGTCATTCAGGTCCAGCGTTGAAGCAGCCAGCGTGTTGTTGATGCCGGTGCGTTGATAATCTTCGGGTTCCAGAAATTTCATGATCGTTGCCACCTGTATGAGGAAGCCCACAGGGGAGGGATGATGCTGGCTGCGAGGCCAATCCTGAGCAGGAAGTTCGGCTGAACTGCTTCTATTCTACGCCGTTGGGTCGGGCGTAGGCCCGGTGTCGGTACTGCTGAAATCGGCGTCGATGTTTGAGCCTGTCACCGCCGCGACGACCGTCGCGGCGATCGACTGCAGTCTCACTTCACGGGCCGCGGCCGCATGTTGCAGGATCCGGAAGGCCTCCTCATGCCCACAGCGGTTTTGGGCCATGAGAATGCCCAACGCCATGTCGATGATGGTGCGGGACCTCATGGCAGCCATCAAGTCGCTGTTCGTCTCGCTCAACTGGGCCGCCTGAACGGCAAGCCGGAGCATGGGTGACGCCCGTACAGCGCTCCTTTCGGCAGCGGCGACAGCGCTCCTGTCAAAGGCGTTGGCGGACGTCGAATACAGGTTGAGGGCTCCTTGGGCTTCCCCATCCAGCAGCAGGGGAACGGCGAGGACCGAGCGAATACCGCTGCCAGCCACGCCTGCCCCGTAATTCCCCCATTGCATCGGTAGGGCCGTGCTATCCAGGACATCTGTAAGGAGGACGGTTTCGCAGTTCCGCGCCGCCGTCATGCAGGGACCGTCTCCGATGGAATATTGGATCTCGTCCATTCGGGCGGCCTGCGGACCGCTGCTGGCCACGGTAACCGCCGTTCGCTCCCGCATCATGGTCACGGCGCAGAACACCTGCTGCTCGGAGCTCGTCAGCTCCTCGGCGAAGTACGCCACCAAACCGTCCAGGAAAGCCTGAACGTCCTCACTGTCCAACAGCAGTTCCTGGAGCTGTTCCACCCCGTCGCCGACGGGTGAATCCGCGTTGTGTTCCGCGTCCATCACGACGCCCCCGTCCATGAGATGTCTGCAGGGCCGCCCTCGTATCACCTGCGCTGCTGCCCCAATGCCTGATGCTACGCCCACAAGCAACCCCCGTCGCCACTCCCCCGTTGGTCGACCCCGTTGGTCGAGCTTGTCGAGACCCCCGCCCGTCGGTCGACCCCGTCGGTCGAGCCCGTCGAGACCCCCGCCCGTCGGTCGAGCCCGGTGGTCGAGCCTGTCGAGACCCCGCCCATTGGTCGAGCCTGTCGAGACCCCGCCCGTTAGTCGAGACCGTCGAGACCCCGCCCGTCGGTCGAGCCCGTCGAGACCCCGCCCGTCGGTCGAGCCCGTCGAGACCCCACCCGTCGGTCGAGCCTGTCGAGACCCCACCCGTCGGTCGACCCTGTCGAGACCCAGGTGATCTCGACAAGCTCGATCAGCGACCCCGTTGGCCGAGCGTGTCGAGACCCCGCCCGTTAGTCGAGCCTGTCGAGACCCCGCCCGTTGGTC
>JAODMR010000025.1 GCA_025465475.1 Micrococcaceae bacterium
GATCAGGAACGTCGCTTCCTTATCTTCCCAACACTCGAAAATGTTCGGGCAGCCCGCTTCCTCACAAACAGTGTGCAGGCCCTCCTTCTTCACCAGGTTCTTCAACCCAATGTACTCAGGCCCCATATTCACCTTGGCCTTGATCCACTCCGGCTTACGCTCCACCGGAGTCTGCGCATTACGCTGCTCAACGCGCAGCAACCTGCGCCCTTCAGGTGCCAGGGTCACTGTACAGCTCCTTCTGCCAGTCGCAGCTGCGCTGCACCGGCAATAACGTCGTTGGATCCGCCTTCGGGAGAAGCCGGTGCGTTCGGGGCCAAGTCGGCGGTGTTGTGCGCGGACTCGGCGGTAGTGGCCCCCGGAACGGGCGGGGCCGCTACCAGGGCTTCCTCGAATCGTCGGAATTCAGCGGCGACGATGGGTGCCAAGTCCGCGGGGGAGAGGTTCCGCCCCGTCTCGGCCTGGATCGTGGTGGTGCCGGCGTCGGTGATGCCACACGCGATGATTTGCGTGTACGGCGTGAGGTCGTTATTGCAGTTCAGCGCGAACCCATGCATTGTCACGCCCTCGTGGACGCGGATGCCGATGGCGGCGATCTTCCGGGTAGGGCCGGCAGCGTTAGCTTCGATCCAGATTCCGGCGCGGCCCTCAACGCGGGTTCCGGTAACGCCTACCTGGGCCAGCGACCGGATGAGGATTTCCTCCAGGATCTGCACATACTGGCGGACCGCGTGCGGATCCCGTAGGGCAAGAATCGGGTAACCCACCAGCTGTCCGGGTCCATGCCAGGTCAACTTTCCACCCCGGTCAACAGCGATGACGGGCGTGCCATCGAAGGGCCGTTCGTGATCCTCGGTGCGTTTCCCCGCCGTGTAGACGGCAGCGTGCTCCAGGAGCAGGACGGTGCTGGGCGCCCGTCCGGCCAGGACATCGGCGTGCAGCAGGCGTTGGTGTTCCCACGCCTCCTGGTAGTCGACGAAGTTGGGGGAAAGACCGACCTCAGTGAACGCAAGCGTCATGGGTCCAAGCGTAGACCTGTTGGGCGCCTGCCCTAAATTGGCCGCCCGCCCGTTGCGTGTCCGCGAACTGTGGATAACGTCTGCAGCCGGGACGCGAATCCGGTATTCCTAATCCATGTACTTTCAGCCGCCCGACAGGGAGGGGTCCCCTCCGCGCTTGTCCGGTTACCGCACGCTACGCCTTTTGGGTACCGGACGCAGCGCCTCGGTGTGGCTCGTTGAGAAACACGGCACGGGCGAACTGCTGGCAGCAAAATGCCTCACCGGTGAACGACGTCCTGCCGCTTTGCCCTGCGTTTTGCCGGCCGGAGGCCAGCCAACCACCCTTCCAGCCGGGGGCGGTGGGATGGAGGCGGGGGAGCGGTTGCTGCTGCAGGAAATTCAACCGCTGAATGCTTATCAGCACGGACATCTGCTGCGCCTGCGGGGCGTAGCCCAGTTGGACGGCGAGCCATTGGACGGGGGACAGTTGGACGGAGACCTGCAGGGCGGGGCCCCGCCGGCCGGCTGGGCCCTGTTGATGGACTACGCCGCTGGTGGTTCCCTCGGGGCGCTGCTGAGCGCCCGGCTGGTCCTCACGGTAGGGGAAACGGTGACGATTCTCACGCCACTGTTCCAGGTTCTTGCCTACCTGCACAGGATGGGCGCCGTCCACGGAGATGTGGCCCCGGGCAATGTCCTGTTTTCAGGGCAGGGTAAACCGCTGCTCGCCGACGTCGGTGCCCGCTGGGTGGCAGGTGTTGGGGGTGCCGGCCCCGAAGGTACACCCGGTTCCCCGGCTCCAGCGGTAAGCCGGGTGTGCCCGGACGTGGACACCGCGGAAGATGTCTACGGCGCCGCTGCGCTCGGCTGGTTATGCCTGACGGGGGGAGCCCCGGACCCGGAACGGGTGCGGGTCCCCCTGTCACGGCTGCGCCCCGATGTGCCGCCGGAACTGGCAGCGGCCCTTGAGGCAGGACTGCAAGAGGTGGCCGGTCGGCGGCCACCGGCGGGGTTGTTGGCGCAGGCGGTATTCCGGTCCGCCCCCGCCGAGCCGGTAAATCTGTCGCTGTCGGCGAATGCGAACATCCTCGCCGAACCGCCGACGCGGAGGGAGCTGCGTGCTGGGCACCGGAGAGAAGCGCGCTGGAACACGCGGATGTTCCGTGGCCGAACCCGACTGACCCGTCCGGGACTGGCCGCGACCTGCCTGGCCGCTACCGGCCTGGCCCTCGCCGCCGTCCTGCTGGGCCTCCTGCTACCCCCGCCGACGGCCCTTCGGTCTCCACCTGCCGGCCTACCATCGACCGCCTCCACGGATGGGCCAGGGATGAACGAGCGGGAGAGGCTGCTGGGCTCCGCCGACCCAGGGGAGGCCCTGCAGGGGTTGGCCGGCCTCCGGTCCGCAGTGCTGATGGCAGGGGCACCGGATACCCTTGACCGGGTCAACGCCTCCGGCTCACGTGCCGCGGCAGCTGACCGGGACCTGTTGGCGCGCCTGTCCTTAACCGGACACCGCCTGGACGGCATCCACACCACCGTGCGGGATGTCCAGCTGCTCGGTTCCTCAGACCAGGACCAGGCTAACGTGTTGGCGACTGTGCAACTCTCCGGCTACCGGGAGCTGAGCGGGACGGGTCAACCGGTACGGACCGTTGCTGACGACGACAGTAGGCGGTTGCTTTTCGTGCTGCATCGGGAGGCCGGGGTGTGGAAGATCGCCGACGTCCGATGGCCCGGCTGAGGGGCTGCTTCAGGCATGTTGCAGCTCACCGGCCAGCCATTGGGCGGCGGCACCGATGGTCGGGTGCCCGAAGGTGAAGCCCGCTGACGCCAGGACGGCGGGTTCGATCCGGATGCTGCTGAGCAGCACCTCCTTGGCCATCCGCCCCAAGGCGGCCGCCAAGATGGCGTCAGGCACGCGGAGCTTCGCTGGCCGGTCCAGGGCCTGGGCCAGGGCCGCCACCAGGTCGTTGACGGTGGCGGGTTCCGGAGCAACCAGGTTCACGGGGCCGGAGATGTCGTGCTCCAACAGGAATGACGTGGCTGCCACGTTGTCGGGTAGGGAAATCCAGGGCCAGTACTGCTGTCCACTGCCCAGGGGGCCGCCCATACCGAGCCGAAGGGGCAGCAACAGTTTGCCGATTGCTCCGCCACCGGGAGCGATCACGATCCCGGTGCGCAGGTGGACGGTCCGGGTCCCGGCAGGTGCTTGGGCTGCGGCGGCTTCCCAGCGGCGGCACAGGTCCGCCAGGAGCGAGTCGGAAGAGGACGCAGCCGTTTCGTCGACCGTTCGTCCACCAGTGTCGCCGTAGAAGTTCGCCCCTGACTGGCACAGGAACACGGCCGGCGGGTTGGAAGCCCGATGCATGGCTTTGACCAGCGTGCGGGTGGCATCAAGGCGGGACTGATAGAGCAGTTCGACGTAGCTGCGCGTCCAGGGCCTGTCGCCCAGGCCGGCGCCCGAATAGTTCACCACGGCGTCCACGCCGTCGAGTGCCCTGGGGTCCAGGCGGCCTGCGGCCGGGTCCCACTTAATCTCGGACGGGGCTTTCGCGCTGCGGCGGACCAGGCGGCTCACCCGGTGCCCGCCGCCCTTGAGGTCGTTGGCCAGCGCGGTGCCGAGCAGTCCGGAGGCGCCAGAGATCAGGATGTGCATGCCTTATCCCATCACGTCCGCAGGCCCAACGGTAGACCGCAGCTGACGCTGTCGGCGTCACGGGAATGAGGTAAGGCCCGCCGGAACGCCCATTGGAGGAGCATACCGGCGGGCCTTCCCCGTTCGGTCCGGTATTAACTCTGAAGCGTTGCCTCAAGGGTGATGGTTGTTCCGGTCAGCGCCTGCGAGACGGGGCAGCCGGTCTTGGCGTCCTCCGCGATGCGCTGGAAGTCCGACTCATCCAGGCCCGGCACCTTGGCCGAAAGTGTCAGGTGGATACCGGTGATGCCTTCACCGGGCTGGAAGGTCACGTCTGCAGTGGTGTGCACCTCGTCGGGAGTTTTCCCCTCCTGGCCGAGGGCGTTGCTGAAGGCCATGGAGAAGCAGGCTGAGTGGGCGGCGGCGATCAGTTCCTCGGGGCTGGTTTTGCCCTCGGACTGCTCGGCCCTGGCTTTCCAGGTGACGTCGTAGGTTCCCAGGCCGGAACTGTCCAGGGTTACCTGGCCGCTTCCCTTGGGCAGGTCACCCTGCCATACGGTGTGGGCGGTACGGGTTGTAGCCATGATTGCTCCTTGGATTCTCAGTGCTTCTTCGGTCCAACGGACGCTCCGTCACGGGGGCGGGCGTGTCCTTGCGTGTTTATCCTATGGCCGCCTGGCGCCTTCCCGGGACCGGGCGCCTGGCGCGGCGGTGTCAGTTCCACAGGGTGGCGATGGCGACGTTGAGCAGCGCCAACCCGCCGACACTGTGCGCCAGTCCCTTGGAGACGGGTTCGTCCTTCTTGTATTTGCGCGAGCCAAGGAACGCAAGCACAACGACGACCAGTGCGATGACAAGCTTGATGCCAAGCTTGGCATAATTGGCGTCCCGGTCCAGGAGGGGAATCAGGCCCATCATGATGACGCCGGTCAGGATCTGGAGGACCGCGCCGTCGAACTGCCGGGGCGAGACGGTGGGCTTCTTCATGGTGCCGATCCAGATGCCAACAATCATTGCCGCACCGACAATGTGCAGGAAAACCAGGATATTGAAAACGATGTTCATGGCTTCAGTCTAGCCAGAGCTTCTACATCCGGTAGTAGAACGCACGACGACGGCGGCCGCCGGTTCCGGTGGAATTCCACCGGGACCGACGGCCGCCGCCCGTTACTGCAACTGCTTTAGATGCCCAGGTCTGCTTCGAAGGCTCCGGCTTCAAGGCGGGCCTTGAGCGTCTGCAGGAACCGGCCCGCGTCCGCGCCGTCCACCAGGCGGTGGTCGTAGGTCAGGGAAAGGTACATCATGGACCGGATGGCGATGCTGTCGTCACCGTTTTCATCGCTGACCACCACGGCGCGCTTGACGATGGCGCCGGTGCCCAGGATGGCGACCTGCGGCTGGTTGATGATCGGGGTGTCGAAAAGAGCGCCAACGGAACCGATGTTCGTGATGGAGAACGTTCCGCCGGAAAGCTCATCCGGGCCGATCTTGCCGTTGCGGGTACGATCCGCGACGTCCACGATCTTTCCTGCCAGCCCGGCAAGGTTCAGGCTGCCCGCGTCGTTGATGACCGGCACCAGCAGACCCTTGTCGGTGTCCACTGCAATCGCCAGGTGCTCGGCGTTGTGGTAGGTGATCTCCTGCTTGTCTTCGTCGTACGCGGCGTTGAGCTTGGGGTGCTGCTTGAGCGCCTCCGCAACCGCCTTGGCGATGAAGGGCAGGAAGGTCAGCTTGACCCCGTTCTGCGCCTGGAAGGAGTTCTTGGCCCGGGCGCGAAGCTTGGCGACCTTGGTCATGTCGACCTCGTGCACCTGCGTCAGCTGCGTCGAGACGTCCAGGGACTCGCGCATCCGACGGGCGATGACCTGGCGGATCCGCGGCGCCTTCTGCGTGGTGCCGCGCAGCGAGGACGCCTGTCCGCCGGCAGCGACACCGGCGGACGGGGCGGCGGTGGGGGCGGAAGCGGCGGGTGCCGAAGCGGCGGGGGCTGCCGCGGCGGTCTTCTTGGCCTCGGCCGCATCCAGCACGTCCTGCTTGCGGATCCTGCCGCCGACGCCTGTTCCGGTGAGCGCGGACAATTCAACGCCGTGCTGATTGGCCAGCTTGCGTACCAGGGGAGTGACGTAGCCGCTGTCGGCGCCGGAGGCGGGGGTTCCGGAAGCCGCAGGGGCCGATGCCTGTGCCGGGGTGGACACAGTCGGAGCGGAGGTCGGCGCCGCGGTGGGGGCCGCATCGGGGACTTCAGCTTCGATGGCGGGTCCGCCGTAGCCTTCGCCGGACGCCTGGGCCTGCTGCGGAGCGGCCGGTGCGGGTTCCGGAGCGGCCACGGGCTCAGCCTTTGCCGCTGGTGCCTCAGGCGCCGTTGGTGCCTCAGGGGCGGCGGGAGCCGGCTCGGCCGGAGCGGCGGCGCCGGAACCGATGACGGCCAGGACGGAGCCGACCTCGGCGGTTTCGTCCTCGGAAACCCGGATTTCCTGCAGCGTGCCGGCCACGGGGGAGGGGATCTCGGTGTCGACCTTGTCGGTGGAGACTTCCAGCAGCGGCTCGTCAACCTCGACGCTGTCACCGACGGCCTTCAGCCAGCGGGTCACGGTTCCCTCGGTGACGCTTTCGCCCAGCGCCGGGAGGGTGACTTCGTGGCTGTCGCCGCCGGCGGGGGCGGCTTCGGGGGTGCGGACCTGATCCTCGAGCGGCGCATCCGGGGAGGGCAGGTCTGCGCTGGCCTGCGTGTCGGCCGGGGGCTGCGGCTCGGAGGCCTGCTGCGATTCCTGGGCGGGGGCGGCAGGAGCGGGGGCTTCAGCGGCTGACGACGGGTTTCCACTGCCGATACGAACCAGGGGAGCGCCAACTTCGGCGGTTTCGTCCTCAGCGACGAGGATTTCCTCGATCACGCCGGCGATCGGAGAGGGGATTTCGGTGTCGACCTTGTCGGTGGAGACTTCGAGCAGGGGCTCGTCCACTTCCACCCGGTCACCTACCTGCTTCAGCCAGCGGGTGACAGTGCCTTCGGTGACACTTTCACCAAGGGCGGGCAAGTTCACGGATTCAGACATTTCGTCCCCGTTCTCCTTTTAATTTGTTCAAGCGGTCCACGTTTATGGAAAGGAATTCTGCTGTGTTTGAGCTTAGTGCACCCGGTACCAGGTACCGGGTGCACTAAAAGGGTTGTCAGCCGTGCAGGGGTTTGCCTGCCAGGGCCAGCGCGGTTTCACCGAGGGACTCGTTCTGCGTCGGGTGTGCATGCACCAGGGCCGCGACATCCTCGGGATAGGCTTCCCAGTTCACGATCAGCTGGGCCTCACCGATCTGCTCGCCCATGCGGCCGCCGATCATGTGCACACCAACAATGGGGCCGTCCTTTTCGCGGACGTACTTGACCACGCCGGCGGTGCCAAGAATGGAGCTCTTGCCGTTGCCGGCCAGGTTGTATTCCTGCACCTGCACCTGGTCATCGCCGTACTTCGCCTTCGCAGCCTTCTCGCTGAGGCCGACGGAGGCGATTTCGGGATCGCAGTACGTGACCTTGGGGATGTTGACGTCCTCCACCACCACGGGCTTGAGTCCGGCGATTTCCTCGGCGATGAAGATGCCCTGCTGGTAGCCGCGGTGGGCCAACTGGACTCCGGGGACGATGTCACCCAGGGCGTAGATGTTGCCGACGCCGGTGTGCAGGCGCTCGTTGGTGATGACGAAGCCGCGGTCGATCGTGATGCCGGCCTCTTCGTAGCCAAGGTTGGCAGTAACCGGTCCACGGCCAACGGCCACCAGCAGCAGCTCAGCCTCGAAGGTCTTGCCATCCACCAGGGTGACCTTGACGCCGTCGTCGCTCTGCTCCACGCCCTGGAAGAAGGTGCCGGTGCTGAAGTTGATGCCGCGCTTCTTGAACGCACGCTCAAGGTTTTTGATGATGGTGGCGTCCTCGTTGGGAACCAGCGAGGGCAGGCCCTCCACGATGGTCACGTCCACGCCGAAGGACTTCCAGACGGAGGCGAACTCCACCCCGATGACGCCGCCGCCCAGGATGATCACGCTCTTGGGGATCGTATCCATGGTGAGTGCCTGGTCGGAGGTGATGACCCGGCCGCCGATTTCCAGGCCGGGCAGCGTGCGGGAGTAGGACCCGGTGGCCAGCACAATGTTCTTGCCCTTGTAGGCGGTGCCGTTGACCGTGATGGTGTCCGGGGCCGTCAGCTTGCCTTCGCCCTCGATGACCGTGATGTTCTTCTTGCTCTTGATCAGTCCCTGCAGGCCCTTGAACTTGCCGGCAATGATGCCGTCCTTGTAGGCATTCACGGCAGACATGTCGATCGAATCCAGCGTGACATTGACGCCGTACTTGCTGGAGTCGCGGGCGTGATCGGCCAGCTCAGCGGAATGGAGGAGGGCCTTGGTGGGGATGCAGCCGTTGTGCAGGCAGGTGCCGCCCAGCTTGCCCTTTTCGATCAGGCCTACGGTGAAGCCCAGCTGCACGGCGCGCAAGGCCGTAGCGTAACCGCCGCTACCACCGCCGAGAACCAGGATGTCGAATTCTTGCGCAGCTGCCGAATCGGCCACTTGCACGCTCCCTCGCGTAATGACGCACGGACGCGCGTCGTAATTGGAATAGATCGTGGTGCTTTCGTTTTCACCTTAGCGCCCACAACCTCCAATGCTCCACCCGGCAGACGCGGCGGGAAAGCTGTTGTGTCCGGTTTCACCCGGCCCTGTGACAGAACAGTCACGGACGGCCGGAGGGGGAGCGGAGCCGTGTGGACCGGGCATGGAAAAGCCGGGCCAGCGTTGGCTGGCCCGGCTGATCGTTAGGCGGGTGCCGTCAGGAGGCCCTGGCGAGCACGTCCTCCACGTAGCTGACGAGCGTGCGGACCGCTACGCCGGTGCCGTGTTTTGGTGTGTAGCCGTAGGGTGCGCCTTCGTTGAAGGCCGGACCGGCGATGTCCAGGTGCGCCCACGGAATCGTTGACCCGTCGGCGCCCTCCCCCACGAATTCGTTCAGGAACACGGCGGCCGTCATCATGCCGCCCATGCGTTCGCCGATGTTGGCCAGGTCCGCGACCTGGGAATCGAGGCTGGCGCGCAGCTCCTCGGGGAGCGGCATCGGCCAGAACAGTTCGCCGGCGCGGTCTGCCGCGGCCTTGATGGCGTTGCTGACCCCCTCGTCGCCCATGACGGCGGCGGTCCGGTGGCCCAGCGCCACCACCTGCGCCCCGGTCAGGGTGGCGACGTCGAGAATGACGTCCGGCTGTTCCAGCGAGGCAGCGGCAATGCCGTCGGCCATCACCAGGCGTCCCTCGGCGTCGGTGTTCAGTACTTCGACCGTCTTTCCGCCGAACATGGTCAGCACGTCGGAAGGGCGCGTCGCGGTGCCCGACGGCATGTTCTCGGCCAGGCAGAGCCAGCCGGTGACCTTGACGGGCAGTCCCAACTCCGCGACGGCCAGGACCGCTGAGAGTACTGCTGCCGCGCCTGCCATGTCCGACTTCATGGTCATCATGCCCGCCGGCGGCTTCAGTGACACGCCGCCGGAGTCAAAGGTGATGCCCTTGCCAACCAGGGCGAGTTTCAGTTTGGCCCTGGCCGGTGCGTATTCCACCTTGACCAGGCGCGGCGGGCGGGATGAGCCCTGTCCCACGCCCAGGATTCCCCCGAATCCGTCGCGTTCCAGGCGCCGCTCATCCAACACGGTGACCTTGACCGGAAGGCCGCGGGCCAGGTCCTTCGTGGCTTCAGCAAATGTGTCCGGGTAGAGGTGGCTGGGAGGTTCGTTCACCAGGGACCGGGTCGCGTTGACGGCCTTGGCCAGGATGGCTGCCCGTTCCAACGCGGGAGCCAGGGCGGAATCCAACGCGGCGGGCGTGTAGATGGTCACCGTCGCCACGTTGGCCTTGATTTTTGCGCCGCTGGTTCCCCGGTGCGGGGTATAGGAGTAGGCGCCCAGTGCCGCGCCCTCTGCCACGGCGGCCGCCTGAGCCACAGTGGTGGCCGGCAGGGCCAGGGTCACCGACTCCGTTCCGGCCAATTGGCGGATCGCTGAGCCCGCTGCACGGCGGAGCGCCTCTTCGCTGATGCGTGCATCGGTGACCTTGCCGACGCCGGCCAGCACCAGGATTTTCGCGCCAACCCCGTCAACGCCCGGCAGGCGGCGGACTTCATCCGCTCCGCCGGTAACGCCGAGTGCCTCCAGCGACGCGGCCAACGCATCGGCTGAATCCGACGGCAAGGGACTGTCCAGCAGGACCGGTCCGTCAGTGCCCCGTCCGACACCGATGACGACGGCGTCCGCAGCCGCCCCTGCGATGTCCTTGGCGATGGCTTTAAGCGTCACTTCTTGGTTTTTGAACACGAAAAAGGGTCCTCACTTTGTTCGACTGTCGATGCCGGTTCGATACTTCGATCGTAGACTGCGGCTCCTGCGGCGGAGCAAGGCGCGGCCCGCTTCCAGCGTCCGGACCCTCCTGTAGCGTTGCGTTCATGAGTGAAACTACTTCCGTTCTGCAGGTCGGTCCGCTGCACGAGTGGCACCTGGCCAACGGAGCGAGGATGGCCGAATTCAGTGGGTGGCAGATGCCCCTGCAGTATGAGGGCGTGGTGGCCGAACATACCGCGGTGCGCACCGCCGTCGGGCTCTTTGATGTGTCCCACCTGGGCAAGGCCGTGGTGCGCGGCAGTGGAGCCAAAGAGTTCGTCAACCGGTGCCTGGCCAATGACCTGAACCGCATCCCGGCCGGCAGCGCACAGTACACCCTGGCGCTCAATCCCGCGGGCGGGGTCACCGATGACCTCATTGCCTACCTGCGCAGTGACGACGAAGTTTTCCTCATTCCCAACGCCGCCAACACCACCGCCGTCGTCGGCGAACTGCAGGCCGCGCGGGACGCTGAGGGAATCGCGCTGGAGGTCCTCAACCAGCACCGGGACTTCGCGGTGTTCGCCGTGCAGGGCCCGTCCTCGGCCCAGGTGCTGGCCCAGCTGGGCCTGACCGGACCCGAAACCTATATGTCCTTCGTTGACGTGCAATGGACCGACGCGGCGGGTATCCAGCGGCCCGTGACCATTTGCCGCACCGGGTACACCGGGGAGCACGGGTACGAGGTGGTGCCGCGTTGGGAGGACGCCCTGCCTCTGTGGGAGGCACTGGCCGCAGCGGTGGCGTTCTGCGGAGGCCGGCCCGCCGGTCTCGGTGCACGCGACACGTTGCGGACGGAGATGGGCTACGCCCTGCACGGGCATGAGCTCACCGAGAACATCACGCCGGTTGAAGCTGGAGTCGGCTGGGCGGTGGGCTGGAAAAAGGAACACTTCTGGGGCCGGGACGCGCTGCTGGCGCAGAAAGCAGCAGGTGCGCCGCGGAAGGCCGTCGGCCTGCTGGCCAAGGAACGCGGTGTTCCCCGCGCGGACGTGAACGTACTGGACGCGGCCGGGAACGTCGTCGGCCGGACGACCTCCGGCACCTTCTCGCCCACGCTGCAGAATGGCATCGCGCTGGCGTTGGTGGCACCGGACACCGCCGAAGGAACGGAAGTGGCGCTGGACCTCCGCGGCCGCAGGATGGCTGTCACCGTGGTGCGGCCGCCCTTCGTGCAGGTACGGACCAGGCCGCAGCCGGAATGATTTAACCGGTGTCGAGCGTTGTAGGGGAGAGGTAGCTGTCCGGTGTCCGGACGATGAAGGACAAAATGTCCGCGGAGGAAGTTGTGAAAGAGATCAAGTACGAACCGTTTTTGGATCCGGCCGACCTGTACGCCAGCAATGACCTGCTGCTGCACCAGGAAGACCTCACCGGGCTGAACCTGCTGATGGGCTTCTCCGGATTTTCGGACGCCGGCCAGGTCGTCACGCAGATCACCGACGAGCTGCTGGAGAACCTGCAGGGTGAGCCGCTGGCGTTCTTCGACATTGACCAACTGCTGGACTACCGTTCGCGCCGGCCCCGGATCACGTTCATCGAGGACCACCTCGCCGACTACCAGCAGCCGCAGTTGGCGCTGTACCGGATGATCGACGGGCTGGGACAGCCCTTCCTCTTCCTGACCGGCAACGAGCCGGACCTGCAGTGGGAGCGTTTCAGCCTGGCCGTGCTGGGCCTGGTCAAGCGGTTGGATGTGAACCTCGTCGCCTGGGTGCACTCCATTCCGATGCCCGTGCCGCACACCCGGCCCATCGGTGTCACCGTGCATGGCAACCGGCCGGACCTGATCGAGGGCATTTCGTCCTGGCGCTCGACAGTGCAGATTCCCTCCGCCATTGGCCACGTGCTGGAATACCGGCTGCAGCAGGCGGGCCGCAACGTGGCTGGCTACGCCATCCACGTGCCCCATTACCTGGCGGACGCGCAGTACCCGCCGGCAGCAGTCGCCGGGCTGGAGTACCTCGGTGCCGCAGCCACCCTCATGCTGCCCAGTGAACGCCTGCGCGAAGCGGGCAGGGACGTGGAACGCCAGATCGCCGAGCAGGTGGCGGCCTCCGCCGAGGTGCAGGGCGTGGTGCGCAACCTCGAAAAGCAGTTCGATGACCGGGCCAAGTCCACGCCGCTGCGCTCGCTGCTGGCCGATGAGAACGATGAACTGCCCGACGCCGACGCCTTGGGCGCCGCCGTGGAGGCCTACCTCGCGACCCGGGACCCGGAGGAGCAGGGCGGGGAATAAGATGGTGGGGTGGAAAACAAGCGCGCGTGGTTGATTTGGGGCATCGGTGTTACCGCTTATCTGATCGCCATCACGCAACGCACCTCCTTTGGGGTTGCGGGCCTGGACGCCACCGTCCGCTTTCACGCCACCGCTTCAGCCCTTTCCGCCTTCACCGTTCTGCAGCTGCTGGTCTACGCCGCCCTCCAGATTCCGGTGGGAGTGCTGGTGGACCGCTTCGGTCCCCGGCTGATGATCGCCGCCGGCGCGGTGCTGATGTGCCTGGGACAGCTCCAGTTGGCGGCCGCGACGACGGTCCCCGCCGGATTGGTGGGCCGGGTCCTGGTCGGTGCGGGCGATGCCATGACGTTCATTGCCGTGCTTCGCCTGCTTCCGGCGTGGTTCAGCCCCCGCCGTGTTCCGCTCCTGACCCAACTGACCGGGCAGCTGGGCCAGTTTGGGCAGCTCATCAGTGTCATTCCCTTCGCCCTGGTGCTCCACACCGCCGGCTGGGCGCCGGCCTTCCTTAGCGCCGCCGGCCTGTCTTTGTTGGCCTTCGTCCTGGCCGTCACCGTGCTGCGCAACCAGCCTGAGGGTACCCCGGCAGCCGTTCAGCGCAAGGGACTGCGGGCCACCGGCACGGCCGTGGCCAGGGCCTGGACCCAGCCGGGCACCCGGCTGGGCCTCTGGAGCCACTTCACCACCCAGTTCTCCGGCACGGTCTTTACCCTGACCTGGGGGTACCCCTTCCTGCTGTCCGCCCAAGGCGTGGAACCGACAGTGGCCTCCGTGCTGATGAGCCTGTTCGTGCTGGTCGGCATCGTTTGTGGACCCCTGCTCGGTGGTTGGGTGTCCCGCCATCCGTTGCGCCGTTCGACGATGGTGGTGCTGATCGCCGTGCTGATTGCCGTGGCCTGGAGCGTGGTGTTGTTGTGGCCCGGCCGTGCCCCACTGCCGCTGCTGGTGATCCTGGTGCTTGTGATGGCTTTGGGCGGGCCCGCGTCCATGATCGGCTTTGACTTCGCCCGGACGTTCAACCCGGCACACCGGATGGGAACAGCCACCGGAATCGTCAACGTGGGCGGCTTCTGCGCGGCCCTGATGACCATGTACGCGGTGGGACTCGTGCTGGACGTGCTCAACAACTCCGGCTTTTCCTCCGGGGAGCTGTACGCCCTGGATTCCTTCCGCATTGCCCTGTCCGTCCAGTTCCTGGTCCTGGCAGTGGGGGTGACTGCCGTGGTCATCAGCAGGCGGGAAGTGCGACGGGAGATGGCCGCCGACGGCATCGTTGTGCCTCCGTTGCGGGTGGCGCTGGCGGACCGGAGGCGCCGCCGCGAGCAGTACCGGGCCGAGACCCGTAACCGCGGGAACTCCGGCCGAGGACCGCAGGAATAGGGCCGGCCCCCCCGGCCGCGGCTACCCGGCGCCCGCAGCCGGCGCCCCGGCCCCGGCTGCGGTACCCCCGTCCGGGAAGCGCCGAGTGGTCCTGCACTGGAACCCAGCGCACGTCCTCATGCACCTTCAGCGCTGACCATCGTCCAGGACCCTGCGACGGGACAAGAGTGTAGCCATGACACGGGACAAGCGGTTGGCAGTCAGCACTGGCCAAGACATTCTCAGCTACATTCCGCATGCGCTGGGCTTTTGGCCAGCCAGCAGCCTGGTGTGCCTCACGCTGGAAGGCAAAACCGTGGGAGCCACCCTTCGGGTCGACCTGCCCGGTGCCCGACCGGAGGCAAGCCGTGCCCCGATTCGCGCAGCCTCCGCCAGCCAGGCACGTGCCGGCTCCAGCGGCCCGAACGATAACCCGGCACGTTTCGAGGCCATTCCCCTTGAGCACTACGTCGACACGGTGTGCGGCTATCTCCAGAGCGACCAACGCTCGGACGGGGTCCTGGTGGCAATCTTCGACAGCATGGACTGGACCTTGCCGAATCACCGGCCGCATGCGGCCCTACTCGAACGACTGCAGGACTCACTGGCAAAGGCCGGGACGCCGGTGCGGGACTGCTGGTTCGTGGGTCCCGTCCACTGGCGGCACTATGACTGCGCGGATGAGGGATGCTGCGGCTGGCCCGGGCAACCACTGAACCTCATTAGCGACAGCTGGCTCAACACGGAGCTCGTGTACCGGGGAAGCAGTTACCGCCGGGATGCCGCTGCAGGTATCGCAGAAGCGCTGCTGCCCTTGCCCGCACCCGTCCGAGCAGGAATCGCGCAGGCGCGCGCCGGATATGCGTCCCGGTTGGCCGCATGCGCCCGGCAGCCGGAGCAGTTCCGTGCTTGCCTGGAAACGTGGGAGGACGCATTGGACGTGTGGCCCAAAACTCCGGATGTAGCGACGACGGCGTTTTTGCTGGCCACACTGGAAAACGTGGCCGTTCGGGATGCCGTCCTGGTGTTGGCGAGTGTGGGCCCGCGGCTGGCGTTCGGCGGTGCAGCCGCGTGCGGGTTGCTGGAATCGATGCCCCCAACGGGCGTAACGGTCGGCGGTGCGGGCCACTCCCAGCCCGTGGATGCAGCACGACGGAAGTTTCCCCAACCCAAAGGTCCCGACGGGATGGTAGTTCGTCCTGACGGTTGGCATCCCGCACCGGAGCGACAACACGCGCTCACTACCCGATTCGATGTTGACCCAGCATGCCCGGGCCACGAGTTCGGCGCAGCACTGATCGGTGCCGGGGCGCAGCGGCCGAATTGGAACAGGATGAATACGGCCGACCTGTTATTGATCCACCTTGCCAGCGCCGGCAGCGGGACGGCCCGCGCCGCCGCGCTGACCATGCTGGCGTGGATCGCGTGGTGCCGCGGCCAGGGCTCGACGGCACACTCTTACCTGGAGCGGGCTGTTCTGGTGAAGCCTGGGTACCGCTTGGCGGAGCTGTTGCTGGAGTTGCTGGGCCAAGGGCAGCTCTGTGGCTGGGCCCGCAGCAGCGCCACGGCCTGGCGGCCCGGTCTGGGCGCGCCGTCGGCAACGGCTCCTGCCAAGGGCACCGGTTGACGATGCACTGCAGGCCGCTCATCGGCCGGCCGATGAGTGGCAGGTCGGCGCGGCGGCGGCTCAGGGCGGCTTAGGCCCGATGAGGGGTTTCATGCGACAATAAAGGTGAGACCCGGTTGGGTCCGTGTTTCACCCCCAGCAGGCAGCTGTCATTGGCAGGAATCTCCAGCAACCCGACGGGAACATTGTCGGCGTTCCGGGCGTTCTCACTGATGACTCTGCAGGCCGTAGTGAGGTGTGAAAATCTCCACGGACTTGACAGGGTCATAGTGGTGTTGCCCATAGGTCGCATCACAGACCGCCGCAAG
This sequence comes from Micrococcaceae bacterium, assembly GCA_025465475.1. Classification (GTDB taxonomy): domain Bacteria; phylum Actinomycetota; class Actinomycetes; order Actinomycetales; family Micrococcaceae; genus Arthrobacter_M. The sequence goes on from JAODMR010000025.1 coordinate 15,570, forward strand.
AAAGGTTTTCCGTGTCTCCAACTGCCAAGAGGAACGACTCTGCTACCGCCGAGGCTCCGACCACGGCAACATTGCCCGGGACCGCGAAGAAGGCCCAAACCACTGCTGGCGGCGACCTGACCCCCGCCCAGAAGCGGGCAGCAACCCTCGCCGCCAAGAAAGCGGCGGGCACGGCCCCTGCCGCCAGCCGCAAGGCCAAGGCGACAGCTGATAGCGCGCCGAAGGCCACCCGAGGCCGGGCGGCCGCCAAATCGGCCGATGACCATGCCGATGATCAGACCACCCCGGCGGACGTTGAGGAAGTCGACGAGGCTGCCGACCCCGCCGAAATTGAAGAGCCGGAGGCAGCCGAGGCTGCCGCCACCCCCACCGGGACCGGTTTCGTCTACTCCGATGCCGATGACGACGACGCTCCTGTGCAGCAGGTCATGTCAGCCGGCGCCACCGCCGACCCGGTCAAGGATTACCTGAAGCAGATCGGTAAGGTCGCCCTGCTGAACGCTGAGCAGGAAGTGGACCTGGCGCTGCGCATCGAGGCCGGGCTGTTCGCCGAGGAGAAACTCGCCGCCGACGACGGGTCCATCGACGACAAGCTCAAGCGTGAACTGCAGTGGGTCATCCACGATGGCAAGCGGGCCAAGAACCACCTGCTGGAGGCAAACCTCCGCCTGGTGGTCTCGCTGGCCAAGCGCTACACCGGCCGCGGCATGCTGTTCCTGGACCTGATCCAGGAAGGCAACCTGGGCCTAATCCGTGCCGTCGAGAAGTTCGACTACACCAAGGGCTTCAAGTTCTCCACCTACGCCACGTGGTGGATTCGCCAGGCCATCACCCGTGCCATGGCCGACCAGGCCCGCACCATCCGTATCCCGGTGCACATGGTGGAAGTCATCAACAAGCTGGCCCGCGTTCAGCGGCAGATGCTGCAGGACCTCGGACGCGAACCAACGCCGGAGGAACTGGCACTCGAGCTCGACATGACCCCCGAAAAGGTCGTCGAGGTCCAGAAGTACGGACGCGAGCCGATCTCCCTGCACACCCCGCTCGGTGAAGACGGCGACTCGGAATTCGGTGACCTTATCGAAGACTCCGAGGCAGTGGTTCCGGCCGATGCGGTGAGCTTCACGCTGCTGCAGGAACAGCTCCACTCGGTGCTTGACACGCTCTCCGAACGCGAAGCCGGCGTCGTCGCCATGCGCTTTGGCCTGACCGACGGACAGCCGAAGACTTTAGACGAAATCGGAAAGGTCTACGGAGTCACGCGCGAGCGGATCCGACAGATCGAATCGAAAACCATGTCCAAGCTGCGTCACCCGTCCCGGTCCCAGGTGCTGCGCGACTACCTGGACTAGGATCCGGGCAGCCGCCGGCCGGCGGCTCTGTTCGACCAGGTGAGGCGACACACAGAAAGGGCCCGCTCCAAGGAGCGGGCCCTTTCTTCGTTCGGTGCTGCAGCGGGCTGCAGTCCTTTTACCTGGTTCGCCTACCTGCGGCTACCGTCGGAGCGGTGTCCGCCGGTCCTAGTCCTCGACGAGGACCGGCTTCTTCTCGCGCAGGCGGCTGGTCTCATCGTGCCACTCGGAAGCGAGCGGCTTCAGGGTGGGCTCAACGGTGCGGGCGTGATGACCGCAGAAGAGGAGCTCACCGCCGGAGGACTCGAGGACAACCCGGACGTAGGCCTGAGCTCCGCAGCGGTCGCAACGGTCCAGGGCGTTCAATTCGCGGCTGGCAACGGCTGTTGTCATGGTGGCCTCCTCAGTTGATCTGTACATCTATACAATCACCTATCACCGCCAAATCATCCCAGGCCCGCGCACTTTCGCTGTGCGCGTACTTCCACGTCCTTCCCCGGTCCCCGCGTGCAGCTCTCCGGCGCCCCGAGCTCCGCTCCTCGCCGCGCCCTGCCCGATCCCAGCCGACGGGGCGCGGCACGATAACCTAGGAAAGGTCCTTTTCGCCAGGACCGGCTTGACGATGCTCAAGATCACCCCCGTTCCAAGGAGTCTGCCGAACGTGGCCGCAGCTAGTTCCACCTACACCGCCCGTCACCTGTCCGTCCTGGAGGGCCTGGAAGCGGTCCGTAAACGCCCGGGGATGTATATCGGCTCCACCGACTCCCGCGGCCTGATGCACTGCCTCTGGGAAATCATCGACAACTCCGTCGACGAGGCGCTGGCCGGCTACGGGCAAAGCATCACCGTCATCCTGCACCCCGACAATTCGGTGGAAATCCACGACGACGGCCGCGGCATCCCCGTCGACGTCGAACCGAAGACCGGACTCACCGGCGTCGAAGTTGTCCTTACCAAGCTCCACGCCGGTGGCAAGTTCGGAGGCGGCTCGTACTCCGCCTCGGGCGGACTGCACGGTGTTGGCGCGAGCGTCGTCAACGCCCTCTCCGCCCGGCTTGATGTCCAGGTGGACCGCGGCGGGAAAACCTACCAAATGACGTTCAGGCGTGGCGAACCGGGCCATTTCCTCGACACCGGCCGCTCGCTCAGCCCCGACGCCCCCTTTGAGCCGTTCGTGGACGACTCCAGCCTCGACATCGTCGGCAGCACCAAGCGCGGCGTCACCGGTACCCGCATCCGGTACTGGGCCGACCGTCAGATCTTCACCCCCGACGCCAAGTTCTCCTACGAGGAACTCAGCGCCCGGGCCCGGCAGACCTCCTTCCTGGTGCCCGGACTCCGGATCACCATCCGCGATGAGCGGCGCGTCCCCGGCACCCCGGGCGAAGCGGGCGTGCACGAAGAGGTGTTCCATCACGACGGCGGCATTTCGGAGTTCGTCGACTACCTGGCCGGTGATGCCCCGGTGACCGACATTTGGCGGCTTCACGGCAGCAGCACGTTCAAGGAAACCGTGCCGGTGCTCGATGACAAGGGACACCTCCGCAGCACCGAGGTCGAACGGGACTGCGAAGTGGACATCGCCCTGCGCTGGGGGATCGGCTACGAGACGACCATGCGCAGCTTCGTGAACATCATCGCCACCCCCAAGGGCGGCCGGCACCAGGAAGGCTTTGAGCAGGCCATGCTCAAGACATTCCGCAAGGTGATCGAGACCAACGCCCGGAAACTGAAGGCCGGCAACGACAAGATCGAAAAGGACGACGTGCTGGCCGGGCTGACCGCCGTCCTGACCGTTCGCCTGGCCGAGCCGCAGTTCGAAGGCCAGACCAAGGAAATCCTGGGCACGCCGGCGGTGCGGACCATTGTCGCCAAGGTGGTCGAGCGTGAAATGACTGCCAAACTGAACTCCTCCAACCGCGGTGAAAAGGCCCAGTCTGCCCTGCTGCTGGAGAAGGTCGTCAACGAGATGAAGTCCCGCATCTCGGCCCGCGTGCACAAGGAGACCCAGCGCCGCAAGAACGCCCTGGAGACCTCCTCCATGCCGGCCAAACTGGCGGACTGCCGCACCGACGACGTCGACCGCAGCGAATTGTTCATCGTCGAAGGAGACAGTGCCCTGGGCACGGCCAAATTGGCCCGCTCCTCCGACTTCCAGGCGCTGCTGCCCATCCGCGGAAAAATCCTAAACGTGCAGAAGGCCTCCGTGGGGGACATGCTCTCCAACGCCGAGTGCGCTGCCCTCATCCAGGTGGTGGGTGCCGGCTCCGGGCGCAGCTTCGCCCTTGAGGCGGCCCGCTACGGCAAGGTCATCCTGATGACCGACGCCGACGTCGACGGGGCGCACATCCGCACGCTGCTCCTGACTTTGTTCTTCCGCTACATGCGCCCCATGATCGACGCCGGCCGGGTGTTCGCCGCCGTGCCGCCGCTGCACCGGGTGGAGGTGGTCAACGCCGGGGCCAAGGCGAATGAGATGGTGTACACCTACAGCGAGCAGGAACTGCATGCCCTGCTGGCCCGGCTGGAAAAATCGGGCAAGCGGTACAAGGAGCCAATCCAGCGCTACAAGGGCCTGGGTGAAATGGACGCCGGGCAGCTCGCCGAAACGACGATGGACCCCCGGCACCGCACCCTGCGCCGGGTCACGGCGGCCAACGCCGAGATGGCCGAGCGCACCTTCGAACTCCTGATGGGTTCTGATGTCGCGCCCCGCAAGGACTTCATCATTGCTGGCAGTTCCTCGTTGGACCGCGAACGCATCGACGCCTGAGGCCGCGGGTCAATTGGACCCGCTGCCTCAGCTGCCTCCGCTGCCCTGGCAGCGTTGGCTACCTGAGCAGTCCGGGCAGGAGCAGCGCGGCCGTGGGCACGGCCAGCAGCAGCACTGACACCACCTGCACCGCCGCCGCAGCGGACGCGGGCAACGGGGGCGCGGGGGACAGCAGCCGGCTCAGCCGGGCGGAAGTGGTTTCCGGCGTATCGATGCGGGCGTCCTCCGAGTCCATCAGCTCGCTGGCAGGGACCTGCGCCGATCCGCTGGCGACCAGTGCGATGGCCTTGACCAGGGTGCTTCTTTCCACCGAGCGCAGGGCCACATCATCGGCCAGCATCTCGATCAGGGAGTTGACCGCCCGTTGGGCCAGGCGTGAGGTGGGCAGCCAGGGCAGGGCGTACCGCCAGGCGGCGAACGCCCACAGCAGCAGGTGATGGCGCTGCACCAGGTGAGTCTTTTCGTGAATCAGGACCGCCCGCAACTCCTCGGGCTCCAGCAGGTTCATCAGCCCATCGGAGAGCACTGTCACGGAGCGGGCGCCTCCGGGAAGGCAGTAGGCGACAGGTACGTCGTGGCTGATCACCACGGTTCCGGGCCGGCCGGAGGCGGGGGAGCTCAGCAGTTCCAGCAATTCCCGGTGCCTGCGGCGCTGTCGCTGGATGCGCGCGTAGGTCAACAGCAGCGTAAAGACGAGGTGGCTGAACAGCAGACCCGCGGCGCTCAGTGCGAAAACGTTCCAGAACTGCAGCTGCGCCCCGGCTGCCGGGGGATCCGTGGGCCTGCCGAGCATGATCGCTGCCAGGTTCCGTAGCCCCGAGATCAGGTCGTCCCCAAGCGGAACCAGCCCAAAGACAAGCATGGCCCCGATCATGGAGAGCCCACCGGCCAGTGCGATGGCCTGCCACAGGGTCATCGCCGCGAAGGGTGAGCGCGCGGTCCACCGGGCGCGGGAAAGCAGCAGCGGCACCGGCCAGGCGAGGATGATGGCCAGGATCGCCAGGAACCAGGAGGTCCAGAACATTGCGGTCGCCGCTGCCGGTGGTCCGGTGCCTAGTCGCGGCCGAGCAGTTTGCGCAGTGTCGCAGCTTCCCCGTCGCTGACGGTGCCAATGAACCGGGCCAGTACGGCTTCCCGGTCAGGAGCTGATCCCAGGACTTCCAACATCAACTCGGCGGTGTGGTCCGCCCGCGAGGTGACGGCACGGTACCGGTGTGGCCGGATGTTCCGCTCCCGTTCGACGAGTCCCTTCTTTTCCAGCCGGGACAGGACCGTCAGCACTGTGGTGACGGCGAGTTCCTTGGTGTCGGTACCGTCCCTGCCGCTGCCCGCCGGCCGCTGCGACAGCAGGTCGCGCAGGGCGTTGGCCGTGATGGCTTCATCGTGCTCCCATAGCAAGTCCATGACGGCCCGTTCGAGCTCTCCCAATGTGGCCATGGTGATCCTTATTTCTCGTACCGGCAGTCGCTTTTCAGCTGTATTGCTACCAAGATACCTGTTTCTCCGAAAATGTTCTACAGTGGGTAGAAGTTGTATTTCTACAAGCCGTAGAACATCTGCCGCGGCAGCAGCCGCAGCCCTTGAGGTGAGGTGCGCATGGAAGCTCTTGACATTGCCCGATGGCAATTCGGCATCACCACGGTTTACCACTTCCTGATGGTCCCGCTGACCATCGGGTTGGGGTTGCTCGTGGCCTTGCTGCAGACCCTGTGGCGGCGTACCGGCAAGGAGGAATACCTCCGAATGACCAAGTTCTGGGGAAAGCTGTTCCTGATCAACTTCATTCTGGGCGTGGCCACCGGCCTGGTGCAGGAGTTCCAGTTCGGCATGGCCTGGAGCGAGTACAGCCGTTTTGTCGGTGACGTCTTTGGCGCCCCGCTGGCCATGGAGTCCCTGCTGGCGTTCTTTGTGGAGTCCACCTTCCTTGGCCTGTGGATCTTCGGCTGGAAGAAACTGCCCGCGCGGATTCATCTGGCCTGCCTGTGGATCGCCGTATCGGGCTCCGTGTTCTCCGCGTACTTCATCTTGGTGGCCAACTCCTGGATGCAGCACCCGGTGGGAGTGGAATTGGTCGACGGACGGCCACGCATGGTGGACGCCTGGGCCGTCTTCACCAACAACACGGCCCTGGTGGCGTTCCCGCACACGCTGACCGGTGCCCTCGCCGTAGCAGGGGGGTTCCTGCTGGGCATTTCCTGGTACCACCTCTGGCGTCGCCGCAGGGACGGCATCGACACCGTGGACGCAAGGGGCCGCGTCGTCGTCGGCGCATCCGAAACCCAGCCCACCAGGGACCGCACGGACCACGCCGTGTGGCTGCGCTCGCTGCGCATCGGCGCCGTCGTGGCCATGCTGGCATTCGCCGGAACGGCGATCAGCGGTGACCTGCAGGGCAAGCTGATGTTCCAGCAGCAGCCCATGAAAATGGCCGCCGCCGAGGCAGCGTGCCATGACGGGACCAGTTTCTCCGTGCTCTCCATCGGAGATCCCGGCAGCCGCAACTGTGACGATGTCACGGCAGTGATTGAGGTTCCGGGACTCCTGTCCTTCCTGGCGCACGGCGACTTCAGCACCGACGTCAAGGGAGTCAACACCCTGGTGCCCGAATACCAGGACCAGTACGGCACCACCCTGCCTGACAACCCCATTTACGGGGACCGCGCCGGACAGCAGATCGAGTACGTACCGGTCATGGCCGTCACCTACTGGGGCTTCCGGATCATGATCGGCTTCGGCGGCCTCGCAGCCCTGGCCGCCCTGGTGGCCCTGTACCTGACCCGCAAGGGCACCGTGCCGCGGTCCCCGTGGCTGATGCGCCTGGCCGTCTTTGGCATCCTGGCCCCGTTCGGTGCCAACTCGGCCGGCTGGATCTTCACCGAGATGGGGCGCCAGCCCTTCGTCGTGGCACCCAACCCGCAGCTGAGCGGCATTGACCAGGTCTTCATGTTCACCGCCGCGGCCGTCTCGCCGGGCGTTTCAGCTGCCGAACTGATCTTCTCCCTCCTGGCGCTGGCAGCCGTGTACGGCGTGCTGCTGGTCATCGAGGTGCGGCTCCTGGTCCGCTACGTCCGCGGCGGTGTTGCTTCCGCCATGCCCGAACTGGCCGCGGCCAGGAGCGCCCACCAGGCACACGGCGTCGACGGCGGCCAGAACACGCACGACGACGACGGCGGTGCCGGCCCGGCCGGCGGCCCCGGATCCCCGGTCGCCGACGACGTCCTCGCCTTCGCCTACTGAAAGGGACCACCATGGAAACCGCTGCACCCTTCCTTCCCACCCTGTGGTTCGTCCTCATCGCATTCCTTTGGACGGGCTACCTCTTCCTCGAAGGATTTGACCTGGGCGTCGGCATGCTGATGAAAGTCTTCGCCCGCGACAACACCGAACGGCGGGTGCTGCTCAACACCGTCGGTCCCGTCTGGGACGGCAACGAGGTATGGCTCATCACCGCCGGCGCCGCGACCTTCGCTGCCTTCCCGCTCTGGTACGCCTCCCTGTTCTCCGCGCTGTACCTGCCGCTGGTGTTCGTGCTCCTCGGCCTGATCTTCCGTGCCGTGGCCTTCGAGTACCGAGGCAAAGTCGACGACGTGCGTTGGCGTGCACGCTGGGACTGGGCGATCGCGCTGGGATCATTCGTCTCCGCCTTTGGCGTGGGGGCGGCACTGGCGCTGACCACCACCGGCCTGCCACTGAACGCCAACGGTGACCGGGTGGGAGGCGCCTTCGCCTGGTTCAACGGCTACGCGGTGCTGGGCGGCTTCGCCGTTGTGGGGTTCTGCCTGCTGCATGCGGCAGCGTTCCTGGCGCTGAAGTCGGATGGAACCGTCCGGCACCGGGCCAGGGTGCTGTTCGTCCGATGGCTGCCGGCGGGGGTTCTTCCCCTGGTGGCCTGGGCCGTGCTGGTGGTCGCCCGTTGCGGCAAAGCCATCGGGTGGCTGCTCCTGATGGTGGCCGCCGCGGCCCTGATCGGAGCCTGGCTGCAGGCCAGGCGCGGCAGGGAGGGCCTGGCCTTTGCGGGGATGGGCGTGTTTTTGCTGGCCGGCAGCGCGGCGTCGTTCAGCTCCGTGTTCCCCGTGGTGCTGCCATCCACCCTGAACAGTGCCTGGGACCTCACCGTCACCAGCGCCTCCTCCAGCAGCTACACACTGGGTCTGATGAGCATCGTGGCCGGCGTCGGGCTGCCCCTGGTGCTGGCGTACCAGGGCTGGACCTACTGGGTGTTCCGGCAACGCGTTTCCGCCGCCCACCTGCCGGCCGCGCACGACGTCGTCCCGGTCGCCGGACCTCGCTGACATGTCCGCGCGCCCGCCCTTTCCCGCCGCGTCCCGGCCTGGGCTCTACCGCCTGGGTGTGCTCAGCGCTCTGAAGGCCCTGGCCCTGGCGGTCTTCGCCGAAGCGGTGGTTACCGGCATGGTCAGCGCCGTGACCGGCAGCGGCAATCTCACCGGCGCCCTCCAGGTCGCAGCAGCAGCCGCCGTGGTCCGTGCCGTCTCGGTCTGGGCCCAGCAGGTGCAGGCACGCAGGACCGCCCTGGGCGCCAAGGAGGACCTGCGCCACCGCCTGGCGGAGCGGTTGGTCCGCGACGGCGGGCACGACGGCGGCCAGGGCGCCGGTGCCGTGCTTGCCGCCCGCGGGCTGGACGCCCTGGACAACTACTACACCCAGTTCCTGCCGGCGCTGGTCAGCTGCGCCGTGGTGCCGCTGCTGATCGGAGCCCGCATCCTGTTGGCTGACTGGGTCAGCGCCCTGATCGTGGTGCTGACCGTGCCACTGGTGCCGCTGTTCATGGTCCTGATCGGCCAGCACACCGTGCAGCGGACGGCCGAGGCCGCCACGGCGCTATCCCGGCTGTCCAACCACCTGCTGGAACTCGCCAAGGGGTTGCCCGTCCTGGTGGGACTGGGCCGGGCCCGGGCCCAGACCGAGGCGCTGCGCACCGTGTCCGAGGAATACCGCAGCACCACGTTGGCGACCCTGCGCGTGGCCTTCCTGTCCTCCCTGGCACTGGAACTGATCTCAACGATCTCCGTGGCACTGGTCGCGGTGTTTGTGGGTGTTCGCCTGGTGCACGGGGAACTCGACCTGGCCACCGGGCTCCTGGTCCTGGTGCTTGCTCCCGAGTGCTACCTGCCGTTGCGGGAATTGGGCACTGCCCATCACGCCAGTGACGACGGCAGGGAAGCCCTGGCACGCGCCGACGCCGTGCTGCACCGCCCGGAGGTTCCTGCCCTCGCCGATGTCAACCAGCAGGGCTCGGAGGGGCACGGGACGAGGCCGGTGGACCTGGTCGTCTCCGGGCTTCGGGTCCGCTACCAGGACCGGCGGCACCCGGTCCTGAAGGGAATAGGGTTCCGGGCTCCGGCAGGCCAGATCACGGCGCTCGCGGGGCCCAGCGGATGCGGCAAGTCAACCCTGCTGCATGTTTTGACCGGTCAACTACGGACCGGAGAAGGCGTTGAGGTGGCAGGCACCGTTTGCGGGCTCGACTCCGACCGGGTGGCCTGGGTTCCCCAGCATCCGGCAACTGTGACGGACACCGTCCGGGCGGAGGTGCTGTTCTATGCCGCGGTACCGGCCGGATCCGGCGCGGCGGGGACAGAAACAGCCATCGGGGGTGTGGCGGTTGCAGCGGATGGAAAACCCGACACCGCCAGGGACGCCGCCGTTAGCGGGGCGTTGGCACTCGTCGGCATCAGTGCCCTGGCCGAGCGCCATCCCGCTGAACTCAGCCCCGGGGAACTGCGCCGCCTGGCCCTGGCCCGCGCCCTGGTGCGCATCGACGGCGGTGCCACAGTGCTCCTGCTCGATGAACCCACCGCCCACCTTGATGCCGCATCGGCCGGAATCGTCGAACGGGTGATTGCCTCCCTGCGGAACCGGGTCACCGTCGTGCTGGTGGCTCACGCTGCCGGCACCCTGGCCCTCGCCGACCAGGTGGTGCAGCTGGTCGGCGCTGACGGTGGAAAGGACCTCCCGGCAGAGACGATGTCCGTTCCGGCTTCCCCGGCCGAAGCAGGCCTCCTAACGGCAGGCATCGAGGCCGGCCTGACCGCCGTCACCGGCGTCGCTGCTGCCGGTGCTGAGGCGGAACGTGAACCGCCGGTTCCGCTGGCCACCCGTCTGCGCGTCCTGGTCCGGGTGCTGGAGCCGTGGCGTCCGGCCTTCCTGCTCGCCGTGCTCTGCAGCGTCCTGGCCACGCTTTCTGCGCTCGCGCTCACCGGACTTTCCGGCTGGCTGATCGTGAGGGCCAGCCAGCAACCACCGATCCTCTACCTGCTGGTCGCCATCACGGGTGTGCGCTTCTTCGGGCTCACCCGGGCCGTGGCGCGCTACTGGGAGCGACTGCTGCTGCACGACGCTCTCTTCGCTGCCCTGACCCGCTTGCGGGTGCGGGTCTGGCAGTCACTGAGCCACCGGATCCTGGCCCGGCGCTCGCTGCTGCGTGGTGAGGGAGCGGTGGACCACCTCATCGGCGACCTGGACACCGTGCGCGACCTGGCCCCCCGGGTGGTACTGCCACCGGTCGCCGGACTGTTCTGCGCCGTCGCGGTCGCCGTCAGCACCGGACTGCTGCTGCCGGCCGCGCTTCCGGCGCAGGTGGCAGTGCTGGCCGCTGCGCTGCTGGTATGCCCGCTGCTGGCGGCAAGGGTGGACGGGGCGGCCAGCGCCGCGGAAGTTTTGCACCGCTCAACCGTCCTCCGGCGCATTACTGCGATGCTTGGCGCGGCGAACGACCTGCGCGCCAACCGGGCCGAGCGTGGTGTGCTCGACGGGGTTCGGGCAGCAGACTCTGCCGCTACCGCTGCAGTGCGGAAAGCCACCCGGTCCGAGGGCCTGGCCCAAGGGCTGCTGGTGCTCAGCACCGCCATCGGCGCGTTGGCGGTCCTTGCCATCGGCTCGCCGCTCGTCGCCACCGGGACCCTGCCGGCGGAGGTCCTCGCCGGACTGGTGCTGTTGAATCTGGCACTCTTCGACGCCTTCACCGGTGTAGCCGGTGCTGTACGTCTGTGGCCGGCTCTCAACACGGTGCTGGCTCGCTTTGCCGTCGACCTGCTGCCGGACCCGCCGCACGGAGCACGCCTCCCGGGCGGGGACCGTTTCCCGGGCACGGACACGCGGCCCGAAAAACGTCTTTCCACCGGGGACACGCCGGTTGAGGCGGAGGAGCTCGCGCGTGGGGTGCGGCTTTCATCAGTGACTGCGGCCTGGCCGGACGCGCCGGCTCCGGTACTGACCAACCTCGACGTCGCCGTTGGCCCGGGGGATTGGCTCACCGTGACCGGACCGTCCGGCTCAGGAAAGTCGACCCTGCTCGCGGTCCTGCTCGGATTCCTGCCACCGGTCTCCGGGACGCGGACCGCAGGGGGGCGCATCGCCTGGTGCCCGCAGCAGGGTCACCTGTTCGATTCGAGCCTTCGCGCCAACCTGCTGCTGGCCCGCCCCCGGAATTCCGCCCCCACCGAGGCCGAACTGCTCCAGTCCCTGGCAGCCGTCGGACTGGAACCGCTCCTGGCGGAACTTCCGGCGGGACTGGACACCGGGATCGGGCCCTCCGGCAGCAGGTTGTCCGGTGGGCAGCGGCAGCGGGTGGCAGTGGCACGGACCTTGTTGGCCGGCGCGGACGTCGTCCTGCTCGATGAGCCGACGGCGCATCTGGACAGCGCCGCCGCGGAGTCGCTGATGCGGGACCTGCGGGCCGGGCTGTCGGACAAGGCAGTGGTTCTGGTCACCCATGATGCGGCGGCCTGTTCGGACGGCGACGATGTCCTGGCCCTTTCCCTGACTGCTGGCCCACGCGCGACCGACGCCGTTACGCTGGTCCGATGAGCCAACTCCCGCCACATTGGCCGGTCTTTCCGGGCCTCACCTTTCGGCCCATCACGCCCGCGGACACGGACACCTGGCTGCAGCTGATCGAGCGCATCGCCGCAGCCGAAAAGCCGGCGTGGCATGAACGGCGCTCCGATTTGGAGGACGTGTTCGCCTCCAGCAAGAACGACCCGGCGGTCAACAGCCTGCTGGCCGTCGACGCGGAAGGCACGGCCAGGGCCTTTGTACGGGTGACGAAGAACGCCGAAGGGCCGAAAGCACACCTGCACGGCGGCGTGGACCCGGCCTGGCAGCGGCGGGGACTGGGGTCCGTACTGGTGGACTGGCAGCTCGCCCGGGTCGCCGAGCGTTTTGACGAGGACGGAATGACTCCTGCCGTGGCCCGCGGGCACGCGGAAGAGCGCAACGCGGCAGCGCAGGCGCTGTTCGCGTCACACGGATTCTCCATCGTCCGGTACTTCACCGAAATGCGCCGCCCGTTGAACGACGGTCTGCCGCCGGTGACCCTGCCCCCGGGCATCGACATCGTGCCCTATACGGACGCGCTCTCGGAGGCCGTCCGGGTGGCGCACAACGAGGCGTTCGCGGATCACTGGGGTTCAGAGCCTCGGGATCCGGAGGCGTGGGGTTTCATGGTGCATTCACCGCTGTCCAGGCCGCAGTGGAGCGCCGTTGCCGTGGCCCGCGGCACCGGCGAGGTGGTGGGGTACCAGCTGGCCAGCTACGACCCCGAGGTGCAGCAGAACTCAGGCCGCGAGGAGGGTTACACGGATCTGCTCGGCGTGCGTCGGCCCTGGCGCGGCAGGGGCATCGCGGTTGCCCTGTTGGTGGACGCGATGCACCGGTTCCGGGCGGACGGGATGGCGTACGCAACGCTGGACGTGGACACCGAGAATCCCACCGGCGCCCTGAAGCTTTACCAGGGCCTGGGCTATGAGCCCACGCACCGCTCGGTCGCCTGGGACCTGGTCCTGCCCGGCGCCGGCTGACGCTGGCAGCTCTGGCACCCGTCCCCGCGGATTCAGCCGTCGACGTCGTGCAGGTGGTGGACGACGTCGTGCAGGAAGTACCCGGCGAGGGTGTGCACCGTGAACAGGGAACCGTTGCTGCGGCGCCCACTGCGCTGCCACTGCTCCTTGCGGACGGCAGCGAAGGAGGCCGCCACCTCGGCCCCGGCGGCCAGCAGTTCCGCCCGCACCGTTGCCGGGTCGGCGGAGGCATAGTTCCCGTCCAGGGCTGCCTGGTCCTGGTCCCAGTTGTCGAAGAGGGGATCCTCCGTGGCAAGCATCAACTGCAGCCGCCGGTCGAACACATCGAACACGTCCCGCACATGGCAGCCGTATTCCAAGGCCGACCACGTGCTGTCGTCGGGCCGCTGCGTAGCCCCGGGCCGACGAAGCACGGCGTCCCAGCGCGGCAACAGCTGTGGCAGGCTGCCCGCCACCTCCGCCGGCGTCACCTCGGCTGCGACGAAGCCACAGTCGGGGCAGCGCTGCGACAGCACCCAGGTCCAGTCCTTGTCATCCGGCACGATTCCCATGGCGGGTAGTTTAGCCCGACTGGCCACCGGTCAGGCTCGGCCCCACGGCTTCCACCGCCTGGGCCAGCGCGATGCCCGAACCGTCACGTCGTCCATGTTCGGTTGGCAGGGCCCTGGCGATGCCCGCCGCGGAGGTGGCCTTCGCCGGGCCATGCCCGGCCCAGGCGAGCAGCAGCAGGTCCTCCCCGCGCAGGAAGCGGTGTGCACGCACTCCTGCCGTGGCCCGGCCCTTGACCGGGTATTCGGCAAGGGCCGTCACCTTGGCGCTGCCGGTTTCCGTGCCGGGCAGCGCCTTGGAACTGCCGGCGATGGTCACCACGACGGCGTCCGGGTCCTCGGCGGCGACTACGGAGAAGCTCAGCACGCGGTCGCCCGGACCCAGTTTGATCCCTGCCATGCCCCCGGCGGTGCGGCCCTGAGGCCGGACAGCGGAGGCGGGGAAGCGCAGCAGCTGCGCCTGGCGGGTTACGAAAACGAGGTCGTCGTCATCTGAGGCCGGCGCGGCGGCGATGATCCGGTCCTTGTCCTTGAGCGAAATGACCTCCCAATCGTCCCGGTTCAGGGGGTATTCGGGGGAGACCCGTTTCACGACGCCCTGTTCGGTGCCCAGCGCGAGCACCGTGTTCAGGGCCGTGAAGGCCACCAGGGATTCCCCTTTGCCCAGGGTGAGGAATTCCTTGGCGGGCACGCCACCGGCCAGGTTGGGCAGGCCCGCCGTGGGCGGCAGCACCGGCATGTCCACAACCTGCAGTCGGAGCATCCGTCCGGTGGAGGTGACGGCGCCGATTTCGGCCCGGGCGCTGGTGGCTACCACGGAGCGCAGCGCGTCGTGCTTGATCCGCTGGCCGTTGTCCGTGAGCGGCTCGCGGTTGCTGGTCCGGGCGATCTGGCCGGAGGTGCTCAGCAGCACCCAGCATGGTTCGTCCGCGACCTCCAGGGCCAGGGGCGCGGCCTTTACCTTGCCGTCGGTGGCGCCGGCGGCCAGGGCCTTGGCCACGCTGGGGGCCACCGCCTCCGACTCGAGCAGGACGGTGCGCCGGGCGGTGGCGTACTTCGCGGAAATCTCACCGAGTTCGGTGGAGACCAAGGTGCGCAGTTTCTGCTCGGACGCCAGGATCGATTCCAGTTCCTCGATGTCGCGGCGCAGTTCGGCCTGCTCCTTTTCCAGGTCTATCCGGGAGTACTTGGTCAGCTGTCGAAGCCGGAGTTCCAGGATGTAGTTGGCCTGGATCTCGGTCAGGTCGTAGATGGCCATCAGCCGTTCGCGGGCAGCGGCCACCTCATCCGAGGAGCGGATGATCTGGATGACCTCGTCAATGTCGACGATGGCGATCAGCAGGCCCTCCACCAGGTGCAGGCGGTCCTACTTCTTGCCCAACCGGAAACTGGTCCGACGGCGCACCACGGAGATGCGGTGCTGCACATAGACCCGCAACAGTTCCAGCAGTCCCAGGGTTTGCGGCTGCCCGTCCACCAGGGTGACGTTGTTGATGCCGAAGGAATCCTCCATCGGGGTGTAGCGGTAGAGCTGCTGGATCACGGCCTGCGGGTTGAAGCCGTTCTTGAGTTCAATCACCAGGCGCAGGCCGTGGTTGCGGTCGGTGAGGTCAACGATGTCGCTGATGCCCTGGAGCTTCTTGGCATTGACGGCGTCCTTGATCTTTTCGATCACCTTCTCCGGTCCCACCAGGTACGGCAGTTCCGTCACCACCAGGCCGGTCCGCCTGGCCGACAGCTGCTCGACTTCTACCTTGGCCCGCGTCTTGAACGATCCGCGGCCCGTGGCGTAGGCGTCCCTGATGCCGTCCAGGCCGACGATCCGCCCGCCGGTGGGCAGGTCGGGGCCGGGGACGTAGCGCATGATGTCCTCCAGCGCGGCGTCCGGGTGCGCGATGAGGTGCTGGGTGGCGGCGATCACCTCGCCCAGATTGTGGGGCGCCATGTTGGTGGCCATGCCGACCGCGATGCCCGTGGTGCCGTTGACCAGCAGGTTGGGGAAAGCGGCCGGCAGGACGTCCGGCTGCTGCAGCTGATTGTCGTAATTGGGGACGAAATCGACGACGTCCTCGTCCAGGTCATCCGTGAGGGCCAGGGCGGCCGCCGCGAGCCGGGCTTCGGTGTAGCGGGGCGCCGCCGGACCGTCGTCGTGCGAGCCGAAGTTGCCGTGCCCGTCGATCAGCGGCAGCCGCAGCGAGAAGTCCTGCGCCATCCGCACCATGGCGTCGTAGATGGCGGCGTCACCGTGGGGGTGCAGCTTACCCATCACCTCGCCTACCACGCGGGCGCTCTTGACGTGGCCGCGGTCCGGCCGGAGTCCCATGTCGCTCATCATGTACAGAATGCGCCGCTGTACCGGCTTCAACCCGTCACGGGCGTCGGGCAGGGCCCTGGAATAGATCACCGAGTAGGCGTACTCCAGGAAAGAGCCCTCCATTTCGCTGGAGACATCGATTTCGATGATCTTCTCGTCGAACGGTTCGGCTGCTGCCGGTGGTTGGCGCTTGGCCATGCGAACGCTGGTTCCTTACTGCTGCGGGACAACGAGTTACTGCGGCGGGACCGACGGGGACGGCGCAGGGCAGCACGATGCACCGGATTCCCGCGTGTCGGTACAGTGAGTCTATGGTGGATCAGCCGCGGGACGGTGTATATCCGGATTATTGGGAGGCCGATGTCGTGCTGCGCGACGGCGGCACAGCCCACCTGCGACCCATCACCCCGGCTGACGCGCCGGCCGTCCAGGCCTTCCACATGGCGCAGTCACGCAACTCCGTCTACCTGCGGTTCTTCACCTACAAGGCCAAGCTCACCGACAAGGAACTGCGCCGGTTCACCGAGGTGGACCACCGGGACCGGGTGGCGTTTGTCATCACCACCGGCGGTGAAATCCTCGGCATCGGCCGGTACGACCGCCTGGACGACCGGACCGAAGCGGAGGTCGCCTTCAACATCTCCGACCGGCACCAGGGCCGCGGGCTGGGATCAATCCTCCTGGAACACCTTGCCGCCGCCGCCCGCGAAAACGGGATCCGCCGGTTCAGCGCCGAAATACTCCCCGAGAACCGGAAGATGCTGGACGTCTTTTCCGACGCCGGGTATGAGGTGCACCGGCATTACGACGACGGCGTCGTCAGCCTAGCGTTCGACATTGACCCCACCGACCGGTCCCGTGCCGTGATGGAATCCCGCGAACACCGCGCCGAAGCGCGCAGCGTCGCCGGGCTCCTGGCCCCGGCTTCCGTCGCCGTTATCGGCGCCAGCAGGAAGTGGGGCAGCATCGGTTACCAGCTGCTGGAGCACGTTATCGAAGGCGGATTCACCGGCCCTGTGCACGCCGTGAACCCGGACGCGCTGGAACTCTCCGGCCGGCTCTCCTACGCCTCCGTCCGGGACGTTCCGACGCCGGTGGACCTTGCCGTGATCGCCGTGCCCTACGACGAGGTGGCGACAGTGGTGGAGGACTGCGCCGCCGCGGGCGTCAAGGGGCTGCTGGTCGCGACGGCAGGTTTCGCTGACGACGGCGAACGCGGCAGCGAGCGCCAGCGGGCGCTGGTCCGGCAGGCCCGCGCCAACGGCATGCGGCTCATCGGCCCCGCCTCGCTGGGCCTGGCAAACACCCGGCCGGAGGTATCCCTGAACGCATCGATGGCTCCGCAGCTGCCCCTCCGCGGGGGCCTGGGCCTCTTCACGCAGTCGGCGGCGATCGGCGTCGCACTGTACGCGGCGACCAGCCGGCGCCAGGTGGGAGTATCGACCCTGCTGTCCGCCGGGAACCGCGCCGACGTGTCGGGTAACGACCTGATGCAGTTCTGGGAGGACGACGACGACACCCGCGCCTGCGGCCTCTACCTTGAGTCCATCGGCAACCCGCGCAAGTTCTCGCGTATCGCCCGGCGGCTGGCCCGCACGAAACCGGTGGTGGTAGCCAAGTCAGACGTCATGGGGTTGCGGCTGCCGCCCGGGCACGCCGTCCGCACCACGCAGGCCCCCGCCGGCGCCCTGGATGCCATGCTCCGGCAGGCGGGTGTCATCCGCGTGGAAACCGTCGAGCAGCTGGTCGATGTGGCGCAGCTGGTGGTCAGCCAACCCCTGCCAGCCGGGCCGTCGGTGGCAGTACTAAGCAACTCGCTGGCCCTGGGCAAGGTGGTCGCGGACGCGGTGGAGGCACACGGGCTGCAGGTGGGCGAGCTGGAGGCCGGCCTGGACCTGGAGTCCGGCCAGTCGGTGGCGCTGGCGCAGCTGCGCCGCCGGGTGTTGGCGGTTCTGGGCAAGCCATCGCTGCATGCCGCCGTCGTGACCCTGCTTCCGGCCAACGGGGTGGGCGTGAATGCCATCACCGAGGTGCTGCACGAGTGTTCCCGGCAAACGGGCAAACCCGTGGTCGCCGCGTTCACCGGCAACCTGGATCCTGCCCTGCAGGTGGAAGGCCTGCTGGGACCGGGCGTGCCCTCGTTTTCGAATCCCGGAGCCGCCGTCGCCGCGCTCGCCGCCGTCGTCCGCTACAGCCAATGGCGCCAGCACGACCAGGCGGCTTTCGACCTGCCCGCAGGCATCGATCCGCAGGCGGTAGCCGTTCGGCTTGACGAGCTGCTGCAGGACGTTCCGGGTGACGCGCTCCTGCAGGTACCGCCGGCGATTGCGGGTGAGCTGTTGGGCAGCTACGGAATACGGGTGCTGGAATCGGTGGCGTTTACCACCGACGAGGAAGCGGTGGCCGCAGCGGAACGGCTCGGCTGGCCGGTCGCGCTCAAGACCCTGGACCCGATCCTGCGGCATCGACTTGACCTGGGCGGGGTCCGGCTCAATATTGAGGACGCCGACTCCCTGCGGCGCAACATCGATTCCATGCGCCGGGTGCTGGCGCCGTACGGCCGTTTCGGCATGGAAGTCCAGGCGATGGCCCCGGTGGGTCAGTCCTGCACCCTGCGGGCCATCGAGGACCCGCTGCTGGGCCCGGTGGTGTCCTTCGGCCTCGCCGGTGACGCCGTCAACCTGCTCGACGACTGGTCCCACCGGGTGCCGCCCCTGACCAGCGCCGACGTCGCGGAACTGGTCCGCGCTCCCAAGGCTTCCCGGAAGCTCTTCGGCTACCAGGGGCTGCCGGCCGTGAACGTCGCCGCCCTGGAGGACCTGGCGGCCCGGCTGGCCGTGCTTAAGGACGAGCACCCCGAGGTGGGTCTGCTGGAACTCAACCCGGTCCTGGTCGGGACGGACGGGCTGACCATCCTGGCCGCCGACCTGCGGATCGGCAACCCGGCACAGCGCACTGACAGCGCCCGCCGGGCCATGCGCTCCTGAATCCCGGAACGGGATACAGGAGCGGAATTCGCGGCCGGCTGGTACATCTGTGAAAATGGCAGCATGAACTCCTTTGGTACGGCCGCGCATTCAAGCGCCCAGGGACACACGCTCTCGACAGCCCTGGAACGTGCAGGTTTTTATCCGCTGCTGGTCTCGGACGTGGTGGAGGACGCCCTGGACGGCCGGGAATGCCTGGCGCACCTGGTGCACCTGGAAACCCACTTCGACCGTACCGAGGTGCACCGGCACATCACCGTACTGGTGCTCACGGAAGACATGCTGGTCATCACGCACGTGGACGACCAGCAGCTGGATGAAGCCGGCGAGCAGATGGTCGCGCAGATCTCCACCGAATCCGTCCCCGTGAGCCAGATCCGGTCGGTCGTGCTGAGTTACACCTACGCCCAGCCGCAGAACTACAAGCCCTCCGACGCGATGCGCGAATTGACGCTCTCCATCGCCTGGTCCGGCGGCCAGCGGATCGACATTGGCCCGGCCAGCTGCGGCGACCCGCAATGCGACGCGGACCACGGCTACACCGGAACCGTGGCGCAGGAGGACATTGCCCTGCGGATCAGCGCCGAGGCCGACGGCCTGCAGGCCGTGCAGGACGCCAGGTACTTTGCCCGCTCACTGCGCGCCGTCAACACGAGCAGCGTCCCCGTGGCCGGGGACCCGCACACGGCCCAGCGGGGACGCTTTCCCGCCTTGGGGACGCGGTTGAACCGCGGCCACCACCCCCGCTGACCGGCAGCGGCCAGGACAGGAGCATTCGTTACCGGTGAGCATCGCCATTCAGCCAGCCCTTCCCGCCGCACCCGCGTACGGGCGTTCAAGCATCGCCGAAGTGCTTCCCAGCTGCGCCGCTGCCCTGGGTGTTGCAGGATATGAGAACGCCCTGAATCTTCCGGCCGCCCGGCGCATCTGCGTGGTCCTGGTTGATGGCCTGGGTAAGGCACTGCTCAAGCAGCGCATTGCGCACGCCCCGTATCTGCGGGCGGCCCTGGCGGAAAGTGGCTCCGCCCAGCATAGCCAGACGCTCACCAGCGCGTTTCCTTCCACCACTGTCACTTCCCTGGCCAGCCTGGGCACCGGAGTGGCTCCGGGACAGCACGGCATGGTGGGGTACGACGTGGTGGACCCGGACCAGGACAAGGTGGTGAACCTGCTCGGTGGCTGGGATCCGGCCATCGACCCACGCACCTGGCAGCCCTTTCCCACCGTTTTCGAACAACTTTCGGCCCTCATTCCGACCGCGACGGTCAGCCTGCCGAAATTCGCCGGCTCGGCCATGACCGAGGCGGCGCTGCGCGGCAGTGAATTCCTGCCCGCCTCCACGCCGCACGCCAGGACGGAGGCCGCCGCCAAGGCCATGGCCGCCCACGAGTCCATGCTCATGTATTTCTACTGGAGTGAGCTGGACAAGGCGGGGCATGGTTCCGGCAGCCAGTCAGCCCGGTGGGAGCACCAGTTCGAGGAGCTCGATGCCGCGCTCCGCCGCCTGTCCCGCGAGCTGCCGCCCGACACCCTGCTGCTGCTCACTGCGGACCACGGCATGGTGGACGTCCCGGAACAGTTCCGCATCGACTATTCGGCGGATCCGGCGCTGCTGGAAGGGGTCCGGCACACCGCAGGGGAACCACGACTGGTGCAGCTGCACCTGGACCCGGACGCCGGGGAAGCCGGGCAGGATCGGCTGGTACAGGCCTGGCAGGAACGCCACGGCAACCAGGCATGGGTACTGACCCGCCGCCAGGCCATTGAGGCAGGCTGGTTTGGTCCCGTCCGTCCCGAAGTGTTGCCCAGGATCGGGGACGTGCTGATTGCGGCACGGGAACCGGTGGCCTTTTACGACACCCGCCGGGTTCCGGCCACGGCGCTGGACGTTGTCGGCCAGCATGGCTCCCTCACCCGCGCCGAGCGGGAGGTGCCCCTGCTGCGCCTGCCGATGGCCGGGGTACCCGCCGGTGGAAGGCAGCGGCGTGGCTGAACTGGTTTTCTTCTCTGGCACCATGGACTGCGGCAAGTCGACCTTGGCGCTGCAGATGGATTACAACCACCGGGCCCGCGGCCGGGGCGGAGTGCTGTTCAGCTGCAACGACAGGGCAGGGGATTCCCGGATCTCCAGTCGCCTGGGTCTCCAGACGGAGGCCGTCGAGGTGCATCCCGCCACCGACTTTTGGGAGGAAGTGGTGCACCGCCGCACTCACGGCGAACGTGTGGACTACCTGATTTGCGACGAGGCGCAGTTCTATACGCCCACGCAGGTGGAGCAGTTGGCACGGATCGTCGACGAGATGGACGCCGACGTGTTTGCTTTTGGTATCACCGCGGACTTCCGGACCCGGCTTTTTCCCGGCTCGCAGCGGCTTATCGAGCTGGCTGACAGGGTTCAGGTGCTACAGGTGGAAGCCCTGTGCTGGTGTGGCCGCCGCGCCACGCACAACGCCAGGACCGTGGACGGTGTGATGACTGTGGAAGGCGACCAGGTAGTGGTCGGTGACGTCGCCATGGCGGAGGCGGCCCCGCCCGCGGGCAACGTACCGGCTGTCGGCTACGAAACGCTCTGCCGGCGCCACTTCATGCGGCGGGTCACTGCCCACAGCGCGAACCTGCTGGCCGGCAAGGACCAGTTGCTGCCGTTCGACGAGGAAGTGTGCACCCTGCCCGTGCGGCGGGGCTAGTCGCCCTTCTTGCCGAAGACGATCTCGTCCCAGCTGGGCACGCTGGACCGCTTGGGCTTCAACGCCGACTTGCGCTCGTTGCGTTCCGCCGCGGGACGCGGCTCCCCGCTGGCGGCAGCGGCCGGTTTGGCTTCCGGCTTCCGGTTGCCCTGCGCCGCCTTGCGGGGGGCGCCTGACATCCGGAACTCACGGGTCTGGGTGCTTACTTCGTGCAGCGCCAGCGCGTCATCCGCTACCGGCCGGGTAGCCAGGCTGAGCGGACGGTACGTCGCCGAGCGGTCGGGTGTTCCCGCCTCAGCAGCGGTTCCCGCCTCCTCGGGGTCGGCGAACCCGTCCTCGTCCTCCGGCTGCTGACCGGGGAGTCGGGAAGGCGCCGGAACCTCGGGAGCCGCCGCGCCGGGAGCGCTTCCGCCCGGGACCGACCCGGCGGCCGGTGTTTCATGGGCGGCGGGTGTTTCATCGGCGGCCGCTGCTTTCGCGGTCAGCTCGTCCGGCCGTGGGTGGGCTCCGGGGACACCGTTGGTCAGCAGCAGCGCCAAGGCATCGTCTTCGTCCTCGTCCACACCCAGGCGTTGCCCCCGCCGGGAGCGGAGCATGTCCAGCAGGCTGTCCTCGTCGCTGCGCCCGTCCGTGGGCTCCGCGGCGGGCACCGCCGCCTCGGGCTCGTTGTCAGCGGCGTCGGTCTCAAAATCGAAGGGTCGATCGGTCACGGCACTCAAGCGGCGCGCCGGCAGGGGGCTGTCCAGGGGTTCCAGCTCGCTCAATTGCTGCGCCCAGCGGTTGGCGTTGTGGATGCTGCGGCGTCCCGGACTGAAGGTCCACTGCGCCGGCGCGTTCTCGCCAATGCTGGCACCCGCGGGAGCCGCCTCGGCGTCGAAGTCAGCGATGACCGTCCAACTGCCGTCCTGGCGGCGCCAGGCATCCCAGCTCACCGAGTCGGGATTGATGCCGAAAGCGGCCAGGCGATGGGACACCATCTCCTCCAGCGTTGCCGGGTTGTCACCGAACGCGGAGCGGTAGCCGTCATGGGTGGGCAGGGCGGCGGAAACCTCGACGGCACGCGCCTGCCGGGCGATATATTCACGTTCAGCCAGCACCGGGCCCTCATAGCGCTGCACATGCTCCAAAGGCAGGCCGGAGGTTTCTGAAACCTCCGCCGCCGAAGCGCCGGCACGGATCTGCGCCTGGATGTCGCGGGGTGACAGTCGCACCATCTGCGCCTGCGCGCCTGGCGTGGCAGGTCGCGATCCGGGCGTGCGGCTGGCCGGGCGAAGCGCTGCGACACGTAGCGCTTCATCGATGCGCAGACGGAAAATGTCCCCGCCGGTTCCACTGAGCAGCAGGTGTTCGCCGTCCTCGTGGACACCCACCAACCGTAGATCCTGCATAAATCCTCCACCCTAGCCCTGCATTCACACGAAACTTTGCCACCGATGCCCCACTTTTCCTATTATCCGGGCAGGCGTGGCGCAAACGCGCTCGTTCCTCCGGCCTTTCCCAGGAACCTGACAGGCGGATTCCGGGCACAAAACGCAGGCGTTCGGCGTTTTGCCTACAGGCAAATTCGCCTGGGCAGAAAGGCTGCCACCGGCAGAAGTGCCGGGACCACGGGATGTGAACAAGGAAACATGGCCACTGATTACGATGCGCCCCGCAAAACAGAAGAGGACATCAGTGAGGACTCCCTCGAGGAGTTGAAGGTCCACCGGACCGACAAGCAATCGGCAGTGGTGGACGAAGACGAGGCGGAGGCAGCGGATAGTTTCGAGCTCCCGGGAGCAGACCTGTCCGGGGAGGAGCTGCTGGTGCAGGTCCTTCCCGCGCAGGCTGACGAGTTCACCTGCGCGTCGTGTTTCCTGGTGCGGCATCGCTCCCAGGTCGCCAGGGAAAAGGACGGCCTGCTGTACTGCCGCGACTGCGAGGGCTGAAAAGGGGTGCTGCTAGGCCGCGGGAGAGGCAGCGGACGGGGACAGCGCCGCCGCGAGCTGCTCGGGCCGGCGGGTGGAGGTAAGCCAGTACGGTGTCGTGTCGGCGGGGTCGGTGATTTCGATCTTAACGACCGGCGAGATCCAGCCGCGGATGCACATGTAGGCGAGCCCGTGAAGTTTGGGGCCCCGCTGGGCGGTGGCATCCTCGCCCCGGAAACTTTCGACCGTCCCCACGTAGCGCCGTTCGATGCGGGCGCGGCCGACGCGCACGCTGTCGGCGGTCACCTCGATGCGGGGGGTGGAGAGCACCAACAGGGTCCCCATCAGCAGGAAGAGGACCACCGCTGCCGTGTAACCGGCCACCATGCTGATGGGGGCCAGGATAAGGATGCCGGCCATCGAGATGCCCGCCGCGATGATCCACACCCAAATGGTCGGCCACAGGCGCTCCGCGTACAGGACGGTGGCGGCGGGCATGGCAGTGGGGGAGGACTCGGGGGACATGGCTCCAGCTTTCCACCTTTTCCTGGGCATTTCATCCTGCCGCCCCGACTAGGATGGTCTGCTGTGAGTAACGCCAAAACTTCGTCCCCGTTTGGACCGGACGGCCGCCTGGAGGTGCAGCTGAAGATGCTGGACCCGGGCATCGAGCCGCCGTCGTACGCCCACCCTGGTGACGCCGGAGCGGACCTGCGCACCCGCATCGATGTGGACATTGCGCCGGGGGAGCGGGTCCTGGTGCCCACTGGAGTCTCGCTGGCCCTACCCGATGGGTACGTGGCGCTGATCCACCCCCGCTCGGGGCTGGCGACCCGGCACGGCCTGACCATCGTCAATGCCCCGGGAACGGTGGACGCCGGTTACCGCGGAGAACTGGCCGTGACACTGTTGAACACCGATAGGTCCCAGGGCATCCGTTTGGTCCGCGGCGATAGAATTGCGCAAATGGTCATTCAGCGGGTGGAACACGCCCGCTTCGTTCCCGTTGCTGAACTGCCGGATTCCGTGCGCGGCTCGGCCGGATTCGGGTCCACGGGCGGCTTCGGCAGCCCGGACGCAGCGGCCGTGCCCGGCCAGGGACGCTGACCACCACACACGTCAAGAAGGAGACTGGCCCGCATGGTTTTTGGCTTGGGTAAGAAATCGCGGAAAGCCTCCGCGGCCGGGAACGCCGACGGCGGAATGGCCGAGGCGGCATCGGGAGCTGAAACTCCGATCGATGATGCGACGGTGGCGGATGGTTCCGCAGTCACGGTGGCCGATGGTTCCGCAGTAGCCGGGACAGGCTCCGCGGTAACCGGACCCGACACACCCGCCGAGGCCGCGGAACCGAACGCTCCGGAGTACGAACGGGCCACGTTGGGGCCCTTCGACATCTCCGAAGTGGAGGGACGCGACGGGTACGTCGATCTGGGTGCCCTCCTCATCACGCCGCACGAAAACCTCCAGCTGCGACTGGAAATGGATGAAGCCAGCCAGCGGGTCATCGCCGTCACCCTGGAATTGGGCAGCGCCAACCTTCAGCTGCAGGCCTTCGCCGCCCCCCGCTCGGAGAACCTGTGGCCGGATATCCGCGGGCAGATCGCGGCCTCGGTGTCCTCCCAGGGCGGAATCGTAGAGGTATTGGAGGGCAGCTTCGGTCCCGAAGTGCTGGCCAAACTCCCGGCCCAGGGCCCCGACGGCCTGGCGGGATTCCGGGTTGCCCGGTTCATTGGGGTGGACGGGCCACGCTGGTTCCTGCGGGGCGTATTCGGCGGCAATGCGGCCCTGGACCGTGATGCCGCGGCGGAGTTGGAGCAGCTGTTCCGCGGCGTCGTCGTGGTCCGTGGAGAGAACCCCCTCCCACCGCGCGACTTGCTGGCCCTGACCCTGCCACGCGACGCCAAAGCCGACGAGACGGGGCACGTGGCGGCTGACCACCCGGTGGCGGCCCAGGGCGGCCAGCCGTTCCGCCGCGGTCCCGAGATCACGCAGGTCGGCTGACTGCATGTCCCACCAGCAGGCTGGCAGGACCACGGCGGTGACTCCCATCGCCGAGCTGCCGCTCCGCGGCAGGGCGCTCTGCCGGGGGTTCATCGACTCCGTCACGATTCAGCCTCCCTCCATTCCGCCGTTCTTCACCGCCATCGTCACCGACAGGGACAAGCACAGCCCGGAGGCCCGGAATATGGGCCCGGAGCAGGGCAACCACCGGGTTCGGCTCATTTGGCTGGGCAGGCGGCGGGTAGCCGGCATCAGCGCCGGCACCGAACTGAGGTTTGAGGGCATGGTGGCCGAGAGGGATGGCCTGCCCACCATTTTCAATCCCCGCTACGAGATCATCGGCAAACAGGAGAGCTAGCTTGACGTCACCCCACGAGCACGGCGCTCCCGCTTCCGGCCCAACCAACGGAACTGCCGGCCCGGCCGCCCGATCCGCCTCGACAACGGCTCAGGCTGCCGATGCACCCGCGCCGGGTGCCGGCTCCACTGACCGGCCAGCCGGACCGGGCACGAACGCTGCTGAACCGGCGTCGAGCCCGCAGCTATCCTTCGCCGCTCTGGCCCAGGAAGCGGCAGCGAACTCCGGCCTGCAGCGCAAGGACAACGGTCAGATCGACCTCCTCAAGGCCGCCGGAGGGTGGCGCGGGATGGCCGAAACGGTGTTGCCCGGCCTGGTCTACCTGGTGATCTACTCCCTGACCCAGGACCTGCAGCCCTCCATCATGGGCGCCGTCGGCATCTCCGTGCTGTTCGTCGTGGCCCGGTTGGTGCAGAAAACGCCCCTTACGCAAGCCCTGGCAGGAATTTTCGGCGTTGTGATCTCCGCCGTGCTGAGCGCCGTCACGGGCAAGGCGGAGAATTTCTATGTCTGGGGTTTCGTCACCAACGCCGGTTACATCGTGGCGCTGCTGGCCTCCGTGCTGCTCCGCTGGCCCCTGCTGGGACTCGCGTTCGGCTACGTCCGCAACGAGGGCCTGCACTGGCGGCACCAGCCGGCCCGGCTGCGCGCCTACGCGGTGGCGACCTGGATTATGATCGCGGTCCTGGGGCTGCGGCTGGTGGTGCAGTTCCCGCTGTTCCTGGCCGGCCAGGTCGAGGCCCTCGGAGCGACCCGCCTGATCATGGGCCTGCCGCTGTACGCGCTGGGACTGTGGCTGGCGTGGCTGGTCAGCCGACCGGCAGCAACCCCGTCCGCAGCAACCGCGTCCGCGGCCGGCCCCGCTGCAACTCCGCGGGCAGCCGAACCGGGTGCTAGCCCTGACGCGGGGACAACAGCGCCCTAAGCTGATCCTCCGCGGCAATCGTGGTGATGAAGAACAGTTCATCCCCACCATCCACCACATCGTCGGCGCTGGGCGTGATCGGTGCCTCGTCGCGCAGGATGGCCACCAGGGTCGAATCCAGGGGCCAGTCAATGGACCCCACCGTGCTGCCGACCACGTGGGAATCCGCGGGCACGGTGAATTCAACCAGCGAGGAAACACCGGTCTGCAACGTCAGCAGGCGCACCAGGTCACCGATCTCCACTGCCTCCTCCACGAGCGCCGTCATCAGCCGGGGCGTGTTCACCGCGACGTCAACGCCCCAGGAGTCATCGAACATCCAGTCGTTCTTCGGGTTGTTCACCCGACCCACCGTGCGGCCGATGCCAAACTCGGTCTTGGCCAGCAGGGAGACCACCAGGTTCACCTTGTCGTCCCCGGTAGCGGAGACCACGACGTCGGCTTCCTCCAGTTTGGCTTCCTTGAGCGTGCTGATCTCGCACGCGTCGCCCACCAGCCAGCGGGCACCGCGCAGCCCGCTGCGGCCGATCACCTCCGGCTTGGGGTCGATCAGCAGGATGTCGTGCCCGTGGGAGAGCAGCTCACGGGCGATTGAGGAGCCAACGGCGCCCGCTCCGACGATAACAACCTTCACTCGGACTCCTTGGCTGGGGCACTGGCCAGAACATGGCTGATTTCGGAATTGTCGGCGACGTTGAGCATCACGTGCACGGTGTCGCCCTGCTGGTAGCTGGTGTCTGCGCGGGGCAGCATGCCCTCACCGAAGCGGGTCAGGTATGCCACCCGGGCGCCGGAAGCGCGCTCAATGTCCAGCACGTGCCGCCCGATCCACCCGGGGTGCAGGGCCACCTCGGTGAGGATCAGCCGCCCGGAGGGCTCCCGGAAGTCGCCGTTGATGCTTGCTTCGGGCAGGATCCGCCGCAGCACCTGGTCGGCGCTCCAGCGTACCGCCGCCACCGTGGGAATGCCCAGCCGCTGGTATATCTCCGCCCGGCCGGGATCGTAGATCCTGGCCACCACGTGCTGAACGTGGAAGGTTTCCCGTGCCACCCTGGTCGCCAGGACGTTGGAGTTGTCACCACTGGACACGGCGGCGAAGGCGTAGGCGTTTTCAATGTCGGCGTGCTTGAGGGTCTCCCGGTCAAAGCCGACGCCGGTCACGCGGCGGCCGGCAAAGCCGGTCCGTAACCGGCGGAACGCCCGGTCGTCCTGGTCGATGATGGCCACCGAGTGGCCTGCGTCCTCCAGAGTGTGGGCCAAGGTGGCGCCAACCCGGCCGCATCCCATGATCACGAAATGTGCCACTGGCGCTCCTGTTTCCTCGTTGCGGGGTGTTGTGCCCATTATCTGCTGAACAACTCGGGGCTGGCCAATTACGCCCGCCATGACATTGACAAGGCCAGCGACTACCGTTACTGCGTGCTGACTTTTTTCAACGCGATCAAGCGGGTGCTGGTCGGCCGTCCTTTCCGTAACGACCGGATGGCCCACACACTTCTTCCCAAACGCATAGCTCTGCCCATTTTCGCTTCCGACGCGTTGTCTTCCGTCGCTTACGCCCCCGACGAAATCCTGCTGACCCTGGCTCTGGCGGGAGTCTCCGCCGTCACGATTTCACCCTTTGTGGGCATCGCGGTCATGGTGGTGCTGCTCACGGTGGTCGCCTCCTACCGCCAGAACGTGCACGCCTACCCCTCCGGCGGTGGGGACTACGAGATCGCCAATGTCAACCTCGGCAAGTACGCCGGCCTGACCGTCGCCTCGGCCCTGCTGGTCGACTATGTGCTCACCGTCGCCGTCTCCATGTCCTCGGCGGCGAACTACCTCGCCACCGCTGTTCCAGGGATGCACGGAAGCCAGACGCTGATCGCCGTCGCCGGCGTCGTGATCCTGGCCCTGGTCAACCTGCGCGGGATCCGGGAGGCCGGCAGCGTGTTCGCGGTGCCGACCTACATCTTCATGGGCAGCATTTTCGGCATGACCCTGGTGGGAATTTTCCAGGGCATCACCGGCACGCTGGGGCTGGCGCAGTCGGCAGCCCTGGAGATCATTCCGGAACCGGACTTTGAGCAGGGCCTGACCGGCCTGGCCGGCGCGTTCCTGCTGCTGCGGGCCTTTTCCTCGGGCGCAGCCGCACTCACCGGGGTGGAGGCCATCAGCAACGGTGTGCCGAACTTCCAGAAACCCAAGAGCAAGAACGCCGCCACCACGCTGCTGCTGCTCGGCGGCATCGCCGCAGCCATGCTGGCCGGCATCCTCTATCTGGCCTCCGCCACGAAGGTCCACATTGTGCTGAACCCGGCCACCGAGTTCCTGCTCAACGGCCAGCCGCTGCCGGAAGGGTACGTGCAGAACCCGGCCATCAGCCAGATCGCCGCGGCGGTCTTTGGCAACGGGTCCATTCCCTTCTTCGTGGTGGTGGCAGCGACCGGCGTGATTTTGGTCTTCGCGAGCAACACCGCGTTCAACGGGTTCCCCGTACTGGCGTCCATCCTGGCCCAGGACGGTTACCTGCCCCGCCAGTTGCGCACCCGCGGTGACCGGCTGGCGTTCAGCAACGGCGTCCTGGCCCTGGCCTTTGGCGCCATCGTGCTGATCGTGGCCTTCCACGCCGACGTGACCCGCCTGATCCAGCTCTACATCGTGGGTGTGTTCATTTCCTTCACGGCCAGCCAGTTGGGCATGATCCGGCACTGGGGCCGGGAGCTGCGGGTGGTCAAGGACACCGCGGGCCGGCTGCGGATGCTCAAGTCCCGCACCATCAACACGATCGGCTTCTGCATGACGGCCACCGTGCTGGTCATTGTGCTGATCACCAAGTTCGAGCAGGGCGCCTGGATCGCCCTGCTGGCCATGTTCGTCCTCTTCCTGATCATGTGGAGCATCCGCGCCCACTACGACAACGTGGCCAAGGAACTCGCCGTGGACCAGGACGCGGCGCCGCGCGCGCTGCCGTCCCGCGTGCACGCGGTGCTGCTGGTGTCGCATGTGCGCAAGCCGGTGCTCCGGGCACTGGCCTTTGCCCGGGCGTCCCGCCCTTCCCGGCTGGACGCCATCACGGTGGACATCAATCCGGAAGAGACGGAGAAAACCGTTGAGGACTGGGAGAAGCTCGAGATCCCGGTTCCGCTCACGGTGCTCGCCAGCCCGTACCGGGAAACGATCACCCCGATCATGGACTACATCAAAACCATCCGACGCGAATCTCCGCGGGACCTGGTGGTCGTGTACATCCCGGAGTACGTCGTGGGTAAGTGGTGGGAGCAGCTGGTGCACAACCAGACCGCCCTGCGGATCAAGACCCGGCTGCACTTTGAAAGCGGCGTGATGGTCGCCAGCGTTCCGTGGCAGCTGAAGTCCTCCGAAGAGGCGCACAACCTGCAGGAGCTGCGATGACGGACACCGGAGCGGGCGCCGAAGCGGGCACGACGGCGGCGGGCACGACGGCGGCGGGCACGGCGGCGGCGGGCACGACGGCAGCCGGCGGTCCCCGCCCGACAGAGCTGACGGTCACTGTCGGCCCCATCGCCCACGGCGGCCACTGCGTGGCACGGCACCAGGGACGGGTCATCTTTGTCCGGCATGCGGCGCCGGGGGAGCGCGTGCGGGTCCGGCTGACCGGGCAGGACGAGGGGGCAAGCTTCTGGCGGGCCGACGTGGTGGAAGTCCTGGAGGCATCACCGGACCGGGTGCCGCACTTCTGGGAGCCGGCCGACGCGCTGCGGGCCGCCGATCGCGGCCACGTTCCCGTGGGTGGAGCGGAGCTGGGACACCTGAGCCGGTCCGCCCAGCGGGCCCTGAAGGGGACCGTGCTGCGTGAGCAGCTCCAGCGGCTCGCAGGGCTGGGGCCCGATCGGCTCGAAGCCGATGACCTGCTCGCCTCCGGGGTGGAGGACGTCGATGCCGGGACCCCGGGAGCAGATGGGCTCGGCTGGCGCACCAGAACCGGTTTTGCCGTCACTGCCGGCGGCAGGCTGGGCATGCACGCGCACCGCTCAACAACGGTGCTGCCCGTGCAGCAGATGCCGCTCGCCGTGGCGGGCATCAACGACCTGCGACTCTGGGAGGTGGACCTGCACGGCCTGATCCGGGTGGAGGTCGCCGCCCCGGCCAACGGGTCGGCACCCCTGGTGCTCCTGGCTCCCGACGCTGCCCTGTCGCCCAAGGCAGCGGGACAGATCCTCAAACGCGTCTCCCAGCAGATCCTGCAACTCGCCCCAACGGCTGTCTCGGTGGCCGGCTGGGACCCGGACACCGGGCAGGTGACGCCCCTGCGCGGACGTGGCTGGGTGGCCGAAACTGCCGTCGGGCACGAGTTCCGCGTCAGCGGCGACGGATTCTGGCAGATCCACCGCCGCGCTCCCGAGGTCCTGCCGGCGGCGGCACTGGGCTTCCTCCAGGAGGGGGACCTGCTGCCGGCCGGAGCTGCCGTTGCCGATCTGTACGCGGGCGCCGGGCTGTTCACCGCCGCGCTCGCCGACGCCGTCGGTCCCGACGGCGCCGTGCTGTCGGTCGAAGGATCACCCGGGGCCAGCCGCGACGCCAGGAAAAACCTGCACGCCGCCCACCACGTGGACATCCAGCAAGGCCGGGTGGAGCGGGTGCTGCACGGCCAACGGCGCCGCTTCGATGCGATCGTTCTGGACCCGCCCCGGGCCGGGGCCGGCAAAACGGTGGTGCGCCAACTGATCGCGTCCGGGCCACGGGGCATCGCCTACGTCTCCTGCGACCCGGCGTCCTTTGCCCGCGACGTCGGGTACTTCCGGGCGGCCGGTTGGGAACTGGCCGCGCTGCGGGCCTTCGACCTATATCCCCACACCCACCATTTGGAAACCGTCGCGTTGCTGTTGCCAGGAGCTGGTTCTTGACCCCAGCCCCGTCCTCCCGCCGTCGTGCCCCCACCGCGGGGCCGGACCCCTCCGTGCCCCCGGCGGTGCTGCAGCGGCGGGAAGCGCGGCGAACGCTTCCCGCACTCGACCCGGACGTGCTCGCCGCCGCGGGGCTGACGCCCCTGCAGGTGCAGCAGCGGGTCTCCGCCGGCCTGACCAACGCCGTGGCGCACGAAAGCAGCCGGAGCGTCCTGCAGATTCTGCGCGCCAACCTGTTCACCCTCTTCAACGGGGTCCTCGGCGCATGCCTGGTGGTCGTACTGCTGGTCGGTGACCTCCGCGACGCCCTTTTCGGCTTCATCGTGGCCGCCAACGCCGCCATCGGCGTTGCCCAGGAGTACCGGGCCAAACGCACCCTCGACCGGCTGGCGATCCTGCACGCGCCGCGGGCCCGCGCCCTGCGCGGCGGAACGGTGCAGGAGCTCGCGGTGGCCGACGTCGTGCACGACGACGTCCTGGTCCTGCGCGCCGGGGACCAGGTGCCGGCCGACGCTGTGGTGCTCAGCGCGGAGGGACTGGACATCGACGAGTCGCTGTTGAGCGGGGAATCAGACGCCGTGGGCAAGCTTCCCGGCCAGGAAGTACTCTCCGGGTCCGCGGTCGTGTCCGGATCCGGAACCGCCCGCGTCCACCGGGCCGGCGTGGAGTCCTA
This sequence comes from Micrococcaceae bacterium, assembly GCA_025465475.1. Lineage (GTDB taxonomy): Bacteria > Actinomycetota > Actinomycetes > Actinomycetales > Micrococcaceae > Arthrobacter_M. Next base: position 47,785 of record JAODMR010000025.1, read on the forward strand.
CGCCAGCCAGCTCACCGACGAGGCCAAACGCTTTTCCCTGGTGAATTCGGAGATCCGCAACGCCATCAACCGCATCATTCTCTACATCACCTGGGCGTTGGTGCCGATCATCGTGCTGGTGGTCAACGGCCAGATGCAGGCGCACGGCGGCTGGTCCCAGGCAATCAGCAGCGGCGACTGGCGCCTGGCGGTAATCAGCGCCGTCGCCAGTATCGTGGCGATGATCCCGGAGGGACTGGTGCTGCTGACCAGCATCTCCTTTGGCCTGGCCGCCGTCACCCTGGCCCGGCGGCAGGTGCTGGTGCAGGAACTGCCCGCCGTTGAAGGCCTGGCCCGGGTGGACATGGTGTGCCTGGACAAGACCGGCACCCTGACGGAGGGATCCATCGTGCTGGCCGGGCATCAGCTGTTGACGGACGCGCCGCCACCCGGTTGGGACAAGGCGCTGGGCTGGCTGGGCGCTGATGACAACGCGAATCCGACGGCGGCATCGCTGCGGCCGGCGTTCCCGGGGACACCTGCGGCGGCCGTCACCGGTCAGGTCCCGTTCAGCAGCGCCCGCAAATGGAGCGCCGTGACCTTCGCGGCACCGGACGGTTCCGGGGAGGCCGCGGCGGGCACCTGGCTGCTCGGGGCGCCGGAAATCCTGCTGGACGCGGAGGATGCACACCATGCCGGGGTCCTGCACCGGGCGGGCGCCCTGGCCGCCGACGGCCTGCGCGCCCTGGTCCTGGTCCACGCCGGAGCCCCCGCAACGGACGGCACGCACGGCCGTCCGCACCTTCCCGCGGAACGGCAACCAGTCGCGTTGCTGACCTTCACCGAAAAGGTCCGGGCCGACGCCGCCCGCACGCTGGCCTACTTCCGGGAGCAGGGAGTGCAGTTGCGCGTCCTTTCCGGCGACAACCCCCGCACCGTCGCCGCCGTCGCCCGCGAAGTGGGGTTCGAAAATATTGGCGAGGGCTACGATGCCAGGAACCTGCCCACCGATCCCGACGCCCTGGCAGCGGTACTGGAACGTGAGCAGGTTTTCGGCCGGGTGACCCCGGAACAGAAAAAGGCCATTGTCCTGGCGCTGCAGCGCCGCGGGCACGTGGTCGCGATGACCGGCGACGGCGTCAACGACGCGCTCGCGCTCAAGCACGCCGATATCGGGATCGCCATGGGCTCCGGCGCCGCCGCCACCAAGGCCGTGTCCCGGCTGGTCCTGCTGGATGGACAGTTCTCGCGGATGCCCGGCGTGGTGGCCGAAGGCCGCCGGGTCATCGCGAACGTGGAACGGGTGGCGAACCTGTTCCTCACCAAGACCTGCTACGCCGTGGTGATCTCCCTGGTCATCGGCCTGTTGCTGTGGCAGTACCCCTTCCTGCCCCGCCAACTCTCCATCGTCAGTTCCCTCACCATCGGCATTCCCGCCTTCTTCCTGGCCCTGCTGCCCAACAAACGCAGGTACCAGCCGGGATTCCTGCGCCGGTGTCTGCTGTTCTCGGTTCCGGCCGGCCTGATCATCAGCGCCTGCATCCTGGCTGTGTACAGCTACGCCCGCGCCGTTCCGGATCCGGACCTTGACGCCGGGGCCCAGCTGCAGGCCGCCCAGACGGCCACCACCGGAACCGTCCTGCTGGTGGCCCTGTGGGTTCTCGGCGCCCTGGCCAGGCCCTTCGACCGGTGGCGCGCACTCCTGGTGGCAGCCATGGCAGCGGTCCTGGTCCTGGTCCTGGCGGTACCTTTTGCGCGCGCGTTCTTCGCCCTGCAGATCCCCACCGGAGGGTTGCTTGCCGCTACGATGAGCGTGGTGGTCCTGGGCTGCGCGGCCATCGAAATCCTGTACCGGATACTCTCCAAACGAGGCGCGGTATCCGCACGGGAGTAAGGGCCGCCTAACTAGCGGGCCGATTGCCGCGTGGCAAGATAAAAGCTGTGGCGAGAGGAGTCCAACGATGAGTAATGTGGACAGCTTCGGTTCCAAAGGCGAACTTGATGTAGCCGGAACCAAGTATGAGATTTTTAGGTTGAATTCCGTCGAAGGTGCCCAAAACCTTCCGTTCAGCCTCAAGGTGCTGTTGGAGAACCTGTTGCGCACCGAAGATGGTGCAAACATCACCGCCGACCACGTGCGCGCACTGGCCGGATGGAACCCCGACGCCCAGCCCGACACGGAGATTCAGTTCACCCCGGCGCGCGTGATCATGCAGGACTTCACCGGTGTGCCCTGTGTCGTAGACCTGGCAACCATGCGTGAGGCCGTCAAGGACCTTGGTGGCGACCCCACCCGCGTGAACCCGCTGGCTCCGGCCGAAATGGTCATCGACCACTCCGTGCAGATCGATGTTTTCGGCAACGCCAACGCCATCGAGCGCAACATGGAAATTGAGTACCCGCGCAACTGCTAGCGGTACCAATTCCTGCGTTGGGGCCAGACCGCGTTCGACGACTTCAAGGTCGTTCCTCCCGGCATGGGCATCGTCCACCAGGTCAACATCGAATACCTGGCCCGCACCGTCATGACCCGCGAGGTCGACGGCGTGGTACGTGCCTACCCCGACACCTGCGTCGGCACCGACTCGCACACCACCATGGTCAACGGCCTGGGCGTGCTCGGCTGGGGCGTTGGCGGCATCGAAGCCGAGGCGGCCATGCTGGGCCAGCCCGTCTCGATGCTGATTCCCCGCGTCGTCGGCTTCAAGCTGACCGGCTCGATCCCGGCCGGCGCCACCGCCACCGACGTCGTGCTGACCATCACCGAGATGCTGCGCAAGCACGGCGTCGTCGGCAAGTTCGTCGAGTTCTACGGCGACGGCGTCGCAGCGGTGCCGCTGGCCAACCGCGCCACCATCGGCAACATGAGCCCCGAGTTCGGTTCGACCGCCGCGATCTTCCCGATCGACGACGTCACCCTGGACTACCTGCGCCTGACGGGCCGGCCGGACGAGAACGTCGCCCTCGTGGAGGCTTACGCCAAGGAGCAGGGCCTCTGGCACGACCCGTCAGTCGAGATCAAGTTCAGCGAGTACCTGGAACTGGACCTCTCCACGGTCGTTCCGTCGATCGCCGGCCCCAAGCGACCACAGGACCGGGTGTCCCTGACCAACGCCAAGCCGCAGTTCCGCTCCGACCTGGAGAGCTACGTGCACGTCTCGGTCGAGGCTGAAGGCTCCACCGTGGACGAGGCCGTCGAAGAGAGCTTCCCCGCCTCCGACCCGCCCACGTACATGGCCAACACGGACACGCACGTCAAGGACTCTCAGCACTTCACCGTGGCCGAGACCGAACCTGACCACGGACGGGCCAACCACCCCGTGACGGTCACGATGGACGACGGCCGGAGCTTCGAGCTGGACCATGGAGCGGTCACCATCGCCTCCATCACCTCCTGCACCAACACCTCCAACCCGTCGGTCATGCTTGCCGCCGCAGTGCTGGCCCGCAACGCCGTCGAAAAGGGACTCTCCTCCAAGCCCTGGGTCAAGACCTCCGTGGCCCCCGGCTCCAAGGTCGTCACCGACTACTACGAAAAGTCCGGACTGGTTCCCTACCTGGAAAAGCTCGGCTTCTTCACCGTCGGCTACGGCTGCGCCACCTGCATCGGCAACTCGGGACCGCTGGCGGAGGAAATCTCCACCGCCATCGCCGACAACGACCTCGCCGTCTCCGCCGTGCTGTCCGGTAACCGCAACTTTGAGGGCCGGATCAACCCGGACGTCAAGATGAACTACCTGGCCTCCCCGCCACTGGTCATCGCCTATGCCCTGGCCGGAACCATGGACTTCGACTTCGACCGCGACCCGCTGGGCCAGGACGAAGCCGGCAACGATGTGTTCCTCAAGGACATCTGGCCGAACCCGAGCGAAGTGCAGCAGGTCATGGACGCGTCCATCGACAAGGACATGTTCACCAAGTCCTACGCCGGCATCTTCGACGGCGATGACCGTTGGAAATCCCTGGACACCCCGGAGGGCGACACGTTCGCGTGGAACCCGGAGTCCACGTATGTCCGCAAGCCCCCTTACTTCGAGGGCATGAAGCGGGAGCTGACCCCGGTGGAGGACATTTCCGGCGCACGGGTGCTGCTGAAGCTGGGTGACTCGGTCACCACCGACCACATCTCGCCCGCTGGTTCCTTCAAGTCGGACACCCCCGCCGGAAAGTACCTGCTGGAGCACGGCGTCGAGCGGAAGGACTTCAACTCCTACGGCTCCCGCCGCGGTAACCACGAGGTCATGATCCGCGGAACCTTCGCGAACATCCGCATCAAGAACCAGCTGCTGGACGGCGTCGAGGGTGGCTTCACCCGCGACTTCAGCCAGGAAGGCGCCCCGCAGGCCTACGTCTACGACGCCGCGCAGAACTACCAGGCCGCCGGTACCCCGCTGGTGGTCCTGGCCGGCAAGGAATACGGCTCCGGATCGTCCCGCGACTGGGCCGCCAAGGGAACCGCGCTGCTGGGCGTCAAGGCCGTCATCGCCGAAAGCTACGAGCGGATCCACCGCTCCAACCTGATCGGCATGGGCGTGCTCCCGCTGCAGTTCCCCGCCGGGGAATCGGCCACCAGCCTGGGCCTGACCGGCACCGAGGTGTTCACCGTGCAGGGCGTGACCGCCCTGAACGAGGGAACCACGCCCAAGACGGTCAAGGTCACGGCCACGGCGGAGGACGGCACCGAAAAGTCCTTCGACGCCGTGCTGCGGATTGACACGCCAGGTGAAGCGGACTACTACCGCAACGGCGGCATCCTGCAGTACGTGCTGCGCCAGATCTCGGCCAGCTAGCCGGAAACTGCGCTAAGCGCGGAAACCGCGACAAGCGGCCCCGGTGCGGAGGACAACCTACGCGCCGGGGCCGCTTCGTTGTCCCCGGTTCTGCTCCGCTGCAGGTACCGCTCCGGGCACGACCGGGCGGGCGGGCACGTTAGAGTTGAGTCCGGAGTTGCCAAAGGAAGGGAGGGACCATGGGACTTTTGGAGACCATCCACCATCCATCGGACCTCAACAGGCTCAGCGAAGCACAAATGGAGCAACTGGCGGCAGAAATCCGCCAATTCCTCATCACCAACGTGTCCCAGACCGGCGGGCATCTGGGCCCGAACCTCGGCGTCGTCGAGATGACGCTGGCCATCCACCGCGTCTTCGATTCCCCGCGCGACAGCATCGTCTTCGACACCGGGCACCAGTCCTACGTGCATAAGCTGGTAACGGGCCGGCATGATTTCTCCACCCTCCGCCAGCAGGGCGGCATGTCCGGCTACCCCTCCCGGGCGGAATCGGTGCACGACATCGTCGAAAGCTCCCACGCGTCCTCGTCCCTGTCCTGGGCCGACGGCATTTCCCGGGCCCGCCAGCTGACCGGGGACGGGGACAGGTACGTGGTAGCAGTCATCGGTGACGGCGCCCTGACCGGCGGCATGACGTGGGAAGCCCTGAACAACATCGCCGCGGACAAGCGCCGCCGCGTGGTCATCGTCGTCAACGACAACGGCCGTTCCTACGCCCCGACTGTCGGCGGGTTCGCCGACTACCTTGCCTCGCTGCGCCCCGCGATCGACCAGGTCCGGACGCACCGCAAGTACGAGGACACGCTGGGCTGGGCCAAGCAGCGCCTGCAGAACGGCGGCCTGGCCGGTCAGTTCGTGTACAAGAGCCTGCACGCGGCCAAGAAGGGCGTGAAGGACTGGTGGGCTCCCCAGGGCCTCTTCGACGACCTGGGACTGAAATACATTGGGCCGGTCAACGGGCACGACCAGAAGGCGATGGAGGCGGCCCTGACCGTGGCCCGCAACTATGCCGGGCCCGTGATCGTGCACGCGATGACCGAGAAGGGTCACGGCTACGCGCCGGCCCGCGCGCACGAGGCCGACCAGTTCCACGCCGTCGGCGTCATCGACCCGGAAACCGGAGAGGCCGTCGACCTGCCCAGCGGCAAGTCCTGGACCGGCGTGTTCGCCGACGAGATCGCCGCCATCGCGGACGAGCGCGAGGACATCGTCGGCCTGACCGGCGCCATGCTCATCCCCGTCGGGCTACACAAGTTCGCTGCCCGGCACCCGGACCGCGTGTTCGACGTCGGAATCGCCGAGCAGCACGCCCTCACCAGTGCGGCAGGCATGGCGTTCGGCGGACTCCATCCCGTCGTTGCCGTCTACGCCACGTTCCTGAACCGGGCGTTCGACCAGCTGCTCATGGATGTGGCCCTGCACAAGGCCGGTGTCACCATCGTGCTGGACCGCGCCGGAGTAACCGGGCCCGACGGAGCCAGCCATCACGGCATGTGGGACATGGCACTGCTGCAGACCGTGCCGGGCCTGCACCTTGCCGCGCCCCGGGACGCGACCCGCCTCCGGGAGGAGCTGCGCGAAGCCGTCGCCATCGAGGACGCACCGTCGGTGGTGCGATTCTCCAAGGGCACTGTAGGGGCGGAGGTCGAAGCCGTTAAGCGGCTGGAGGACGGCGCGGAAATACTGGCCCGCCGTCCGGTCGGCTCGGTCGAGAACGACGTCCTCATCGTCAGCGTCGGAGCCATGAGCGAACTGGCGCTGAACGTCTCGAACCGGCTCGGCGCCCAGGGCATCAGCTCCACCGTCGTGGACCCCCGCTGGGTGCTGCCCGTGCCGCGCTCCATCGTCCGGCTGGCCTCCCAGCACCGCATCGTCATCGTCATCGAGGACGGCGTCCGGGCCGGCGGCGTCGGGTCACGGATCCGGCAGGAAATGCGCGCCTCCGGCGTGGACACGGCCCTCAATGAGGTCGGATTGCCTGTCGAATTCCTCGACCACGGCAGCCGCAGCCAGGTGCTGGAACGGGTCGGTCTGACCGCCCAGCAGGTGACCCAGGACGTCGTCGCGCAGGTGCTGGGCACCAAGGTGCCCTTCGCACGCCCCCTGCACAGCCAGGAGGCCCTGCACGATCGGGAAGCCCCGCACACCGGGCAGCTCCCCAGGCTGTGAAGCGCCCCAACGGTATCCGCCCCGGCGACCTGGTCGTCTCCCGCAACCGCAAGTGGAACGGTCTGGCCCACTGGGTGGTCCCGGGACGATACCTGGGCGAAGACGAGTGCGGGCACTGGCTCTTCCAGGGCACCGGCGAGTTCATCTCCCGGCCCGGAGCCGCCCTGTACACCCAGTCGGATGCGGTGCTGCTGGTCCCGCACACAGGGGATTACGCCGCGACGTTCTACGACGGTGAGCATCCGGGCGGGGTGCGGATCTATGTGGACCTTGCCCTCGACTTCGGCTGGGAGCAGATCCGGCCCGGCGTGTTTGAGTTCCACATGATCGACATGGACCTGGACGTCATCCGAAACCGGGACACCGGCGTATACGTCGACGACGAGGATGAGTTCGCCGAGCACGCGGCCGCCATGAACTACCCGCCCGAGGTGGTCGACCGGGTCCAGACCGAGTGCGACCGCATCCTCGCCGCGGTGCAGACCAATCAGACCCCTTTCGACGGCAGGGATGCCGCGTGGTTCCAGTTAGGACGGGCATGAGCATTATCCGGATGTACCGCAGGAGTGAGGACGACGTCCTGACCTTCCGCGAGGCGTGGCTTGACGAAGAGGACGGCGTAGTCGTGGTCAACCACGGCGTGGTCGGACACCACAGCAGCACCCAGGAAACCCAGGCGGCCGATGCCGACGCTGCCGAACAGCTGATGGCCGCGTTCGAGGCGCAGGCCGCCGAGGACGGTTACCGGGTTGTCCCCGACGAGGAGCAGTTCTGGGTCGTTGCGCAGTTCGCCCTCAAGACGGCGACCGGAACCGAGCGCGACAGGTACCTGGAGCGCAAGGCCAAGGACAGCATCACCGCCTATCTGGCGTGGCGGGGCGTGGGAACGGTCGACCGGTCCGAGATCGCCAACAGCAAACTGAACATCTACTGCCTGGCTCCGGACCCCGCGAAGGCGGTGACGGCCATCAAGGTCTGCCTGCGTGAGGCCAAGCTGGACTTCACCAAGCTCAGCATCGGCGTCGCCCCCCACGACGACCTCGCCGCCATCAAGCAAAAGCACGGCCCCCGAGCCACCACCTTCACCCTCTAACCCCCACCCCCGCTGATCGATCCGATCGAGATCCGCTGATCGAGCTTGTCGAGATCCGTTGATCGAGCTTGTCGAGATCAGGTGGGGCGGGGTCTCGACGGGCTCGACCACCGCGGGGCTTGACCACCGGCGGGGTCTCGACAGGCTCGACCACCGCGGGGCTCGACCACCGGCGGGGTCTCGACGGGCTCGAACACCGCGGGGCTCGACCACCGGCCGGGTCTCGACAGGCTCGACCACCGCGGGCTCGAACACCGGGGGGCTCGACCAACGGCGGGGCATATTAGGGTGGAGGGCATGACTGCTTATCGACAACTTGGTACGTCCGGGCTCACCGTTTCCGTCGTCGGGCTGGGCTGCAATAACCTGGGCCGCTCCGGAACGGCCACTGAGACACAGACCGGCACCAATACGGTGATCGGTGCCGCCATCGACGAGGGCATCACCCTGTTCGACGTGGCTGACACCTACGGCAAGACGCCGGGCCTGAGCGAGGAAATGCTCGGCAAGGCCCTGACCGGCCGGCGCGACGACGTCATCGTGGCCACCAAGTTCGGCATGGACATGAAGGGCGCCAACGGCCAGGACTGGGACCGCCGCGGATCCAGGCGCTACATCGTGAAGGCTGTGGAGGCGTCGCTGCGGCGGCTCAACACCGACTGGATAGACCTCTACCAGTTCCACACCCCCGACCTGCTCACTCCCATCGATGAAACCCTGTCGGCACTCGACGACGTCGTGAAGGCCGGCAAGGTGCGCTACATCGGTCACTCCAACCGGGCCGGATGGCAGATCGCCGAGGCCGAGTTCACCGCGCGCGCCGGCGGTTACACCCGCTTCGTGTCAGCCCAGAACCACTACAACCTGCTGGACCGGCGCGCCGAGTTGGAGGTCACTCCCGCCGCCGAGGCGTACGGCCTGGGCGTGCTGCCGTACTTCCCGCTCGCGAACGGCCTGTTGACGGGCAAGTACAGCGCCGGGTCCGCTCCCGCAGGCAGCCGACTCACCCACAGCCGCCAGAACCTGCTGGACCGGGCGGATTGGGAGCAGTTGGCACAGTTCGGCAGGTTCGCCCGGGAGCGCGGCCGCAGCGAAGTGGAGATCGCCTTCTCCTGGCTTGCCGCCCAGCCCTCGGTCAGCAGCGTCATCGCCGGAGCAACCACCCTGGAGCAGGTCAAGGCCAATGCCGCTGCGGTCTCCTGGGTGCCGACGCCGGAGGACCTCAGCGAGCTGAACGAGCTTTTCCCGCGCACGCCGAAGGTGGCCCTGTTCTCATGAGTGACGGGGCGGGAACGCCCGACGGCGGCACCTCACTGGACGCGCCTGGCGAGAGCGCCAGCGGTTCGGCCGCCACTCCGGTGCGGCTGCTGCTTGATGTCGACACGGGCATCGACGACGCGTTCGCGCTGGTATACCTGCTGTCCCGGCCCGAGGTCGCCATCGAGGCCATCACCTGCACCGCGGGCAACGTGGGGGCACGCCAGGTCGCGTTGAATAATTTGGCGCTGCTGGAACTGTGCGGCAGGACCGGCGTCGAGGTGGCGATCGGCGCCGAAGTTCCGCTGCAGATACCGCTGGTGACCACCGAGGAGACGCACGGACCGCAGGGCATCGGCCATGCGGTCCTGCCGGAACCGGCGCAAGCCATTTCCGCTCGGCACGCCGTCGACGTCTGGGTCGACCAAGTGCGCGCCCACCCGGGGGAAATCACCGGCCTGATCACCGGCCCGCTGACCAACTTCGCGCTGGCGCTTCGCCGTGAGCCGGACCTGCCCCGCCTGCTCAAGGGCCTGGTCATCATGGGCGGCTGCTTCTATTACCAGGGGAACACCACCCCAACGGCGGAGTGGAACGTCTCGGTGGATCCACATGCCGCCAAGGAGGTGTTCCAGGCCTACCAGGGGCTGCCGGAGGAACAACTGCCCGTCGTGTGCGCACTGGAGACCACGGAGCGGATCGAAATGCGTCCCGGCCACGTGGCCCGGCTGGCGGAACTCGCCGGCGCCCAGCCGGAACTGGTGCTGCCCGACCAGCCGGAGGGCCTGCGCAGCACCTCCGACCACCCGCTGATTGCCTGCCTGTCCGACGCCGTCCGGTTCTACATGGAATTTCATCGGCTCTACGATCAGGGCTACGTGGCCCATATGCACGACGCGTTCGCCGCAGCCGTTGCCGTCGGGCGGACCCCAATTGCCACGCGCACCGGAACGGTCGACGTCGAAACCACCTCACCCCTCTTGATCGGCACAACGGTGGTGGACTATCGGGGGATATGGGGCAAGCCTGCCAACGCCCGCATCGTCACAGAGAATTCCCCGGAGGACTGCTTCGACGAACTCCTGACCTCGATCGGGGCGTTGGCGCGAAGGCTTGGCGCGCAGGCTCTCCGCGCCGCAGCAAATCCCGGTAGGATGGATGACTGCGCCGAGGTGACATAGGCGGACTTTCCGCACTCCGCACAAAGGATCCCCCATGTCTTCCTCCCTGACCCTTCCCGCCCCTGGAAAGGCGGCGGGCCGCAACCGCCGCCTGCTGGAAATCCTCGGCGGGGTTGCCATCGCAGGCACCTACCTGTATTTGGTCCTTAACCAGCCGGCGGACATCGTGAACGGACTCTCCAGCGGTGCAACGCTGCTCGCCTTGGCCGGCTTCCTGCTGGGAGCGGTGCTGCTGATTGTCGGCGTGCTTCCGACCCTGCCAACCTCCACCCTCGTACTGCTGCCGGTGGCCCTGGTGCTGAACATCGTGCTGGGCCAGTTCGTCGGCAGCACACTTGTCCCGTTCTACCTTGACGCGATCGGCACGGTCCTCATCGCCGCCCTGGCGGGCCCCGCCGCTGGTGCTGCCACGGGAGCCCTGAGCAGCATCGTCTGGTCGCTGTTCAACCCCACCGTGCTTCCGTTCGCCGCCGGTGCCGCCCTGATCGGCTTCCTGGCCGGGGTCGCGGCGCGCTATGGTGCGTTCCGCCGCTTCTACTTTGCCCCCGTCGCAGGATTCCTGACCGGCATCGTTGCGGGAGTGTTCTCCGCCCCAATCGCCGCCTTTGTGTACGGCGGTACCTCGGGCCTGGCCACCGGCGCCGTCGTAAGCGCCTTCCGCGCCATGGGTGATTCCCTGCTGGGCGCCATCACCAAGCAGGCCCTGATCTCTGACCCCATGGACAAGGCCATCGTCTTCACCATCGTGGCTGTACTGCTCTACGCCCTGCCCCGCCGCACCACGCTGCGATTCCCGTTCATCAGCCGCTTCCGCGTCCTGGCAGGCACCAGGGGAGCCTGATTCCCATGGCACGGCTGCATCCGCTGACCCTGCTGACTGCAGCCGTCGTACCCGCCGTCGCGACCCTAGCCATCGACCGCTGGCCCGTCTCCGCCGTCGTCCTTGCCGTGCTGGTGGGACTGGTCGCCGCGAGCGGACTGGGCCGAACGGTCCTGCCCGCCGCGGCAGTGGTCCTGGCGCCCCTGATGCTCTCGCTGCTGCTGACGCACGGGTTCTTCTTTGTCGAGGGCCAAACAGTCCTGTGGTCGGCCGGCCCGCTCCACGTCACGACGGAGGGGCTGTCCTTCGCCGCGGATATGGGTCTGCGCACAGCGGTTTTCGTGGTGGCGTTCCTGGCCTTCTCGTTCAGCGTGCAGCCAGCCGACCTGCTGTCGGTGTTGACCGGACTGCGGGTGCCCCCGCAATTTGGGTTTGTTCTCTGTTCCACCCTGACCCTGGCGCCAGCTATTACAGCTCGGGCTCGGCGCATCTCCCAGGCGCAACAGGCTCGGGGACTGGTGGTGGGGCTGGGGCTGCCCGGCAGGGTCCGCGCCGTGCAGCAGCAGGCGGTGCCGCTGGTGCTGGCCCTGCTTCATGAAGCAGGGTCCCGCGCAGAATTCCTTGAGGCCCGCGGGTTTGGTGCTCCCGGCCCCCGGAGCAGCTATCGGCTAGTACCGGACTCGCCCGGTCAGAGGGTCTTCCGCTGGACCGCGCTGCTGCTGCTCGTCCTGTTTCTGGTGCTTTGGTTCGGAGCTGTCGGATGAGGCTGGTGCTGCACGAATTCCTCTATCCCGGTGATGCTGCCCCTGCCTTGCGCGACATCGACCTGCACGTTCTGCCCGGCACCTGCACCCTGGTGGCCGGTGGTTCAGGCGCCGGCAAATCAACCCTTGCAAAGGTCCTGGCAGGCGTGCTGCCGGGCCGGCACGGCGGCGACCTGACGGGCCACTTTGAGCTCGGCGGTGAGCGGCTGGAGTTCACGGCGGCCCAGCCCGCCGTCCCCGCCAGCACGGGCAGCCCGGCCCGGCCCGCCGTCGTCGGCACTCGCCCCCGGATCAATCCCGCGGCCTGGAACCGGGAGATCGCCTACGTGGGGCAGGAACCCTCCGCGCAGCTGTCCACCGTGGCAGCCACCGTTGCGGAGGAACTGGCCTTCGCCCTGGAAAACGCTGGAACGCCGCGGCCGGAGATGCTCCGACGGGTACAGGAGACGGCCTCCGCGTTCGGCCTGACCGACCTGTTGGAGCGCCGGCCCACGGAACTTTCGGGAGGCGAGCTGCGGCGCGTGACCATCGCCGGGGCCGCGGTACTGGAACCGAAAGTCCTGGTACTGGATGAACCCACCGCAGGACTGGACGCCACCGCCCGCGGGCAGGTGGAAGGCCAGCTCCAACACCTGTTGGGAAAAGGCATCGGCCTGGTCCTGCTGGCGCCCGGGCTCGGGGGAGTGGGAACGCTGGCAGACCGGGTGGTCCTGCTGGAACAGGGACGCTGCGTTTGGGCAGGTCCTCGGGGACATGCCGCCGCGGCCAGCGAAGCATTGGAGGTGCCGATCCTTCCCGATCCGGCTGCCGCCGCCCCCGAACCCGCTCTGCGTCGCATCACGCCCGGGGTCCCCAAGGTCGCCACGGCCGTCTCCCTGGACCGTGTGCAGTTCAGTTATGGCACGCGACTGAAAAGCCTCCGGCTGCGACCCCGTAGCCGCCAAACCCAAACGGTCGAACCACCAAAAGTGCTCGACGGCGTGAGCCTCGCGGTGGGTCCGGGCGAAACGGTGGTGATTGCCGGCGCCAACGGAGCCGGCAAGTCCTCGCTGCTGCGCCACCTGAACGGGTTGGCGCGGCCCGATTCCGGCGCTGTGTCCATTCGTGGGAGCGACATCGGCCCCTTGACGACCGGAGAGGTCGCTGCGGAGGTTGGCTTCCTGTTCCAGAACCCGTTGGACCAGCTCTTCGAACGTACCGTCCGCCGGGAGGTCGCTTACGGGGTGCGCGCAGCGGGGCGGGCCGCGCATTCGTCCCGAACGGCCGACATCGGGACTTCCGGGACAGGCACTTCCGGGACCGGTGCCTTCTGGACCGGTCCCCGCCCAGCTGCTGCCAACGATGCTGTGCAGGAGGCATTGGAGCGGTGCGGCCTGCGGGAGGTCGCGGAAGCGCACCCTCACGAGCTGCCGGTGTCCCAGCAGCGGCTGGTGGCGCTGGCGACGGTGTTGGCCCGGCGACCGGCGGTCCTTGCCCTCGATGAGCCGACGGTGGCCTTGGACCGCCCCGGGGTGGACCGCCTGGCCGGTGCCATCAGGGACGAAGCGAACCGCGGCGCCGCCGTCGTTCTGGTGACCCACGACCTCGACTTTGCCTATGCCACCTGCGGCCGGCTGGTCCTGCTCTCAGCTGGTCGCATCCTGGCCGATGGACCCATGGCGGAGGTGCTTGAGGAGCACTTCCGGAACGGCCGGTTCGTCGGAGTCGAAGCGCCGGAAGCGTGGCTGCGCTGGCGCGCGGAGCGGCGGAGCGGGCCGGACTGATCGGGCAGTTATTCCGTCAGGCCCGCCGTCGGCAGCCGCGGCGGCTCCCGCCGCTGAACACGGCGGGAGCCGCGGGTCCCGCTAGCCCCGGCGGCTCCTGCCAGCGCAGCGGCTCCCGCGGAGAAAACCTCCACCCGGCCACCCGGCCACCCGGCCACCCGGGAACCCGGGAACCTCCTAGGCGACCTGACGGGCGGCGGCCGCGTGGAAGCGGTGTCCGAGCACCCGCTCCGACGCTCCAACCCGGTCCAGGTAGGGCGTGATCCCGCCCAGATGCATGGGCCAGCCAGCGCCCGTGATCATGCAGAGGTCCACGTCTTCAGGCCCCGCCACGACGCCTTCGGCCAGCATCCGTCCAATTTCGTCCGCGAGGGCGTCCTGGGTGCGGACCAGGACTTCCTCGCCGGTCGACGGCGTGGTTCCGAACGTCATCAGGTCCAGGGTCTCCTGCGGTACGACGGATCGTCCCTCCCCGTCCTGTTCCCACAGTCCCTTACGGCCGGCGTCGATCAGGCGCTGCTGGTTCGCCGACACGTGGAACCGATCGCCGAAGGCCGCGTGCAGGGACTCCTGCACGTGCTGGCCAACGGGAAGGCCGACCAGGGCCAGCAGCCGGAAGGGCGTCATGGGCAGGCCCATCGGCCGCAGCGCATTGTCCGCAGTGGCGGCGTCGGTGCCCTCATCAAAGACCTTGGTGATTTCCCCGAACATGCGGCCCAGCACGCGGTTGACCACAAAGGCGGGCGCGTCCTTGACCAGGACAGCGGTTTTGCGCAGTGCCTTGGCCGTTTCGAAGGCCGTGGCCAGCACGGCGTCGTCGGTTTTGGGGGCACGGACGATTTCCAGCAGCGGCATGACGGCGACGGGATTGAAGAAGTGGAAGCCCACCAGCCGTTCGGGGTGCTTCAGGTCCTCGGCCATGGCGGTGACGGACAGGGAGGAGGTGTTGGTGGCCAGGATGCAGGAGTCGGACACGATGGCCTCCACTTCCGCGAACACCTGCTTCTTGACGCCGAGTTCCTCGAACACGGCCTCGATGACAAAGTCAGCGTCGGCGAAAACGTCTTTGGATACGGAGCCGGTCACCAGCGCCTTTGTGCGGTTGGCCGCATCGGCCGAGATCCTGCCCTTGCTCAGCAGCTTGTCGACTTCCGCGTGGACGTACCCCACGCCCTTGTCCACCCGGGCCTGCTCGATGTCCGTCAGCACCACCGGCACCCGGAGCTGGCGGGCGAAGAGCAGGGCCAGTTGGCTGGCCATCAGCCCGGCCCCCACCACGCCGACCTTGGTCACCGGGCGGGCCAGAGCCCTGTCCGGCGCGCCGGCCGGTTTTTTCCCGCGCTTTTGGACCAGGTCCAGGAAGGCATAGACGGTTGAGTGGAATTCGTCCGTCTGCATCAGGTCGGCAAGGGCGAGGTTTTCCTGCTCAAAGGACTCCGCCTTGGTGTAATTCTTGCCCTGTTCCAGCAGGTCGATGGCCCGGGCCGGGGCCGGGGCGGCGTTGGAGGTGCGCGCCTGAACAAACGCCCTGGCGGCGGCCACGGCCTGGTCCCAGGCCGCGCTGTCAGCGGCGGAGAGCGGTTCGGACACCGCGTGGGGCCGCTGCACCGTCAGTTCCCCGCGGACCACCCGTCCGGCCCAGGCCAGCGACTGCTCCAGGAAGTCCGCCGGCTCGAACAGGGCGTCAGCGATGCCCAGGTCAAACGCCGCAGGGCCGGTCAGGGTCCTGTTATTGCTGAGCGGGTTCTCGATCATGACCTTGACCGCATTGGCTGGCCCGATCAGCCGGGGGAGCAGGTACACCCCGCCCCAGCCCGGCACCAGGCCGATGAAGGCCTCCGGCAGGCCCAGGGAACCCGCGCCGGTGGACACCGTCCGGTAGTTGGCATTGAGGGCGATTTCCAGCCCGCCACCCAGCGCGATGCCGTTGATGAACACGAAGCTGGGCACGCCCATGTCATTCAGCGTGCTGTAGACCTCGTGACCCAGTTGGGCCATGAGCACTCCGTGTTCGCGCTCATGCAGCCGCTTGACGGCCGACAGGTCGGCGCCGGCGACCAGGTAGTGCGGTTTGCCTGTGACGCCGACGGCGGCGATCTCGCCCATGGCCGCCCGGTCCCGGAGTTTCTCCAACAGGATGCCCAGCTCGACCAGGGTGTTGGGGCCCAGCGTGGTGGGTCGTTTGTGGTCGAAACCGTTGTCCAGGGTGATCAGCGCCAGCGTTCCACCGCCGCCCGGAAGGTCGACGTCCTGCACCAGGGAGTGGGTGACGATCTCGTCCGCGAACTGCGCGGCCAGGGCGGTGTAGTCGTCCATGCTCATGCTGCGTTCTCCTTGCTGTCGGTGCCACCGGTCCAGTGCGGGTTTTCCCAGATGATGGTCCCGCCCATACCCAGGCCAATGCACATGGTGGTGATGCCGTAACGGACCGTCGGGTCCTCCTCGAACTGGCGGGCCAGTTGGTTCATCAGCCTGACACCGGAGGAGGCCAGGGGGTGCCCGACGGCGATCGCGCCGCCGTAGCGGTTAACGCGCGGGTCTTCGTCGTCGATGCCGAAATGGTCCAGAAAGGACAGCACCTGCACGGCGAACGCCTCGTTGATTTCGAACAGGCCGATGTCCGCAATGGTCAGACCCGCACTTTTCAGGGCCTTCTCGGTGGCGGGGACGGGCCCCACCCCCATGACCTCCGGTTCGACGCCGGCGAAGGCGAACGAGACCAGGCGCATCCGGACCGGCAGGCCGAGTTCCGCCGCGGTATCGGCGGCGGCGAGCAACGCGACCGTGGCGCCGTCGTTCAGTCCGGCTGCGTTGCCGGCGGTGACCCGGCCATGCGCCCTGAAGGGGGTGCGCAGGGATGCCAGGTCTTCCACGGTGGTGCCGGGCCGGGGCGGCTCGTCAACGCTGTTGAGGGTCCAGCCCTGCCCTGGTTTCCGGGTTGCGACGGGCACCAGGTCTGGCTGGATCTGCCCGTTGCCGTACGCCTGGGCCAGTTTGCGCTGGCTGGCAGCGGCGTAGGCGTCGGCGCGGTCCTTGGTGATGGCAGGAAACCGGTCATGCAGGTTCTCAGCCGTATTGCCCATGTTCAGCGCGGCCGGGTCCACCAGCCGCTCGCTGAGGAAGCGGGGATTCGGGTCAGCGCCGGAGCCCATCGGGTGGTTGCCCATGTGCTCCACACCGCCGGCCAGGACGACGTCGTACGCTCCGAAAGCGATACCGGACGCCGTCGTGGTGACAGCCGTCATCGCCCCCGCGCACATCCGGTCGATGGCGAAACCGGGAACGGACTTCGGCAGGCCAGCCAGCAGGGCCGCGCTGCGGCCGATCGTCAGGCCCTGGTCGCCGGTCTGGGTGGTGGCGGCGATGGCGACGTCGTCGATGCGCCCGGCGGGCAGGCCGGGATTGCGGCGCAGCAGTTCGCGGATGCATTTGACCACCAGGTCATCGGCGCGGGTACCGGCGTAAATGCCCTTGTCGCCCGCCTTGCCGAAAGGGGTGCGGACGCCGTCAACGAAGACGACGTCCCTGATCTGCCGGTTCTGGCTCACCTGTTACTCCTCGTTGAGACACGGATACCGGGCAGGGGAATCCGCGCAGGGAATTGCGCGCAACCCGGCAGCATTCATCATACGTTACTCACGAGTAACTTAGTGGGCAACCCCGTGGCCGCTTCGCGACCCGTTCTCGGCCGGTCAGGCGGTGGACGCCGGGTTCCCAGCGCTGTTTCCCAGGTCCGTCGCAGCCGTCTCGGTACGCGGTTTTCCTTCTTTTTCCGGCAGCGGGTCGGGATTTTCGAACGACTCCAGCAGCTCGGGAACCGTCAGGGCAACCTGCCAGTCGCGGGCGCCGAGGTCGCGCAACTCGGCGGAAAGGGCCTCGGCCGACAGGTCTGCCGGCGGGCGCCAGGCAACCCGGCGGAGAAAATCGGGGGTGAGCAGGTTTTCCACCGGCATGTTGACCTGCTCCGCCAGGTTGGCAAGGCGGATCCGCGCGGTGGCCAGGCGTGCTGCTGCCAGCGGGTCCCGCTCGGCCCAGACCCGCGGCGGTGGCGGGGCGTTGGTCGGCAGGTGAAGCGGGGGCAGGTCCTGCATCGTGCGTGCAACGGTGATGGCGCGCAGCCAGCGGGGAGCTTCCCGCTTGGCGGCACGGCCGTGGAAGCCGGGGACCGCCAACAGGCCGGGCACCGTCGTCGGCATCGCACGCGCGGCAGCGACCAGGGCCGAATCAGGGATCAGCCGACCCGGGGCAACGTCCCGCTTTTGGGCCAGGGAGTCCCGTTCCTGCCACAGCTCCCGCACCGCTGCCAGTTGACGACGGTCCCGGAGCTGGTGGACTCCGGAGGTGCGGCGCCAGGGCTCCTGCCGGGGCGCCGGAACTCCGGCGGCCAGGATGGCGGCGAACTCCTCTTCTGCGTAGGACAACTTTCCCGCATCGCGCAAAAGTTCGATCAGTTCCTCGCGGAGTTCCGCCAGCACTTCAACATCCAACGCCGCATAACGCAGCCACGGCTCCGGCAACGGGCGGGTGGACCAATCGGCGGCGGAGTGTTCCTTGGCCAGGCCGAAGCCCAGCAGTTGCTCAATCACCGCTGCCAGGCCGACCCGTGGCAGGCCTGCCAGCCGGGCGGCGAGCTCCGTATCGAACAATCGGTCCGGCCACATGCCCAGCTCCTGCAGGCACGGCAGGTCCTGGCTGGCGGCGTGCAGGATCCATTCGCACCCGCGCAAGGCGTCGTTCAGAACGGACAGGTCCTCGAACGGCTCGGGGTCGATCAGCCACGTGCCGGCACCCTCGCGGCGGATCTGGACCAGGAAGGCGCTCTGGCCGTACCGGAAGCCGGAGGCCCGCTCCGCGTCCACGGCAGCCGGGCCGCTACCTGCGGCAAGCGCGGCCGCGGCCCGCTCGAGTCCTTCCTGGTTGGCAATCACCAGGGGTACACCGTCCCGTGGCGAGTTCAGCTCGACGACCTCGGGCAGGGCGGAGAGGTCCACGCCGGTGCTTGCCATCTCTTCGGATGTTGCTGCGGGACCCCGGTTTACGGGTGAGGAGGCCGGGGCGTCACCGTTAGCTGGGGGAGCGTCCGGGGCACCGGTGGGGCCCGAGGCCCGGGTACTGCGTCGCCGGGTCCGATTTTCCGTATGTGGAGAGGTCATGATGCGACCAGTCTACCGACGGCCCGGTACGGCACCGGTCGCCGGCCTGCCCGGCTCAGGTGAAACGCCTAATCGGCAGCGGCTGGACGCCCTCGGGCAACGGGGGAAGACCGGCGAAGGTGCACACCATGTCCGACCAGGCTTCCAGGTGTGAGCGGACGTCCGCGGCTGCTGGAGTCCAGGAGGCCCGCAGCTCAATGTCGATGGCGTCCTGGCGATCGGCCAGGGTCCCGAAGGATTCCGAGAGGATCCTCGTGGCCGTCCCACCGGCGGCCCGATAGGGCGCCTGGTGGTTCTCCAGCGCCTCGGACAACCAGGTCCAGGCGACCGATCCCAGCAGTTGGTCGTTGCCGATTTCTGCTTCGAGCTGCGCCCGGATATACGTGACAATCCGGAACGTGCCGTCCCACAGGTCCGATCCGTCCGGGTCATGGAGCAGGATGAACCGTCCTGTGGCCAGTTCTGCGGGCGTTGACCGGGCGGCAGCTCGTCGTGCCGGTCCATGCAGCGGAGCGGCGGCGTTCCCTGGAACTTCGGCGGCCAGCGCGACGGCGTACGGCGCAAGCCGGGACGGCGCCGGAATTTCCTCCAGGCGCAGTTCAGGACGGCACCGGGCCTTTCGAAGGGACCCCAGGGCGGTCAGGAAATCCGAGGGTACCTGTGCTAGCGCGCTCACCCTCGAAGACTAAAGTGCGCCGCCCTCATTCCGGCGCAGGCGCGCCGTTTTTTTGGCTGCAGCCCCGGGAGTCTTGCCATTGCCGGCGACGGCGATGTCTCTGGTGGCCTGGGGCTTTTCGGCTGGCGGGGCGTGCGCCTAGGCCAGTTCGCGACGGATGGCGGCGGCAAAGGCGTCGATGTCATCTTCGGTGGTGTCGAAGGAGCACATCCACCGGACCTCCCGGCGCGCCTCGTCCCAGTCGTAGAACCGGAACGTTTCCCGCAGCTTGTCCGCCACACCGGCCGGAAGAGTGGCGAAAACGCCGTTGGACTGTGTGTCCTGGGTCAGCTCCACGCCCGGGATGGAGGCCACGGCAGTGCGCAGCCGGGCAGCCATGGCGTTGGCCTGGGAGGCCGAGCGAAGCCACAGGTCACCCTCGAGCAGGGCAATGAACTGCGCTGAAATGAAGCGCATCTTGGAGGCCAGCTGCATGTTCATCTTGCGCAGGTACTTCAGGCCGACCGTTGCCTCAGGGTTCAGGGCGACGACGATTTCGCCGTAGAGCAGGCCGTTCTTCGTGCCGCCCAGGGACAGCACGTCGACGCCGGCGTCGGTGGTGAAGGCCCGGAGCGGTTCGCCCAGGTAGGCCGCCGCGTTGGCCAGCCGTGCGCCGTCCATGTGCAGGTGCATGCCACGCGCATGGCAGTGGTCGGCGATGGCGCGAACCTCCGCGGGGGTGTAGCAGGTTCCCAGCTCGGTGGTCTGCGTGATGGAGACCGCCAGCGGCTGGGCCCGGTGTTCATCACCCCAGCCCCAGGCTTCGGCGTCAATCAGTTCCGGCGTCAGTTTGCCGTCCGGTGCATCAACCGCGAGCAGTTTCATGCCGCCGACGCGCTCCGGCGCACCGTTTTCGTCCGAGTTGATGTGGGCCGTCCGGGCGCAGATCACCGCACCCCAGCGGGGGAGGAGGGACTGCAGCCCCAGGACGTTAGCGCCGGTGCCGTTGAAGACCGGAAAGGCTTCCAGTCCGGGGCCGAAATGATCCACGAGCACCTCGTGCAGGCGTTCGGTGTACAGGTCCTCGCCGTAGGAAACCTGGTGTCCTTCGTTGGCGCCGGCCAGCGCGGCCAGGATCTCCGGGTGCACGCCGGAGTAGTTATCCGAAGCAAATCCCCGCAGCAGTGGGTCGTGGAGGCGCACAGAAGTCCGCTCGTCCTGGCTGGTCACGTTGTTTTCCGCCTTACTGAAGGATCTTGCGGCAGCCATTGAGGGAGGCGGCCGGCTGGGTGAAGAGGGCGCATATTTCCCCGGCCAATACTGTCACATCGGTGAAGCCGGGAAAGGTCCGTTCCGGGGACGCCGCCCGCATTCCCGCGTCGACCAGGCCCTTGACCGCCAGGATCACTGCCGCAGCGTTGCTGCCGTCCGCGGCGAAGCCGTTCGCCACGGCCTGGGTCCAGGCTTCGGCCGCGGACTTGGCGGCCGCATAGTTCGCGTTGTCGGCGGTTGGCCGGATGACCGACGTCGAGGAGACGATGGCCAGCCGGCCCGAGGGGGAGGCGACGAGGTCGTCATAAAAGGCGCGGCTGGTGTTGCGTAGCGTGCTCAGGATGCGGTGGTGCAGGAAGTCCCAGTCGGCGTCGGTCTGTCCGGCGATTCCCGCTCCGCCGCGCCAGCCCCCCACCAGGTGCACCAGACCGTCGATGCGGCCGAAGTCACGGTGTACAACGGCGGCCAGGGCAGCGACCTCGGCCGGCTCGGCCAGATCGCAGGCAAGTGCCGAGGCGGAGGGTATGCCGTCGATGGCGGCGGCGATGCGCCCGGCGTCGGATCCCACGCTGAGGACACGGAAGCCAGCGTGCGAAAGTGCCCGGGCGGTGGCAACTCCCGCTGGGCTGCTGCCACCGGCCAACAGGACGGTGAGGGTCGTTTCGGCGAGGCCGGGATCGGTGGCTGTCACAGTTTCCAGCTTAGCCATTTAGCCTTCCGCCGGGACCAGGGCTGACGCATCGGTGGAACCGGTGATGCCGGCAGTGGATTCGATGGTGGTGCGCAGCTTCTTTTCCAACGCCTCGTAGAACATTGACAGCGGAAACTCGTCGTCCAATACCTGATCGGTGAGCCCACGCGGCGGTCCATCCAGCGGCAGCGCCTGGGGGCCGCGCGCCCAGACGGATGCCGGGTTGGGCGTCAGGGTCTCGGCTACCAGTTCATAGGCCGCAAGCCAGTGAGCGACCTTGGGCCGGTCAATGGACCGCCAGTACAGCTCCTCGATCCGGGTGCCCAGGGCTATGACGACGTCGGCCACCTCCGGCCAGTCGATGCTCAGCTTGGTGTCCGTCCAGTGCAGCACGTGATGCTGGTGAAGCCAGGCGAACAGCAGCTGGCCGCCGAGGCCGTCATAGTTGCGGACCCGGCTGCCGGTGATGGCGAAGCGGAAGATGCGGTCGAAGATGACCGCGTACTGAACCAGTTTGGCGTGCCGGCGGGCCATGGGCGAGGCGCTCTCGTCGTGCTCCACGCGCACCGACTCACGGAACGCCGTCAGGTCACAGCGGAGTTCCTCCAGGGAGTACAGGAAGTACGGCATGCGCTGTTTAATCATGAACGGGTCGAAGGGCAGGTCCCCGCGCATGTGGGTGCGGTCGTGGATCAGGTCCCACATGACGAAGGTTTCCTCGGTGAGCCCCTGGTCCTCGACGAGCTCAGCGGCTTCCGGCGGGAGTTCGAGCGCCGTGGTTGCTGCTGCGGCCTTCAGGACCTTGCGGAAGCGGGCCGCTTCCCGATCCGCAAAGATTCCACCCCACGTGAAGGTGGGAGTCGAGCGTACGGCAACGCTTTCCGGAAAGAGCACAGCCGAGTTGGTGTCGTAGCCGGCGGTGAAATCGACAAAGCGGACCGGCACGAACAGTCCGTTGGAGTAGTTGCCGCCCTCCAGTTCCGCGACGAAATCCGGCCAGATGACCTCCATGAGCACGGCTTCGACGAACCGGTTGGTGCTGCCGTTCTGGGTGTACATCGGGAAGACAACCAGATGGGCGAGTCCGTCCTGCCGGCTCAGCTGCGGCTGGAACGCGAGCAGCGAATCCAGGAAGTCGGGGATGCGGAAACCGTCGGCGGCCCACCGTGCAAAGTCCTCAACCAGCAGGCGCAGGTAGTCGGCGTCGTGCGGAAAGGACGGCGCCATGGCGGAAATCGAGGTGGTGATGCTCTTCACCAGCGAGTGGGCCCTGGCGGCGTCCGAAGCCTCAGGGATGGAACCGTCCTTGGCCTGCAGTTCCTGCAGTTCCGTCACGGACGCTTTGAGCGAGAGCCACGGGGAGGAGGCTGCCAACTGCTGCGCGCAAGCCATCGGTGCCTGCGGTCCGGAGGAAGGGAGGGAGGGATGAAGTGCCTGCGCCGTAGGGGTCATCAGGGGTCCTTTCGCTTCGTGTGCGGCGGGGAACGCCGGGTGATGGGAAGCCTAGCAACAGGGCCAGAGGAACTTATCATTAACGCGCCTCAGCGTTAGAGGTTCTTTTGCTCAGGGACGTAAAAAGCGGCAACAGCGCCAGCCCCCGTAGGTGCTGGCGCTGTTGCCGCTATGAGGTCCCTCTTAACCGCGGCAGCAGCTTCGGTGGGCCGCTGCCTTTACTGCTCTGCTGGAACGAGCTTCAGGGACACCGAATTGATGCAGAACCGCTGGTCGGTGGGGGTGTCGTAACCCTCGCCAGAGAAGACGTGTCCCAGGTGCGAGTCGCACGTGGCGCACCGGACTTCCACCCGGTCCATGCCCATCGTCCGGTCGTGGATGTAGCGGACCTTATCCTCGGCCAGGGGGGCCCAGAAGGAGGGCCACCCGCAGTGCGAATCGAACTTCTCCTTGCTGGTGAACAGCTCGGTGCCGCAGGCACGGCAGTTGTAGGCACCGGCGGTATGGGTGTCCCAGTACTCGCCGGTGTACGGGCGTTCCGTTCCGGCCTGCCGCAGGACGCGGTACTCCTCGGGGCTCAGCTCATCGCGCCACTGGGCATCCGTCCGGGAAGCCGGGGCGCTGGCGGGGGCACTATTGGCGGAGGCGCTGTCCGCGGCCTGGCGGGCCGTATCCATTTCGTTCGTCATAACCCTTGCAACGTTCAGGAGTCGCCAATAAATCCCGAGCCGCTGTACAGGTGCAGGACGGGCAGGCCCAGCTTGTGCTGCGCCTGGTTCGCCCAGTCCTGGTGGAAGGTATCAGCCAGGGCGTGCGGGCGGGTGACCACCACAGCCTGGCGGGCTTCCCGGCCCTGGACCTCCGCCACCAGGGAGGCGACCGCGTCGCCGTCGGCCACCCTGCCTTCAACCCGGGCGCCTGCCGTTTCCAGGGCCCGCAGGGAAGCCGCCAACGCCTGGGCGGCCCCGGCCCGAACCGTCTCCTGGTCCGGGGCCTTCTCCCGCAGGCCGCGGAATGCCGCGGGCAGGTCCAGCAGCGTCAGCTGGTCCACCACGTCGGCCAGCAGATGCCGCTTGGTGTCCGCCGGAACCAGCACCACCAACTGCACGTCGTCCCCCGCCTCGTACAGCCGGATGATGTTGGCCGCGTCCCGTTCACCCAGCGGTTCCTCGGTCAGGATGATGATCGAATCAGTCATGCCCCAACGATAGAGCAGCGGCGCCACCGGCGGGTGGCTACATCTTGGTAACCGTGCGGTGCGCCGCTGACGTAGGCAGGCCAGCGTGGTGAGAATGGAACCATGCGAACTCTTCCCGGTCAGCACGTGTTGAAATCCGGTGCAGTACCTCCCCGCGCAGGCAGGCCTGTTCCCGACGTCTCCAATCGGACCGGCGCCTGGTTCAAATGGACCGGGGTGGGCGTGGCCATCGGAGCCGGTGCCGCGTCCCTGGCTGTGACCTCTACTGCCGGGCTGGCCGCGTATTTCGCCCGCCGTGTCGTCACCCCCATCAACGGCAGGGACGAGAACTTGTCCATCCTCGCCGTCGTGCGGGAGGGGCCGGAGCAGCAGGTCGTGTTGCCCGCCAACCCGGACACCATTGTGGAAGGCACCTACAGCCTTTATTTCGACGGCGGCAGTGGGCACGCCCGAATCGGTGCCATCCGCTCCTACGTCCCCCGGGAAAACACCGTCACCCGCGCCGTGGAGGCCGTGCTGTCAGGCAACCTCGCCGAAGCCAAACGCGGTTGGTGGAGCGGCTCCGTCTACGACACTCC
Organism: Micrococcaceae bacterium; assembly: GCA_025465475.1. Taxonomy (GTDB): domain Bacteria; phylum Actinomycetota; class Actinomycetes; order Actinomycetales; family Micrococcaceae; genus Arthrobacter_M. The sequence continues at coordinate 72,602 of JAODMR010000025.1, forward strand.
TGCCGACATTGGGCTGGCGTGGGAGGACGTGGAGGTGGAAGTCCCGGGAGGGACGGCTCCGGCCTGGCTCATCCGGGCGGAGCCGGGCCTGGACACCTGGGCGATCATGGTGCACGGCCGTGGAGCTACCAGGTCGGAGGGCCTGCGGGCCGTCCGGACCGCAGGGGAGCTGGGACTGACCAGCCTGCTGGTGTCGTACCGGAACGACGGCGATGCCCCCGCCGCGGACGACGGCCGGTACGGATTGGGCGTGACGGAGTGGGTCGATGTGGAGGCGGCCATCGGCTACGCCTTGTCCCGCGGAGCCAAGGATGTGGTGCTGTTCGGCTACTCCATGGGCGGGGCCATCTGCCTGCAGGCCGCGGACCGCAGCCGTTACCGGCACCTGATCCTGGCCCTGGTGCTGGACGCCCCCGTGATCAATTGGGTTGACGTGCTGGCCCATCAGGCGCAGCTGAACCGGATACCTGCCACCGTGGGCAGGTACGGCCAGCTCATGCTCAGCCATCCCCTTGGCCGAAGGATCACCGGCCTGGCCGCGCCGGTGGACCTGCAAAGCATGGATTGGGTCAGCCGAGCCGTCGAACTGCGCACACCCACCCTGATCCTGCACAGCGTGGATGACGAGTTCGTTCCTTTCGGGCCTGCCCTGCAGCTGGCCCAGAAAAACCCGGAGATGGTGACGTTTGAGGCGTTCAGCAGGGCCGGGCACACCAAGGAATGGAACGTCGAACCCGAGCGGTGGGACGCCGTCGTTCGGAGCTGGCTGGGCCCCCGGCTGGGCAACTACGGACTGCCCCGGAATCCGGAGCTGCCCGAGTAGTACTACGCCCGGGTAGGAAGCGCCTAGTGGGCCGGAAGGCGCTGGGCGGCAGCGACCTGGCGCTTGATGCGGCCGAGCATGGCCGACATGCCCCGCATCCGCAGCGGCGTGATGGCCCGGGTGAGCCCCAGCAGGTCAGGCATGTCGTCCGGCACGGCCAGGATCTCCTCGGCGCTCAGACCGTCAAGGCCCTCGTGCAGCACGCCGGCGAAGCCCCTGGTGGTGGGAGCTTCCTGCGGCGCCTTGAAATAGAGGTGCACCACCGGGGAGCCCTCCTCCACTTCCGTTTCCACCGTCAGGAACAGGGGAGTCTGGCATTCAACCACCTGCTCCAGCAGCTGCGGGTGGTCCAGCAGGCGCGGCGGCAGGTCAGGCAGGGAGCGGGAGAACTCCAGCAGCAACTGCAGCCGCTCCCGCTCCTCAAGGGCCTGGAAGTCGTCAACAATTTCCGCCAAGGCGGTGGGTAATGCAGAAATGCTCATCCCTACAAGCCTACGTCCCCGGCGCGGGTGCTGGCGGAATCACCTGCCGACGGGCAGTTCACCGCGCTCGCTCCCACGGGTGATGGGCACGCGCACGGCGTTGCCCCACTCCGTCCAGGACCCGTCGTAGTTCCGTACCGTGTCAAAGCCCAGCAGGTACTTCAGCGCGAACCAGGTGTGGCTGGACCGCTCGCCGATGCGGCAGTACGCCACGACGTCGTCACCGGGCTTCAGGCCCGCCTCGTCCAGGTACAGCGCCTCCAGTTCTTCCCGGCTGCGGTACGTGCCGTCAGCTGCTGCCGCCCTGGCCCACGGGATTGACGCGGCAGTGGGGATGTGGCCCCCGCGCATAGCGCCCTCCTGGGGGTAGGCGGGCATGTGGGTGCGCTGCCCGGTGTATTCCTCGGGGGACCGGACGTCGATGAGGGGGTTGCCGAAATGGGCCAGCACATCCTCCTTGAAGGCCCGAATGGGTGCGTCGTTGCGCTCCACCACGGGATATTCCACGGCCGTAACAGTTGTTTCGTCAGTCGTCAGCTCCCGGCCCTCAGCGATCCACTTGTCCCGGCCGCCGTCGAGCAGGCGTACGTCCTCGTGGCCGAAAAGGGTGAAGACCCACAGCGCGTAGGCTGCCCACCAGTTCGATTTGTCGCCGTACAGCACAATCGTCGAGTCGCGGGAGATCCCCTTGGAACCGGCCAGCCGCGCGAAGGCGTTCCCGTCGATGTAGTCCCGGGCGTCGGGATCGTTCAGGTCCGTGTGCCAGTCGATTTTCACTGCGCCGGGGATGTGGCCGGTCTCGTATAGCAGCACATCCTCATCCGATTCCACGACCACCAGCTTGCCCTCGCTGCCACCGGCGGCCAGGGCGTCCGCCAGCCATTGCGTGGAAACCAGGCGCTCGGGATGGGCGTAGGCGGAAAACTTCTCATTGCTATCTGCTGCCAGTGGCATAGGGCTCCTTCGACGGATTGGGCTTCTTTCCACCCTAACGATCCCCGCAGCCCGAAACTTCCCGTCCGTCACGAAAGGCAACCCGGGGAGGGCCCTTCATGCTCAACGGCGGCCTGGTTGACGGTATTCTGGCTGTGCGCGACTGCGCCCCGCCTGCGTGTTGAGCAGGTTGATCTTTCCAGGACACGAACGGACCGCATTTGGTACAGCTTGAGCAACTCTCCGCCCGCACCCCGTCCGTATCGGTCGATGAGCTACTCACCGGTTTCTACCCGTCCCCACGCTTTGGCTCGGTCTCCTTTGCCAGTTACCGCCCCGACCCCGCCCAGCCCTCCCAGTCCGCGGCGGTCCGGGCGCTGGAACGGTTTGCCGGGACGCTGCACGTGCCCGAAGCGCGGGGGCTGCGCAAGCTCTTTGGTGGGGCCCGCAAGCCGGAAGGCAAGGCGGGCATCTATCTTGACGGCGGCTTCGGGGTGGGCAAGACACACCTGCTGGCCTCCCTGTGGCATGCGGTTCCCGGTCCCAAGGCCTTCGGCACGTTTGTTGAGTACACGAACCTGGTCGGGGCGCTGTCCTTCCGTAAGACCGTTGATGCCCTCAGTGGCTACAAGCTGGTCTGCATTGACGAGTTTGAACTCGATGATCCAGGCGACACCGTGCTGATGTCACGACTGATGCGGGAGTTGGCCGACGCCGGCGTCAAGCTGGCTGCGACGTCCAACACCCTGCCCGGTTCCCTGGGCGAAGGCCGGTTCGCCGCAGTGGATTTCCAGCGGGAAATCCAGGTGCTGGCTGACCAGTTCGACGTCGTGCGCATTGACGGTGAGGACTACCGGCACCGAGGTTTGCCGACGCCCCCGTCACCGCTGAGCAACGGTGACCTTGAGGCCGCCATGGAGGCCGAGTTCGGCGCCGACCACAAAACCGTCGCCATGGACGATTTCGGAACCCTGATCGACCATCTGGCCGGGGTGCACCCGAGCCGTTACCGGCAGCTGATCGACGGCATCGACGGCGTGGTCTGGCGGGATGTGGAAACGATCACCGAGCAGTCCGTGGCGCTGCGTTTCGTCGTCCTGGCGGACCGGCTGTACGACAAGGACGTGCCCATACTGGCCAGCGGGGTGCCGTTCGACCAGCTGTTCACCGCGGAGATGATGGCCGGCGGGTACCTCAAGAAGTACTTCCGCGCTGTGTCCCGCCTGACGGCCCTGGCCCGCGAGGCACAGGTCCACGAACCGAGCTAGGGGGAGGGCCGCCGCAGCACGCCCCGCACCAGCAGGCCGGCCAGCAGCGCCCAGAACGCGGCGCCGATGCCGGCCAGGCTGAGCCCTGAGGCGGCCACCAGGAAGGTCACCGCCGCGCCGGTCCGTTCGCTGGGATCGGACAGTGCCGCGGAGATGGCGCCGGCCAGGGTTCCCAGCAGGGCCAGGCCGGCCACCGTTTCCAGCACTCCCGCCGGGGCAGCTGCGGCCAGGCCCACCAGGGCGGCTGAGAACAGGGCCAGCACCAGGTAGGACCACCCCGAACTGAACGCGGCGATCCACCGGCGGCCCCGGTCCGGGCCAGCCTCCTCGCCGGCCGCCAGGGCAGCGCTCAGGGCGGCCAGGTTCACGGCGTGTCCCCCGAGGGTCGCGGCGGCCACGGTTCCGGCGCCGGTCACCAGCATCGCTGACCGCCAGGGGGCCTGAAACCCGAATGACTTCAGCACCGCAGCCCCGGGAATGTTCTGCGACGCCATGGTCACGACGTAGAGCGGCAGGGCTATCCCCGCCAGCGCCGGCCAGCTCAGGACGGGCACGGTCCAGCTGAAGGACGGCAGCAGCGCAGTTGGCGCCGGAGCTCCGGTAACCACCAGGTTCGTTCCGATGCAGGCCAGGGCCACGAGCATGGCGCCGGGCACCGCCCAGCGGGCGGCGTAGCGGGTCAGCAGCAGCCAGCTGAGCAGAATCGGAAGAACCAGCAGGGGGGTGGTGCCCAGGGACCGGAACGGGGCCAGGCACAGCGGCAGCAGCACCCCGGCAAGCATGGCCTGCGCCAGGGGCACCGGAATACGGCCGATCAACGATCCCAGTGCCGGGAGCAGGCCGGTCAGACCAATGAGCAGCCCAACGGCCAGGAACGCTCCAACGGCAGCCGGCCACCCGCCGTCGGGCATCCCCGCTCCGGCCAGCAGCGCCGCGCCGGGGGTCGACCAGGCCAGCGTCACCGGCATGCGGGTGCGCCGGACAACAGCAGGATGCCCAGGCTGAAGGCGACGGTCAGGGCCAGCAGGCCTGAGGCAGCCTGACCTTGGCTGGCGCCGACTGCGCGCAGGCCCGCCAGGACAACGGCGAACGACGACGTGAAGCCGACGAGGGCGGTGACCACGCCGGCGAGGATTGGCCGGGACAGGCCGACGTCGGGCAGTGTTGGTGCGGTGGTCATGGTAGGGCTCCTGCGGCGGGGAATCGGATCTCCTCGGTTGTATCCCAGACTCCGTTAAACGCCAAAGGCGCTGACACTGCCTCCCGGCAGGGCCAGCGCCCCTTTGACGCAATACTCAGGCGAAGGGAATCAGAGTTAACTCTGTCCGCGTTGCCGGCAGGCTGCGACAGCCTACGCGGCAGGACCGTCCTTTTTGCCGCCCAGGTTCGAAAGGAATCCGGTTGCGGCGTTCTGGACACCGTCGATCTGACCCTTGAACTTCTCACCCGTCTTGCTGTCGACAAACGCGCCAGCCTTCGAGATGCCGTTCTTGATGGTCTCTTGGTTGCCACCAATCAGATCCGCGGCCTTGCCCTTGATGCTGTCAAATACAGACACGCGCACCTCCCTTCCCTCTGTGGAGCCATTGCGCTCCGCTGTCCTTAAGCCTAAACCGCTCCGCGCCGACGGTCCATGCCGTTCTCTGGCGGCGAAACGCAAAAGGGCAACAAAAAAGGCAGCCCCATGGGGGCTGCCTTTGTTAGTGGGCGATACTGGGATCGAACCAGTGACCTCTTCCGTGTCAGGGAAGCGCGCTACCGCTGCGCCAATCGCCCAGATCAGCACTATCAACTGCCGAAAACTGGATGTACCGCCAGGAGTGGAGGTGGGAACGGGATTCGAACCCGTGTACGCGGCTTTGCAGGCCGCTGCCTCGCCTCTCGGCCACCCCACCGTGCCGTTGACCAACATTCCGAGGGAACCTGGACCACGTCTGACAGTGTCCTGCGAGCGGATGACGAGATTCGAACTCGCGACCCTCACCTTGGCAAGGTGATGCTCTACCACTGAGCCACATCCGCAGAAGGAACAGTCCGGATTGCTCCGATCAGTGACTCAAACCCGGCTTCCAGATGATCTGTTTTCCAGAAGTTCTCGTCGTGTTCCTGCGATAAAAACTCTACCGGACAGTTTCCGCAAACGCCAAATTGAGCCCCGAGCGGGTGCCGGCGACCCTGTGGAAAGCCCCCTCCCGCCCCGGAATTGCGCGGAAGTTGGGGATTACACCGGTGTGGTTTTCGCGGTCTTCAACCCCCGTTTTTGCCCCCGGCGGGGTCCGGAGCGGCACGTGATTCAGGACACGCTGGGCGAATTAGGACTCCGTGGCTCCCATCCGTTAGTCTTTTCAAGCAACGCGGAAGCGCCCGGTTCTTTTCGGGTTCTCCAGCGGGCGATTGGCGCAGTGGTAGCGCGCTTCGTTCACACCGAAGAGGTCACTGGTTCGAACCCAGTATCGCCCACCGAATACAGCCCCTTTTCCGAGCTTGAACAGCCCGTTGGAGGGGCTTTTTTGTGTGCCCGCCCAGCGTGCACGGCTGCCGGGAGGCGCTTCGTAAAACGTCGGCGCCCAGTGGAATAGTTGAGATATGACTTCCCCAGCTCTAGCCCACGCCACCGAATTTGGCCGGATGTACGCCCGATCCCTGCGTGACACTCCGAGCATGCCGTCCATCACCACGGTCATCTCCCAGCAGGCCACCACCCTGGACGGCTGGATCGGCTACATGGCTGCCAACTCGCTGGCGCAGCACCCCAGGCTGACGGAGGCCGTCGGAAATCCCTCCCAGTTGCGGACCATTGTTCGTGACTCGAGCAACGCCGCCGAAAAGTACCGGGACGCTGCCGCAGCCCGCGGTGACCGGGTCCACACGTACTGCGAACAGGTGTCCCTCCGGGCCATGGGGCGGGCCCACCGCATGCCGGAAGCCCGCGCCGCGCTGGCCGAGAACGGGGAGGAACGCTTCGCCGCCAGCTTTGACGCCTGGTGGGAGACGTACAAGGTGGAGCCGGTCGCCCCGGAGATCACTGTCTGGAATTCCACCGTCGGCTACGCCGGAACCCTTGACCTGGTGGCGCGCATCGGTGGCAGGCTCTGCCTGATCGACTTCAAAACCAAGGGAACCGACCGCAACGGAGCCGTCAAGCCCATGGATGACAAGGTGGTCATGCAACTGGTGGCCGGCATGAAGGCGGAGGAGGGGTTGGTGGACGCCGACGCCGGGACCTGGGAGCCGTGGCGCTACGGCGAGGACCCCATCCTGCTCGGCGTAGCGGTGGGGGAAACCGAAGTCCGGGCCATGCGCGCCAACCCGGAGGTCCTGAAGTACCACTGGTTCAAGTTCTGCGCACTGCGCCGGTTGTGGCAGGCCGCCGCGGACAGCAAGGCCGCCGGCACGGCCCTGCTGCCGATCGCCCCACCGGCCTGATGACGAATCCAACTAGACTGGAACCTGCCCCATTGGCGGGCCGCCGGGTCCTCCGGAGCCCGGCCAATCGCACCAACAGCAGGAGGTAGGTTCCCCGCATGGCAATCCTGAGCATCCGCATCATCGGTGATCCGGTCCTACGGACCGTCGCGGAACCGGTCACGGAGTTCGGCCCCGAACTGGCCAAACTCGTTGCGGACATGATGGACACCATGGAGGACGTCGACGGTGCCGGCCTGGCCGCACCCCAGGTCGGAGTCAGCCAGCGCGTCTTCACCTATCAGGTGAACGGCGAACGGGGACACATCATCAATCCGGTGCTGGAAAACAGCGACGATGATCAGCCGGACGGAGTTGAGGGATGCCTCTCGGTCCCCGGGCTGGGCTTCCCGGTCCGACGTAGGCGCTGGACCCGGGTGACCGGGGTGGACCAGGACGGGCAACCCGTCACCGTCGAGGGGGAAGGCATGCTGGCCCGGGCGTTCCAGCACGAAACGGATCACCTCGACGGAATCCTGTACGTGGACCGGCTGGAGGGCGAGGACCGGAAGAAGGCCCTCCGCGCCATCCGCAACGCCGGCTATGAGGCGGTCACTGAACGCACCACCAGCCAACGGGCCCGCACCGTGGAATCAAGTTTCGGCGCCTTCGCGGCCAAACCCGGGACCGGCGCGTGAAGGTCCTTTTCGCCGGCACGCCCGCCGTCGCAATTCCCTCCCTGGACGCCCTGGTGGAGGCCGGATTCGACGTCGTCGGCGTCCTGACCCGCCCCGACGCCCCGGTGGGGCGCAAGCGCGTCCTCACCCCGTCACCGGTCGCCCAACGGGCCCGGGAACTTGGGCTGCCGGTGCTGCACGCCGCCAAGGTGGATGAGTCCACGACTCAAGCCATCGCCGCGCTGCAGCCGGATGTCGCCGCAGTGGTCGCCTACGGGGCACTGGTCCCGCAAGCCGCCCTCGATGTGCCGGTGCACGGGTGGATCAACCTGCACTTTTCGCTGCTGCCCGCCTGGCGTGGTGCCGCCCCCGTCCAGCACGCCATCCTGGCCGGGGAGGAGGTCACCGGGGCCTCCACGTTCTTGCTGGAGAAGGGCCTGGACACCGGTCCCGTGTTCGACACCCTCACCGAACCCATCGGCCCCGCCGACACCGGATCGACACTGCTGGAACGGCTCTCGCACAGCGGGGCCGCGCTGCTGGCAAGGACCCTGGCCGCGATCGACGCAGGCCAGGCCACCAAGACGCCCCAGCAGGGAACCGTGTCGCTGGCGCCGAAACTCACGCTGCAGGACGGCCACATCGACTGGGCCCGGCCGGCCGAAGCAGTCGACTGGCGGATCCGGGGGGTGACGGCGGAGCCCGGCGCCTGGACGGAACTGGGGGAGCAGCGGCTCAAGGTCGGGCCCGTGCTGCTGCGCCCGGACGTGACCGACCTGGAGCCTGGAGCCCTCCGCGTTCTTGACCGGCAGGTGCAGGTCGGCACCGGCTCGCATGCAGTCCAGCTTCAACAGGTACAGCCGGCAGGCAAAAAACTTATGCAGGCGACCGACTGGGTCCGGGGCCTGGCACAGACAGAAGGCGTGGTACTCAAGTGAGCGGCAGCACAGGAAACTCCGGACGCCCGGAACGGGCCCCGCGCGGCAATGGCGGCGCCCAGGACGGAGCAGGCGGATCCCGGAGCGGTTCGGGCAACACCAGCCGCCGGAACGCCGCGGGCCGGGAGCGGAACCGCTCAGCGCAACGCTCCTTCACCTCCTCAGCACCGGCCGAACGGACCCGCCGCGCGGACCCCGCCCGCCTGGTTGCCTTCGAGGTCCTCCGCGCCGTGTCCAGCGAGGACGCCTACGCCAACCTGGTGCTCCCGGCGCGGATCCGCCACCATGGGCTGGACCGACGCGACGCCGGGTTCGCCACCGAACTGGCCTACGGAGCCCTCCGCGGCCAGGGCACCTACGACGCGGTGCTGGCCCGCTGCGTGGACCGGTCCCTGGACAAACTTGATCCGGCCATCCTGGACGCGCTGCGGATCGGCGCGCACCAGCTGCTGGCCATGCGGGTCCCGGCCCATGCCGCCCTCGACCAGACCGTGGGACTGGCCCGGGCCGTCATCGGGGCCGGCCCGTCAGCCCTCATCAACGCCGTGTTGCGTAAAGTGGCTGCCGCTTCCCTCGCCGAATGGACGGCGCAGCTGACGGACGGCGTCACGGACCCCACCAAACGCGCCGCCTTGGAACACTCCCACCCGGAATGGATCGTCCGCGCCATGCGTCAATCACTGGTGGCCCACGGCCGGGACGCCACGGAAATCACCGCCCTGCTGGAAGCTGACAACGCAGCCCCCGTGGTGAACCTGGTGGCCCTGCCCGGACTGGGCGACCTGTCCGACGCCCTGGACGCGGGCTTTACCGCCGGAGACCTGGCGCCGGACTCGGCCCTGTCCAGCGGCGGGGACCCTGGCAGGATTCCCGGTGTCCGGGCCGGCACCGTCCGCGTGCAGGACGTCGGATCGCAGCTGGTGGCCCGCGCCCTGGCCGCCGCCGAACTGCTCCCCGGCTCCGATGACCGCTGGCTGGACCTGTGCGCCGGCCCTGGCGGCAAGGCGGCCCTGCTCGCCGCCCTGGCCACGGAGCGCGGCGCGACGCTGCTGGCGAACGAGCCGGCCGAACACCGGGCACGGCTGGTGCGGCAATCCCTCGCCCCGATCCCCGCCCACGCCTGGTCCGTCCGGGTCGGCGACGGCCGCGAGCTCGGTCAACAGCAGCCCGACGCTTTCGACCGGATCCTGGTGGACGCACCCTGCACCGGACTCGGCGCGCTGCGCCGACGCCCCGAGGCGCGCTGGCGCCGGACCCCTACCGACGTGGCGGAACTCGGGCCCCTGCAGCGCGAATTGCTCCAATCGGCGCTGAGCGCGGTACGGCCCGGCGGCGTGGTCGCCTATGCCACCTGCTCCCCGCACCCGGCGGAGACCATCGCCGTCGTCGAAGACGTGCTGCGCAAGCGGAACGACCTGGAACTGCTGAACGCCGGCCAGGCCTTCGACGCCGTCAGCCTGACCGGGCACCTGTCCGCCGGCAACGGCCAAACCGCCCAGCTGTGGCCCCACCTGCACCAGACCGACGCCATGTTCCTGGCCCTGATCCGCAAGAAAGGCAACGCCTCATGACTCCTCCACCGAACCGGCAGTGCCGCATCCACCCCAGCATCCTTTCCGCCGACTTCGCTAACCTGCAGTCCGAACTGAAGCGCATCTCCACCGCCGACGCCGTCCATGTGGACGTCATGGACAACCACTTCGTGCCGAACCTGACCCTGGGCCTTCCCGTCGTCACCCGCATCCAGGAGGTCAGCCCGGTCCCCCTGGATGTGCACCTGATGATCAGCGACGTGGACCGCTGGGCACCCGACTACGCCAAGGCAGGCGCCGCGTCGGTGACCTTCCACGCCGAGGCCTCCGCCGCTCCCATCAAACTCGCCCGCGAACTGCGGGCGCTGGGCAGCCGCGCGGCCATGGCACTGCGGCCCGCCACACCCGTGGAGCCCTACCTGGACCTGCTCCCCGAACTGGACATGCTGCTGATCATGACCGTGGAACCAGGCTTCGGTGGCCAGGAATTCCTCGACGTGATGCTGCCCAAGATCCGCCGGGCCCGGGCCGCCATTGACGGCTCCGGAGCAGACGTGGCCATCCAGGTGGACGGGGGAGTCTCCGCTGACACCATCACCCGTGCCGCCGAAGCCGGGGCTGACGTCTTCGTGGCCGGCTCCGCCGTCTACAACGCCAGCGACCCGGAAGCCGTCATCGCCTCCCTCCGCACCGCAGGACAGCAGGCCATCGGCTAGGGAATGTCTGCTGCCCGCCGAGTGTTACACACTGCACGGAACAACAGCTCTGCGGCTGTCAATCCGTGAGAAGATTTATACGCAATAAATAAACGTGCTCCGGGGTCGGTGTAAGTCCGAACCGGCGGTTATAGTCCGCGACCCGTGCCGTCCAGCTGGCAACAGCAGGTGGCCCGGTTGAGCCGGTGAAATTCCGGCACCGACAGTTAAAGTCTGGATGGGAGAAGCACGTACAGGTTGTGCCCTGCCGGGTAACGCCGCCCTTCGGCGGTGCCCGCAGCGGCCCTGCTGTCGTTACCCCGGAGCCATCGCGGCTTGGAAAGGGTTGTAACGATGGACCTCCTGCGGTGGCTCTTTGACGCCAAACTCGAATTCGCCGGCGGCGGATTCCTCCTGTGGCGCGAAGTGCTGGGAAATCTCTTTGGGCTGGCCAGCGCCCTGGGCGGAATGCGCCGTAAAGTCTGGGCCTGGCCGGTGGGCATCATCGGCAACGCACTGCTGTTCACGGTCTTCCTTGGCTCCGTCTTCGGCTCCCCGCTGTACGCCAACCTGCTGGGCCAGGCCGGCCGGCAGCTCATGTTCATCGCGGTCTCCGTCTACGGGTGGTACCGCTGGCAACAGGCCCGCAACGCCGAAGCCGCCGCCGTCGAACCCCGCTGGGCGTCGGGCCGGAACCGGTTGCTCCTGGCCGTCGGCCTGGTCGGCGGAACGGCTCTCCTGACCCCGCTGTTTAACGCCCTGGGATCCTATCCGCCGGTCTGGGCCGACGCCTGGATCTTCATGGGGTCACTGCTGGCGACCTACGGCATGGCCAAGGGCTGGGTCGAATTCTGGCTCATCTGGGTGGCCGTCGACGTCGTCGGCGTGCCGCTGCTCTTCAGCGCCGGCTACTACGCCTCCGCGTTCATGTACATCTTCTACGGAGCCTTCACCCTGACCGGATTCTTCGTCTGGTGGCGCATCCGGAACCAGCACACGGCGCAGGTCGCCCGCGCCGTGCCCGCGGGCAGCGGAACAGCCGCATGATTCCGGCACCCTCCGGCCCGGCGCCGGCCGCGGAATTTTCCGCTGCCGAAGAAGCGGCCATGCGCACAGCCCTCACCGCCGCCGCCGGGGGTGTCCGCGGCGCCAACCCCCTGGTGGGCGCCGTCCTGCTCTCGGCCGCCGGGACCGTCATGGCGGTGGGCCGGCACCGCGGCGCCGGCACGGCCCACGCGGAAGTCGACGCCCTCGCCGCCGTCGCTCCCCACCAGCGCGACGACCTGGCCACCGCCACCATGGTGGTCACGCTGGAACCGTGCAACCACACCGGACGCACGGGCGCCTGCTCCCGCGCCATCCTCGACGCCGGGATACCGCGCGTCATCTTCGCCGCCGCTGATCCGCACCAGCTGGCCGCTGGCGGGGCCGAAACCCTGCGGGCGGCAGGAGTCGAGGTCCGCCACGGGCTCCTGGAACACGACGCCGTGCAACTCAACCTGCGCTGGTTCGCCGCAGTCCGGGCGTCCCGCCCCTTCACCACCCTGCACCTGGCCCAGACCCTGGACGGCCGGATCGCCGCCGTTGACGGAACCAGCCAGTGGATCACCTCCGGCCCGGCCCGCGCCGACAGCCACCGCATCCGGGCCCGGGCCGACGCCCTGCTCGCCGGCACCGGCACCATCCGGATCGACAACCCGCGGCTCACCGCACGCCACCCCGACGGTTCACCAACGGATCGGCAGCCCCTGCGCGTGGCCCTGGGGCTGACCCCCGTGCCGGACACCGCAGCCGTCCGGCAGCAGGACGGGTTCCTGCAGCTGCACACCCGCGACGCGGGGCACGCTGTACGGGAACTGCACGACCGGGGCGTCCGGCACCTCATGGTCGAGGGCGGTGCCACGGTCAGCGCCGCCTTCCTCGCCGCGGACCTGATCGACGAGCTGGTCGTCTACCAGGCCCCCACCCTGCTTGGCGCCGGCATGCCCGCCGTCGCCGGCCTCGGCGTCGATACCCTCACCGCCGCCCAGCACTGGACCTGGGACGACACCGGCGACGGTGCCGTCGTCCGCCTCGGCCCCGATCTACGACTTTCGCTGTACCGCGCCAGCGGTCCGGCAGCATTACCCACGGAAGGAAACTGACATGTTTACCGGAATCATCGCCGAGCGGGGCAGGATCAGAGAGATCCGCCCAACAGCGGGCAACGACAGCGCCGTGCTGGTGGTCGAGGCCGCCCGCACCGCCGAAGGCCTGGAGCTGGGCGCTTCCCTGGCCGTTGACGGCGTCTGCCTCACCGCCACCGCCGTGGACGGGCAGCTGGTCAGCATTGACGTGATGGGGGAAACCCTCAGCCGCACCACCATCGGAGCCCTGCAGGCAGGAAGCGCTGTCAACCTTGAACGCTGCGTCCCCGCCGGTGGCCGCCTTGACGGCCACGTGGTCCAGGGTCATGTCGACGGCGTCGGCGTGCTGCTGGAGCGCGAAAACCAGGGAAACTGGGACCGGCTGCGCTTCGGGGTTCCGGTGCAGCTGGCCCGGTACATCGCCGAGAAAGGCTCCATCGCCGTCGACGGAGTGTCCCTCACCGTCACTGCCGTCAGTGTCCCTCACGCCCCGGAACCGTGGTTTGAAGTCGGGCTCATTCCCACCACCCTGACGGCCACCGGGCTGGGCGAGAAAGCGGTCGGACACCCGGTCAACCTGGAGGTCGACGTGCTGGCCAAGTACACGGAGCGGCTGCTTGCCTTCTCGGCCGCCCCGGTTGCGCCCGGGACCCCAGCCTCCGGCGACGGTGCGTCCCAGTGACCGGGACAACCGCTGCCCTGGACAGCATCGAAACGGCCCTGGCCGCACTGGCCGCCGGGCGCCCCGTGCTGGTAGTCGACAACGAGGACCGCGAAAACGAGGGCGACATCATCTTCGCCGCCCAGCACAGCACCCCGGAACTTATGGGCTGGACCATCCGGCACAGCTCCGGCGTCCTCTGCGTTCCGCTGACCAACGAGCGGGCCGACGCGCTGGCGCTGCCGCCCATGGTCGCCGTCAACGAGGACGCGAAAGGCACCGCCTACACGGTCAGCTGCGACGCCGCGGCCGGCATCAGCACCGGCATCAGCGCCGGCGACCGGTCCCGCACGGCCCTGGTGCTGGCCGACCCGACGGCCGGTGCGGGGGACCTGACCCGCCCTGGGCACATCTTTCCGCTGCGCGCCGTCCCCGGCGGCGTCCGGCAGCGACCGGGTCACACCGAAGCGGCGGTGGACCTGTGCCGCCTGGCCGGTTGCGAACCCGTGGGCGTCATCGCGGAAGTGGTGCACGACGACGGCGAAATGATGCGCCTGGACGCGCTGCGGGACTTCGCCGCCACCTGGCAGTGCCCGCTGATTTCCATCGCCGACCTGGTCGACTGGCTGCGCCGGGAGGAGGCATGAGCGCCGGCCCCGCTCCGGTGCGCCGGCACCCCGTAACGGCCGGGCCGGTCGTGCAACTGCCCACCGCCTTCGGCACGTTCCAGGCGCAGGCGTGGACGGACGAACTGACCGCCGTGGAGCACCTGACCGTCAGCACCCCGGTTCCCGCCGACGGAACAACGAACGCGCCCCTGGTGCGGCTGCACTCCGAATGCCTGACCGGCGACGTGTTCGGCTCCTACCGCTGCGACTGCGGCGAGCAGTTGGCCTACGCCCTGGGGCGGATCTCCCGGGAAGGCGGCACGCTGCTTTACCTGCGAGGACATGAAGGCCGGGGCATCGGCCTGGCCAACAAGCTGCGTGCCTACGCCCTGCAGGAAGCCGGTGCCGACACGGTCGAGGCCAACGAACAGCTCGGCCTGCCCGTCGACGGCCGCGACTACGCCGCCGCGGCTGGCATCCTGGGCGCCATGGGACTGCACCGCATCCGGCTGCTGAGCAACAATCCCGCCAAATACGACCGCCTGGCAGCGCTCGGGGTGGACGTGGTGGAAATGGTCGCCGCAGAGGTCCCCTCCCGCGAAGAAAACCTGCGCTACCTGCAGACCAAGCGCGACCGTATGAACCACCGGCTCGACCTGGACCTTCCCCCAACCCCACCAACGAAAGGCCCCTTCACATGAGCGGCACCGGAGCACCCAACCTCACCCCCCAATCCTTCGATCCCGCTGCGGCGTCCCGGCTGCGGCTGGCCATCGTCGCCGCGAGCTGGCACACCGAAATCATGGACGGGCTGCTCGCCGGCGCACTCCGGGCAGCAGCGGAGGCAGGCATCTCGGAGCCGACAGTGCTGCGCGTCCCTGGCAGCTTTGAACTGCCCGTCGCCGCGGCGCGGCTGGCACCGGAGTACGACGCCGTCGTCGCCCTTGGTGTGGTGATCCGCGGCGGCACCCCGCACTTCGACTACGTCTGCCAGGCGGCCACCATGGGCCTGACCGAGGTCAGCGTCCGCACCGGAACCCCCGTCGGCTTTGGCGTGCTGACCTGCGACACCGAACAGCAGGGCCTCGATCGTGCCGGCCTGCCCGGCTCCAGCGAGGACAAGGGCCACGAAGCAACCACCGCAGCCCTGGCCACGGCCCTGCTCTTCCAGCCCTGAGCCGGGTACTGCTGTGATCTTCTTCATAACCCACCCCGCAGGCGCCCGCCCGTTTCAGGGCCCCGCCACCGACTCGGCTAGGCTTGACGCGTGAAAACATTCGAATCCCTGTTTGCCGAGCTCGGTGAGAAGGCCGCCCAGCGGCCCACCGGTTCCCGTACCGTGGCCGAACTCGACTCGGGCGTGCACGGCATCGGCAAAAAGGTCGTTGAAGAGGCCGCCGAGGTCTGGATGGCAGCGGAATACGAATCGGACGAAGCCGCGGCGGAGGAAATCTCCCAGCTGCTGTACCACCTGCAGGTCCTGATGATCGCCAAGGGGCTCACGCTGCAGGACGTTTACAAGCATCTCTAGCCACCCGCCGGCCAAAAAGCCGTGCAGTGGCTCCCTGCTTGTCCCCAACAGTCCTGCCCAATGAAGGAATCCCCATGCTGAGAGTTGCCGTCCCCAACAAAGGCTCCCTGTCCGAAGCCGCCTCCGCCATGCTCGCCGAGGCTGGCTACCGCCAACGCCGGGACCCACGCGAACTGGTCATGGTGGACCCGGACAACGACATCGAATTCTTCTTCCTGCGGCCCCGTGACATCGCCGTCTACGTCGGCTCCGGCACCCTGGACGTCGGCATCACAGGCCGCGACCTGCTCCTTGACGCCGACGTCGAGGCGGAGGAACTGCTGGCCTTGGGCTTCGCGGCCTCCACGTTCCGCTTCGCCGGTCCGGTCGGGTCCTTCACCGGCCTGCAGGACCTGCAGGGCAAGCGGCTCGCGACCAGCTACGACGGGCTGCTGCGCACCTACCTCCGGGACCGTGGCGTCACCGCCAGCGTGGTCCGGCTGGACGGCGCCGTCGAATCCTCCGTCCGGCTCGGCGTGGCCGACGCGATCGCCGACGTCGTGGAAACCGGCAACACGCTCAAGGCCGCCGGCATGGAAATCTTCGGCGACCCCATCCTGCGCAGCGAGGCACTGCTGATCGGGCGCAGCGGCAGCACCCCCGCCGGACTGGACGTGCTCCTGCGCCGGCTTCAGGGCGTGCTCGTGGCCCGCCAGTACGTGCTGATGGACTACGACATCCGCAAGGACCTGGTGGAGGACGCCTCCACCCTGACACCAGGACTCGAATCACCCACCGTGTCACCGCTGCGGGACTCGGACTGGGTCGCGGTCCGGGCCATGGTCCCCAAAAAGGACACCAACCGCATCATGGACGAGCTCTACGAACTCGGTGCCCGGGCCATCCTGGTCAGCAGCATCCACGCCTGCCGCATCTAGTCCGGCCCATCCACGTCAGGCCTCTCCACGCCTGCCGCACCCACGCCAGCAGCACCCGTTTAACCGTTTCTACCAGCCACCGCTTTCAAGGGGACCCTTCATGAGTGTTGCCATCCGTGTCATCCCCTGCCTCGACGTGGACGCCGGCCGCGTGGTCAAGGGAGTCAAGTTCGCGGGCCTGCGCGACGCCGGCGACCCGGTCGAACTGGCGCACCGCTATGACCGTGCCGGTGCCGATGAACTGACCTTCCTGGACGTCACAGCCTCCTCCGGGAACCGCGAAACCACCTTTGATGTCGTCGCCCGCACCGCCGAGGAAGTGTTCATCCCGCTCACCGTCGGGGGCGGCGTCCGCGGCATCGCCGAGGTGGACAAGCTGCTCCGCTACGGAGCGGACAAGGCCTCCATCAACACCGCCGCCGTGGCCCGGCCCGACGTCATCGACGAAATCACCCGGCACTTTGGCTCCCAGGTGCTGGTGCTCTCCGTCGACGCCCGCCGCACCCTGGCCGGTTCCCCGCCCACCGCCTCGGGCTTTGAAGTAACCACCCACGGCGGCCGCCAGGGGACCGGCATCGACGCGATCGCCTGGGCCCGGGAGGCAGCGGACCGCGGCGTCGGGGAAATCCTGCTGAACTCCATCGACGCCGACGGCACCAAGGAAGGCTTCGACCTGGAACTGATCCGGGCTGTACGGGCAGCGGTGCGGATCCCCATCATCGCCTCCGGCGGAGCCGGCATCCCCGCGCACTTCCCGCCCGCCGTCGCGGCCGGAGCCGACGCCGTGCTGGCGGCCTCCGTGTTCCACTTCGGTCCCGACGACGCCGTTGGCCAGGTCAAGGCGGCCATCCGCGACGCCGGATACGAAGTCCGCTAGGGCCGAACCGGCACCGCCGCCGAAAGCGTCCGCCGGCTGCACCCCGGCCGAAGGCGCCGTTTGCCCTTGCGGGACTGCCCGGGCGGGGGAGTACCCTAGGTGCCACGCGGCCAGCGGGGGCAGCCACCCCCATTTTCATCGTCGTCAGTCGCCGTCGGCCATCCCATGGTCCGGCGGTAGCCGCAGCTCCACCGCAACTACTGCTGTCAGGAGATCAGATGACCGAGAACAGGGGCTCCGGAAACCGGGGGCCAGGCAACTCCGGCCCCGCAAACCCCGGTCCTGGCGCTCAGGGCCCCGGCGATCCGGGGCGGGCGGACAGGGACGCGGGTTCCCACCTGGACCTGGCGGACTCCATAGAGAACAGCCGGGAACACGTCGGGGACGTAATGTTCGCGGCGCAGGACTTCACCAACGAGGACGTCGGCTACCACAAGACCCTCACGCCGCGCCAAATCCAGATGATCGCCATTGGTGGTGCCATCGGCACCGGCCTGTTTATGGGCGCCGGCGGCCGGCTGAACGGCTCCGGCCCTGCCCTGATCCTGGTCTACGCCGTCTGCGGGTTCTTCGCCTTCCTGATCCTGCGGGCCCTGGGGGAACTGGTCCTGCACCGGCCCTCCTCCGGGTCCTTCATTTCCTACGCCCGGGAGTTTTACGGCGAAAAGATGGCCTTCGCCGCCGGTTGGCTGTACTTCCTGAACTGGGCCATGACCTCCATTGTCGACGTCACAGCCGTGGCCCTGTACGTCAAATTCTGGGCCCCGTACTGGGCGCCCCTGCAGTCCATCCCGCAATGGGTCATCGCCCTGCTGGCCCTGGTCGTGGTGCTGTCCCTGAACCTGGTCTCCGTGCGGCTTTTCGGCGAGATGGAGTTCTGGTTTGCCCTGATCAAGGTCGCCGCCCTGGTGATCTTCCTGATCATCGGCATCTGCTTCCTGGTGCTGCGCGGCTCCACCGACGTCGGACCCACCGGCCTGAGCGTGCTGGCCGACAACGGCGGCGGCTTCCCCACCGGAGCCGTCGCGCCGCTGCTGGCGGTCAGCGGGGTCGTGTTCGCCTACGCCGCCATCGAACTCGTGGGCACCGCGGCCGGGGAAACCGAAAAGCCTCGCGAGGTCATGCCGCGTGCCGTCAACACCGTGGTGCTCCGGATCGCCGTCTTCTACGTCGGCTCCGTGCTGGTGCTGTCCCTGCTGCTGCCCTACACGACCTACAAGGGCGGAGAGTCACCATTCGTGACGTTCTTCAGCCACATCGGGTCGGCGCAGGCCGGCGCCGTCTCCGCGTCGATCATGAACTTTGTGGTGCTCACCGCCGCCCTGTCCAGCCTGAACGCCGGCCTGTACTCCACCGGCCGGATCCTGCGTTCCATGGCGGTGAACGGCTCCGCGCCCGGGTTCACGGGCAGGATGAGCGGGCACGGGGTTCCCTACGGCGGGATCCTGCTTACCGCCTGCATCACCCTGCTGGGCGTCGGCCTGAACGCCGTGGTTCCCTCTGAAGCCTTCGAAATCGTGCTGGAGATCTCCGCCCTGGGCATCATCGGCGGCTGGGCGACCATCATCCTCTGCCAGCTCAAGCTGCTGGCCTGGTCCAAGGCCGGCCGCATCGAGCGCCCCTCATTCCGGCTCTTCGGGGCGCCCTTCACGTCCTACCTGACCCTGGCGTTCCTGCTGTTCGTGCTGGTGACCATGGGCTTCTCCACGACCGGCCGCTGGGTGCTCGCCTCGCTGATCATCCTCATTCCGCTGATCATTCTGGGCTGGTACGCCTCGCGGGAAAAGATCCTGGCGGAAGCGGCCAAACGCACCGGCTACACCGGCCCGTTCCCCGTCCTGGCGGAGCGGCCCGCCATCGACGCCCGCCGGCAGGACAACGCGGGGGAGTCCTAGGAGCTGGAGTTCCGGGAGCTGGAGTCCGACGTCGGCCGTCCGCAGCAACGCGAGGGCGTCGGCCGTGGCCGGAGCTGGAACCGGACGTCCGCGGATGCCTGTGTTTAGAACCCGACGTCGGCCGTTTGCAGCAGCGCCACGGCGTCGGGCTGGCCTTCGAAACTGACCAGTGCCTGCCGGGCACGACCGTGTGCGTGCATCAGCAGCTCACCGGGTTCACCAATGATCGCCACGGATACCGGCGCCCGCTTGGCCACATGCCGGGGCCCGGAGGGCTGGACCAGCACAATGCCCAGGTCCACCCCGCGGTAGAGGATGGCCGCCCGCTTCACCAGGTCCGCCCACAGCGCGTCCGAGTAGCCCTGGTCCAAGGCACGGGGAGCCCAGCGGTCACCGGCCCGGCGGACATCCTCCGTGTGGACAAAAAACTCGATCAGGTTGGACCCCTCGTCCAATGCCTTGATCCGCATCGGGGACAGCCGCGGCGGGCCCTGCCGGAACCGGGAGACCAGGTTCGCGAACGCCTCGGGAGTGGAGGATTCCTCCGCCAACTCGCGCGTCGCCTTCTCGGTGGCCTTCCGCAACGGCTTCAGCACCAGACCCAATCCCACCCGCGGCTTGTGCTCGCGCAGATACAGGTGCGCAGCGAGCTCCTGCGTCCGCCACCCGGCACACAGCGTGGGGCTTCCCGGGCCGGCTGCCAGCAGCGTTTCGGCCAGGACTTCGCGTGAAAGATCTACAAAATGCATCACTTGTGAAATTAGCACGCAATGGGCTCTGGCGCGCGCCCGGTACCACCCCATCGGCCCGTTCCGGCCCGGGGTCCGGCCCGGAACGGGAACAGCACGGGCCGGGCACTAGAATTGGGGGTGATGTCCACGACCACAAACTCCCCGTCACTTCCTCAGCCGTCCGGTGAAAAGCCTGCAGCGACGGCCCCCGGACCCCTGCCGCAGGAGCTCGCCGACCGCCTGAAACGCGACGAAGCGGGCCTGGTCGCAGCGATCATCCAGCAGTTCGACAGCGGGGAAGTGCTCATGCTCGGCTGGATGGACGAGGAGGCGCTGCACCGGACCCTGACCACGGGCCGGGTGACCTTCTTCTCCCGCTCCCGCCAGGAGTATTGGCGCAAGGGTGACACCTCCGGGCACGTGCAGTACGTCAAGTCGGTGGCCCTGGACTGCGACGGCGACGCCCTGCTGGTCCGGGTGGACCAGGTCGGTGCGGCCTGCCACACCGGAACCCGGACCTGCTTTGACGGCCGCGAACTCGCCGCTGTCGCCGGGAACCGCCCGGCCTGACACCCCCCCCCCGTCCCAACCGCCCCCCCTTACGGAAGGCCCTTCTTTTCCATGCAGGATCTTGGCGTGATCAGCCCCACCCTTGAAGAGTTCCGCCGGCTTGCCGCGGACCGACGCGTCATCCCCGTCCGGCTCAAGGTCCTGGCGGACGCGGAAACGCCCGTCGGCCTCTACCGCAAGCTGGCCTCCGACCAGCCCGGCACCTTCCTGATGGAATCCGCCGCCGTTGGCGGGGTTTGGTCCCGGTACTCCTTCATCGGTGTCCGCTCCAGCGCCACCCTCACCACCGACGACGGCGAAACCACCTGGCTGGGAGTTCCGCCTGCCGGGGTTCCGGTCAGCGGCAGCCCGGTCGAATGCGTCCGGGCGACCATTGAGGCGCTGCGGACCGAACGCTTCGATGACCTCCCGCCATTCACCTCCGGCCTGGTCGGCTTTGTCGGCTGGGAGTCGGTCCGCCACTGGGAGCGGCTCGTCTCACCGCCGGCCGACGACCTGGAACTGCCCGAACTCGCCCTGAACCTGGTCTCGGACATGGCCGTCCATGACAACGCGGCGGGCACTGTCCTGCTCATCGCCAACGCCATCAATTTCGATGGCAGCGGTGAACGCGTCGACGAGGCCTGGCACAACGCCGTCGAACGGGTGCAGGACATGCTGGACCGGCTCAGCCAGCCGGTGGTGCAGCCGGTCTCGGTCCTGGACGCCGATATCACCGACTTCGCCTCCAGCGTCGTGCACGGCTGGAACGAGCCGGACTACCTGGCAGCGATCGACCGGGGCAAGGAAGCCATCGTCGACGGTGAAGTCTTCCAGGTTGTCATCTCCCGCCGCTTCGAACTCGAATGCCGGGCCTCGGCACTGGACGTTTACCGGGTGCTGCGCAACACCAACCCCAGCCCCTACATGTACCTGTTCAGCTTCGAGGACGCCAAGGGGCGGCCCTACGCGGTGGTCGGGTCCTCGCCCGAGGCGCTCGTTACCGTGACAGGGGACGAAGTCATCACTCACCCGATCGCCGGCTCACGGCCCCGCGGAAAGACAGTTGAAGCGGATAAGGCGTTCACCGAGGAACTACTGGCCGACGCCAAGGAACGCGCCGAACACCTGATGCTGGTGGACCTGGCCCGCAACGACATTTCCAAGGTCTGCCTCCCGGGCTCCGTGAACGTCTCCCAGTTCATGGAGGTTGAGAAGTTCAGCCACATCATGCACCTGGTTTCCACGGTGGTGGGCCAGTTGTCCCCGCAGAAGACCGCCTACGACGTGCTTGCAGCGACCTTCCCGGCCGGAACGCTCTCCGGTGCGCCCAAGCCGCGGGCGCTGCGCCTGCTCGACGAACTGGAACCCCAACGCCGCGGCATCTATGGCGGCGTGGTGGGCTACCTCGACTTCGCCGGTGACATGGACATGGCCATCGCCATCCGCTCCGCGCTGCTGCGCAACGGCAAGGCGTATGTGCAGGCGGGCGGCGGCATCGTCGCGGACTCGGACAACGCCGCCGAGGCGCAGGAATCAGTCAACAAGGCAGCAGCTCCGCTGCGCGCCGTGCACACGGCCTCCTCGCTGCGCAGCCTCAGCGCCGGGGAAACGGTGTCCGAATGACCGTCATCAGCCGTAGCTCCGGCACCACCACTCCCCGGTGGCGGCGGAAGTCCACCCTGGTCCTGCTGGCGCTGGCCGCCGCGCTGGTTGTTTTCGGCAGCACCACGCAGACCTGGGTCCAGGTGCACCTGGCACAGGGCGCGGTCCAGCAATCGGACCTGGAGGTGCCCGGCAGCAAGGCGGCCACCGCCGTCACAGCCCTGGCACTGGTGGCCCTGGCCGGTTCACTGGCCGCCTCCATCGCCGGCCGGGTGGGTCGGCTGCTGGCAGCCGTGCTCATTCTGCTCAGTGCCATCGGTATCCTGGCGGCGGCGATCTCCGTACTGGCCAATGCGCAGGGCGCCGCCGCCGGACCGGTGGCCACGGCCACCGGGGTGACCGGAGGAACCTACCAGGCCACCACCACCGCCTTTCCCCTGGTCGCGATAGTGGCAGGGGTTGTCCTGGCGGCCGCGGCGGTGCTGATCGCCGTCGCCGGCAGGACCTGGTCACAGCGCACCAAGTACGATCCCGCCCGCGGAACCGCGCACACGGTTCCGGCAGCCGCGGACGGGTTCCAGGGTGGAACACCCGGCGCCATATCCCATCCCGCCTCCGACGCTGCCTTGAACGCTGTGCCCGGCCCAGCGTCCGGCCCGGCAGTCGGCCCTGTTCTCAGCACCGCGGCCTCCACCGCCGCCGGTGTCGGGGAGCCAGCTGACTCCGCCGCAGACGCGGCCCCGCTCGATGACATCGACAGCTGGGACCAGCTCAGCAGGGGCACCGACCCGACGGGCTGACCGGCCTACGTACCGGGCTGCGGCGGAACTAATGGCAGAATGTAGAGCAGTATCCATCGTGAGGGAGATTCAGCATGAGCAACGAGACTGTTGACAAAAACCACCCGTCCGGAACCACCGAGGACCGGGCGCACACTCCGGAATTGGGTCACGGCAACAGCCCGGCCGCGTGGACCTGCGTCGGCGTCATGCTGCTGGGCGCCCTCGTATGCGCCATCGCTTTCGTGCTGGGCAGCGCCGCCACCATCCTGTTCATCATCGGCGTGGTCATCATCGTCCTCGGCCTGCTGGTCGGCTGGCTGCTGCGCAAGGCGGGTTACGGCGTGGGCGGCAGCAAGCTGAACAGCGCCGGCCACTGAACGTGAGCGTACTCGAGGACATCATCGCCGGAGTCCGCGAGGACCTGGAGCGGCGCAAGCAGTCCGTATCCCTGGACACACTGCGCGACCTGGCCCAGCAGCAGGCTCCCGTCCGGGACGCCTTCGCCGCCCTGGGTGGCGGTTCGGCGAACACCAGCGGACTGAGCGTCATCGCTGAAGTTAAGCGCCGCAGCCCCTCAAAGGGCGCCCTGGCGCCCATCGCCGATCCCGCCGCCCTGGCGGCCGAGTACCAGGCCGGCGGGGCCGCCGTCATCAGCGTGCTGACCGAGCAGCGCCGTTTCGGCGGTTCCCTGGCCGACCTCGACGCCGTCCGCGCCGCCGTCGAGCTACCGGTGCTGCGCAAGGACTTCACCGTCGACCCGTACCAGATCTGGGAAGCCAGGGCGCATGGGGCGGACCTCATCCTGCTCATCGTCGCGGCCCTGACCGACGAGGAACTTGCGGAGTTCCTGGACCTGGCGGCCCGCCTCGGCCTGCACTGCCTGGTCGAAACCCACACAGCCGAGGAAGTTGAGCGCGCCATCGCGGCCGGCGCCCGCATCATTGGCGTCAACGTGCGCAACCTGAAGACCCTCGATGTCGACCGTTCAGTTTTCGCCCCGCTCGCAGCCGCGATCCCCGCCGGCTGCGTCGTCGTCGCCGAATCAGGCGTCCGCGACCTGGAGGATGTCAGTGCCTACGCCGCAGCCGGCGCCTCAGCCATCCTGGTGGGGGAGGCACTGGTCCGCACGGATTCCCCGCGCGAACTCCTGGCCACCTTCAAGGCAGTCGGCGCCGCAACGCTTCCCGCGACCTGACCGACCGCCCGCACGGCCCCCCCATGCGGTGCCGCGCCCGCAAGCACTCCAACAAGAAACGGAACGGTAGGACGAATGGCCACGCCAACAGCCTCCTCAGCACCCACCCCGGCAGGCGACGCCACTCCCGCCGACGCCTTCCTGGCAGGCGCCCCGAAAGGAAGCCTCCGGCACGCTCCCGGACCCTACTTCGGTGCCTATGGCGGGCGCTGGATGCCGGAATCGCTGATCGCCGCCCTGGACGAACTTGAGGACACCTTCGAAAAGGCCAAGGCCGATCCGGACTTCCTGGCCCAGATTGCCGACCTGAACCGGAACTACTCCGGCCGCCCGTCATTGCTGACCGAAGCCAAAAGGTTCTCCGCCTCTGCGGGGGGAGCCCGCATCTTCCTCAAGCGCGAGGACCTGAACCACACCGGCTCCCACAAGATCAACAACGTCCTTGGCCAGGCGCTGCTGGCCAAGCGCATGGGCAAGACCCGCGTCATCGCTGAAACCGGTGCCGGACAGCATGGAGTCGCCAGCGCCACCGCCGCGGCCCTGCTCGGGCTCGAGTGCGTGGTGTACATGGGTGCCGAGGACTGCCGCCGGCAGGCCCTGAACGTCGCCCGGATGGAACTGCTCGGCGCCACCGTAATCCCCGTAACCAATGGATCCCAAACGCTGAAGGACGCCATCAACGACGCCCTGCGCGACTGGGTCGCCAACGTGGACAACACCCACTACCTGCTGGGCACCGCCGCCGGGGCCCACCCCTTCCCGGCCATGGTGCGGTTCTTCCACGAAGTCATCGGCGAGGAAGCCCGGGAACAGATCCTGGCCCAAACCGGCCGGCTGCCCGACGCCGTGTGCGCCTGCATCGGCGGCGGCTCCAACGCCATCGGTATCTTCCACGGCTTCCTGGACGACCCCTCCGTCCAGATCTTCGGCTTCGAGGCGGGCGGCGACGGCGTGGAAACCGGCAGGCACGCGGCAACCATCACCCTGGGTCGGCCCGGCGTGCTGCACGGCGCCCGCTCCTACCTGATGCAGGACGAGGACGGACAAACCGTCGAATCCCACTCCATCTCCGCCGGCCTGGACTACCCCGGGGTCGGCCCCGAGCACTCCTACCTGGCGGACATCGGCCGGGTCAGCTACGAACCGATTACCGACGCCGAAGCCATGGAAGCCTTCCGGCTGCTCTGCCGTACCGAGGGCATCATCCCCGCCATTGAGTCCTCCCACGCCCTGGCAGGCGCCATGAAGGTGGGCCAACGACTCACCGCGGGCAAGGACGACCCGTCCCAGGTCATTATCGTGGTGAACCTTTCCGGCCGCGGGGACAAGGACGTGGCCACGGCCGCCGAGTGGTTCAACCTGCTGGACGAGGATTCCGCCGAAGCAGAAATCGGCAAAGAAGGAGAACAGCTGTGACCTCCAAGTCCGCAGCCGCCATCGACCGCGCCCGCGCGGCCGGCCGTTCCGCGCTGATCGCGTACCTGCCTGCGGGATTCCCCGACGCCCAGGCCACCATCGACGCCGCCGTCGCCATGGCCGAGAACGGGGCTGACCTGATCGAGGTCGGCATTCCCTACTCCGACCCGGTGATGGACGGATCCGTCATCCAGGCCGCCACCACCCAGGCACTGGCATCCGGGTTCCGGGTCGCCCAGGTCTTCGACATCGTCGCGGGCATCACGGCCCGGACCGATGCAGCCGTCCTGGTCATGACCTACTGGAACCCCGTCATGCGGCTGGGCGTCGACGAGTTTGCACGCCGCCTGGCCGAGGCCGGGGGAGCCGGTTTGATCACCCCCGACCTGATCCCGGATGAAGCAGCCGAATGGATCGAGGCTTCGGACAAGTACGGACTGGACCGCGTCTTCCTAGTCGCCCCGTCCTCCACCCCGGAACGGCTCGCCTCCACGGTCGCGGCGACCCGCGGATTCGTGTACGCCGTGTCCATCATGGGCGTCACCGGAGCCCGCAGCGCCGTGAGCAGCAGTGCCGAGAAGCTCGTCGCCGACACCCATGCCACCGGAGCGGAACGCGTCTGCGTGGGCCTGGGCGTCAGCCAAGCCGACCATGTGCGGGAAATCGCCGCCTACGCGGACGGCGTCATCGTGGGCACCGCCCTGGTGGCGGCGTTGCGCGACGGCGGCGTGCCCGCCGCCGCGAAGCTGACCAAGGACCTGAGCAGCGGGCTTTACCCTGCGGACAATGAAGTGGACACCCAACGATGATCGCCGCCCTGCCCACGCTCGCCGCCCTGCCCGCATCGATCCCGGCACCCACCTGGTCCGGGTTCGGCGTCGGACCGCTGTTCATCCACGCGTATGCGCTGTGCATCCTGGCCGGCATCATCGCCGCGACCCTCCTGACCAACGTCCGGTGGAACCGCCGCGGCGCGCCCGAAGGCTCCATCTGGGACATTGCCATCTGGGCCATTCCGTTCGGCATCATCGGCGGCCGGCTCTACCACGTCGTCAGCTCGCCGGACCTGTACTTCGGTCCGGGTTTCGACGGCACCGGGGACCTGTCCCTGATTCCGCAGATCTGGCGCGGCGGCCTGGGCATCTGGGGCGCCATCGTGCTGGGCGTCGTGGGAGCCTGGATCGGCTGCCGCCGGGCAGGAGTCAAACTTCCCGCGTTCCTGGACGCCGCAGCGCCCGGCGTGCTGCTGGCCCAGGCGCTGGGTCGTTGGGGCAACTACTTCAACCAGGAACTCTTCGGCGGGCCCACCACCCAGCCGTGGGGACTGGAAGTTGACCCCACCAACGCCAACTTCCCGGCCGGATACCCCGCCGGCACGCTGTTCCACCCCACCTTCCTCTACGAATCCCTGTGGAACCTGGTGGGGGTGGCGATCCTGCTGCTGCTGGACCGCCGTTTCTCCCTGCGCCGCGGCCGACTGTTCTGGCTTTACGCCATGTACTACACCCTGGGCCGGGTCTGGATCGAACTGCTTCGCATCGACGATGCGGAACAGATCACCCTCTTCGGTATCACCACACGCCTGAACGTCTGGACCAGCATCCTGGTCTTCGTCGTGGCCACGATCATCTTCCTGGTGCTCACCTTCAGCCGCTCCACGGACCGCAGCGATTCCGTGCTGCGCCAACCGGAGGACGAAGAGGCGACGGCAACGAACCAAGAGGTGGAGGACGGCGGCGGCGACCTGAACGCCAACGACGGAAAAGCCGACGAGGACAAGCGGCACCCGGTCGGGTCCACCGTCGCCGGCAGCTCCGCCAGTACCGTCCACGATGCGGACACGCCGTCCAAAAGTATTCCCGCCCCTAACGCCCGTGGTAATCTCGCCGATAGCCAGGCCGACCCGGATACGTCCGACGGAACTGCTGCGGCACCGGATAAAAGCCCTCGGGTCTGACCGGCAGGCCGCAGGAACCTCTCGGCCACCCACCGGACGACCGTCCGGCGAGGCCACGCCACAGCGACGTGGTCACCGGCCAGCCGGCGCCCCGGATCCACCAGATTCCCCGGGGCGGCGCGGCCCGCAAGCCTGCACGGCCAGTCCGCTGACAAACCGTGCTCCAACCGTCATAGTTGTCCAATAAGGACTGCTGTGATCCCTGCCATACTTGAGCAGGAAAGAATCACCTCGCGGAGAACATGTTGTTCTCCGTCGTGGGGCCAACGTTGTCCCCTCTCCACGCACTATCAGGGGGAAGGACAGATTGTCATGACTCGAATCCCAGCTGGACCCACCCACACGGAGACACCGGCTCCGGACGGAACCATTTCACCGTTCCGTCGGTTTGCCGCGCTTCCGGAAGCCTCGGGACTCTACTCCCCGGAGAACGAGAAGGACGCCTGCGGGCTGGCCATCGTGGCCACCCTCCGCGGTGAGCCCGGACACGATATCGTCGACGCCGCCCTGACGGCGCTGCGCAACCTGGAGCACCGCGGGGCTGTCGGCGCCGACGAGGGCACCGGTGACGGTGCAGGCCTGCTGACCCAGGTTCCGGACGAGTTCTTCCGTGCCGTCACCGAATTCGAGCTGCCGGCCGCCGGTTCATACGCCGTCGGCACCGCGTTCCTGCCCTCCGAGGCCGGAGAGGTGGCCGCCGCCAAGGCAGGCCTGGAATCCCTCGCCGCGGACGAAGGCCTGGTGGTACTGGGCTGGCGCGAGGTGCCCATCGTGGCCGACCTGGTCGGTGCCATGGCCCGGGCCTGCATGCCCCGCTTCGAGCAGCTCTTCCTGGCATTGCCCACCGACGGCGGTCCCGTGGCTCCGCCCGAGGTACCCGAAGCCAACGTGCTCAACGCCCGGGCCTTCCGGGTCCGCAAGCGCGCCCAAAACAAGTACGGCGTGTACTTCCCCTCGCTGTCCTCCCGCACCATCGTCTACAAGGGCATGCTGACCACCGCCCAGCTGGAGCCGTTCTACCCTGACCTGTCGGACAGCCGGTTCAAGACCAAGCTCGGCATCGTCCACTCCCGCTTCTCCACGAACACGTTCCCGTCCTGGCCGCTCGCGCAGCCGTTCCGGACCATCGCGCACAACGGTGAAATCAACACCGTCAAGGGCAACCGGAACTGGATGCGGGCCCGGCAGTCCACCCTGTCGCACCCGCTGCTGGGCGACAGCCCCGAGGAACTGTTCCCGATCTGCACCCCCGGGGCCTCCGACTCCGCCTCCTTCGACGAGGTGGCCGAGCTGCTCTGGCTGGCCGGGCGCCCCATCACCCACGCGATCATGATGATGATCCCGGAGGCCTGGGAAAACCACGCCACCATGGACCCGGCCCGGCGCGCATTCTACGAATACCACTCCCTCCTGATGGAGCCGTGGGACGGTCCAGCGGCGGTGTCCTTCACCGACGGCACCCTGGTGGGTGCCACCCTGGACAGGAACGGGCTGCGTCCCGGACGGTACTGGATCACCGAGGACGGCCTGGTCATCTTCGCCTCCGAGGTCGGCGTGCTGGACATTGAACCGGCCAAGGTGGTCCGCAAGGGCCGCGTCTCCCCGGGCAAGATGTTCCTGGTGGACACCGAGGCCGGCCGCGTGATCGACGACTCCGAAATCAAGGCCGAACTGGCCGCCGCCGAGCCGTGGCAGGACTGGGTCAAGGACAACGTCATCAGCCTGGACGACCTGCCCGAGCGGGAGCACGTGGTGCATACCAGCGCCTCGGTGAACCACCGGCAGCGGACCTTCGGCTACACGCAGGAGGAACTGCGCATCTTGGTCGGCCCGATGGCCCGCACCGGCGCGGAGCCGCTGGGCGCGATGGGTTCAGACACTCCCGTGGCGGTGCTGTCCAAGCGGCCACGGCTGTTGTTCGACTACTTTGTGCAGTCCTTCGCGCAGGTCACCAACCCGCCGCTGGACGCCATCCGGGAAGAGCTGGTCACGTCCCTCAACGGCGCCATCGGCCCCAACGGCAACCTGCTCTCCACCCGTGAAGTACGCCAGCCGCAGGTCATCCTGCCGTTCCCGGTCATCAACAACGACCAGCTGGCCAAGATCGCGAACATCGAAAGCACCGAAGGTGAACGCCTGGCCGTCAAGGTCCGTGGCCTGTACCGGCCCGACGGCGGCGAAGCATCGCTGCGGGCCCGGCTCGCCGAGATCTGCGAGCAGGTCTCCGGTGCCATCAACCGCGGCATGCAGTTCGTGGTGCTCTCCGACCGCGACTCAAACGCGCAATGGGCACCCATTCCGTCCCTGCTGCTGGTCAGCGCCGTGCACCACCACCTGCTGCGCAGCGCCAACCGCACCAAGACCTCCCTGGTCGTGGAAGCCGGCGACGTCCGCGAGGTGCACCACGTAGCCGCCCTGGTCGGCTACGGGGCCGCCGCGATCAACCCCTACCTGGCGATGGAAAGCGTTGAGGAGCTCATCCGCAACGGCGACCTCACCGGCGTCACCCCGGAAGAGGGCGTCTACAACCTGATCAAGGGCCTGGGTAAGGGCCTGCTGAAGATCATGTCCAAGATGGGCATCTCCACCGTGGCGTCCTACTGCGGCGCGCAAACCTTCGAAGCCCTTGGCCTGTCCCAGGACCTCGTTGACGAGTTCTTCGCCGGCACCCAATCCCAGCTGGGCGGCATCGGCCTGGACGTCATCGCCGCCGAGGTCGCTGCCCGGCACAAAATGGCCTACCCGGATGACGGGGTGGAAGCTCCGCACCGGCCACTGATGAACGGCGGCGAGTACCAGTGGCGCCGCGAGGGCGAACCGCACCTGTTCAACCCGGAAACGGTGTTCCGGCTGCAGCACGCCACCCGCGAACGCCGCTACGACATCTTCAAGTCCTACACGCAGGGCGTGGACGACCAGTCCAAGAACCTGATGACCCTGCGCGGGCTGCTGCAGTTCAAGGACGGCGTCCGCCAGCCGGTGCCGCTGGACGAGGTCGAACCCGTGTCAAGCATCGTCAAGCGTTTCTCCACCGGCGCGATGAGCTACGGCTCCATCTCCAAGGAAGCCCACGAGACGCTGGCCATCGCCATGAACCGGCTGGGCGGCAAGTCCAACACCGGTGAAGGCGGCGAGGACGTCGACCGGCTGCTGGACCC
>JAODMR010000026.1 GCA_025465475.1 Micrococcaceae bacterium
GATCAGGAACGTCGCTTCCTTATCTTCCCAACACTCGAAAATGTTCGGGCAGCCCGCTTCCTCACAAACAGTGTGCAGGCCCTCCTTCTTCACCAGGTTCTTCAACCCAATGTACTCAGGCCCCATACTCACCTTGGCCTTGATCCACTCCGGCTTACGCTCCACCGGAGTCTGCGCATTACGCTGCTCAACGCGCAGCAACCTGCGCCCTTCAGGTGCCGGATTCATAGGTTTCCTTCGTGTTTGTTTTCAACAGGTGGACCACGTTTTCAACAGTTGACCAGGTCCTCAGCATTCGACCACGTTGACGGCGAGGCCGCCCATGGCCGTTTCCTTGTATTTGGAGGACATGTCCTTGCCGGTTTCACGCATGGTCACAATTACCTCGTCGAGGGAGACGCGGTGGGTGCCGTCACCCCAAAGGGCCATTTTGGCGGCGTTGATGGCTTTGGCCGCGGCGATGGCGTTGCGCTCGATGCAGGGCACCTGCACGAGTCCCCCAATCGGGTCACACGTCAGGCCCAGGTTGTGTTCCATGGCGATCTCGGCGGCGTTTTCCACCTGTCCCGGAGTTCCGCCCAGAACCTCTGCCAGGCCTGCGGCGGCCATCGAGGAGGCCGAACCGACCTCGCCCTGGCACCCGACCTCGGCGCCGGAGATGGAGGCCTGCTCCTTGTAAAGCACGCCGACGGCTCCGGCTGCGAGCAGGAACTTCACCACCATGTCGTCGCGGTCGGCCGGGGTGGCCAGGTCCATCCCCGGGGCGTAGTGCAGGGCGTAATAGAGCACTGCGGGAATGATGCCGGCAGCGCCATTGGTGGGTGCCGTGACCACCCGCCCGCCGGACGCGTTTTCCTCGTTGACGGCCAGGGCTATCAGGTTCACCCACTCCTGCCAGTACTTTGGGTCCTGGCCCTTGTCCTCCTTAAGCAGCCGCTGGTGCCAAGCGGGCGCCCGACGGCGGACCTTCAGCCCGCCGGGAAGCACGCCCTCGCGTCGCAGGCTGGCATTGACGCAGCCTTCCATGACTGACCAGATGTGCAGCAGGCCCTTTCGGATGTCCTCCTCCGTGTGGCTGTCCTGTTCATTGACCCGCATGACATCGCTGATGCCCAGTGAGGTGGCCCGGCAGTGGCCCAGCAGCTCCGCGGCGGTGCGGAACGGCAAGGGCAGTTCCTTCTTGGACTCGTCCAGCTCCTTCTGGGCCGCGTCTTCCTCCCCTTCGCGGACAATGAAACCGCCCCCAACTGAGAAGAACGTGGCGGCGTGCAGGACGTTGCCGGTGGTGTCGGTGACGGACAACTTCAGGCCGTTGGTGTGGCGTGGCAGCACGGTGAGAGGGTGCAGAACGATGTCCGCTTCCCGGTACGGCAACCGGACGCCGACGGCAGGATCAGCGGCGCCAGCCAGGTGCAGGGTGCCCGTTTCCGCGATCGAGGCCAGCCGATCCTCCACTTCATCGGGGAGGACATGTTCGGGTTGGTAGCCCTCCAGTCCCAGGAGCACCGCCGTCAGGGTGCCGTGGCCGCGGCCGGTCGCCGCCAGGGAACCGTACAGGTGAACCTGCAGGGCGGCCACCCGTTCCAGCACGTGGAGGTCTTTGAGTTCGTCCGAGAAAACAGCTGCTGCCCGCATGGGCCCCACCGTGTGTGAACTCGACGGGCCGATCCCGACGGAGAAGAGATCGAAGACGCCAACGGCCATGTGGGAATTCCTTTTCGGAAGAGAGGGTAGAAAATCTGACGGAAGAAAGAAGTGGAAGCCAGCGGCGGTGTCCAGGCGGTGTCCACTCTCCAAGCGGAGCGGACACGGGCCGCAGGGGGAGGCCCTTGGGGCGGGCCTCCCCCTCGGTCATGCGTTGGCTGCCGCGCCCAGCGGAACCGTGCCCGGGTAGAGCGGATGGGCAGCGGCCAGCGCTTCCACCCGGTGCCGAAGACCGGCAAGGTCAGCACCGGCGTCGGCGGTCAATGCCTCGGCGATGATGTCGGCAACCTCGCGGAACGCCGCTTCGCCGAATCCACGTGTTGCCAGCGCCGGGGTGCCGATCCGCAGGCCGGAGGTGACCATTGGTGGGCGCGGGTCGAACGGTACCGCGTTGCGGTTGACAGTGATGTCGATCGCCGCGAGCCGGTCCTCGGCCTGCTGGCCGTCCAGTGCGCAGTTGCGCAGGTCCACCAGCACCAGGTGCACGTCGGTGCCGCCGGAGACCACGGAGATGCCCTTGGCGGTGACGTCGTCCCGGGACAGGCGCTCGCCCAGGATGCGGGCTCCTGTCAGCAGGCGTTCCTGGCGCTCCCGGAACTCTTCTGAAGCAGCGATCCTGAAGGCAACCGCCTTACCGGCAATGACGTGCTCCAGCGGGCCGCCCTGCTGGCCCGGGAAGACCGCGGAGGTGATCTTTTTGGCGATTCCGGCGTCGTTGCTCAGAATGATCCCTCCGCGCGGACCTGCCAGGGTCTTATGGGTGGTGGACGTTGTTACGTGGGCGTGCGGCACCGGATTCGGGTGCAGGCCAGCGGCCACCAGTCCGGCGAAGTGCGCCATGTCCACCATCAGGTAGGCGCCCACCAGGTCCGCGATTCGCCGGAACTCGGCGAAGTCGAGTTGCCGGGCGTAGGCCGACCAGCCGGCCACGATGAGGGCGGGCTTGTGCTCCAGGGCCAGCGCTTCAACTTCCGCCATGTCCACCCGGTGGGTGTCCGCGCGCACCCCGTACGGAACGACGTTGTACAGCTTGCCGGAAAAGTTGATGCGCATGCCGTGGGTGAGGTGCCCCCCGTGGGCCAGGTTCAACCCCATGATGGTGTCGCCCGGTTTGATCAGTGCGTGCATCACGGACGCGTTGGCCTGAGCGCCGGAGTGCGGCTGGACGTTCGCGTATCCGGCGCCAAACAGGGCCTTCACCCGGTCGATGGCGAGCTGCTCGATGACGTCGACGTGCTCGCAGCCGCCGTAGTAGCGCTTTCCGGGGTAGCCCTCGGCGTATTTGTTGGTCAGCACCGAACCCTGGGCCTGCATGACGGCCACGGCGGTGTGGTTTTCGGAGGCGATCATTTCCAGGCCGGAGCGTTGGCGGTCCAGTTCGTCGTCGATCTTTGCAGCAATTTCCGGGTCCAGCTGGGACAACGGCGCGTCCAGTGAGGGCGAGGAAACGGGTTGGAAGCGTGCCGTACTGTTCAGGGTTGTGGTGCTCACAGTTCACCACCGTTGGCTGCGGCGTAGTCGGCCGCGCTGAGCAGGGGTCCCTCGGATCCCACGGCGACCTTAAACAGCCAGCCGGCACCATAGGGATCCGCGTTGATCACGGCCGGATCGGCGACGGCGGCGTCGTTGACTGCCGTGACCTCACCGGTGACCGGGGAGTACAGGTCCGAGACGGACTTGGTGGACTCGATCTCACCACAGGTCTCCCCCGCCGTGACGGTGGAACCCACCTGGGGCAGGTCGACGTAGACGATGTCACCCATGGCATCCGCTGCCACGGCGGAGACGCCGATGGTCGAGGGGCCGGCGCCGTCGACGGCCACCCATTCATGCTCGGCCGAGTACTTCAGTTCAGCAACTACCTTGCTCATATCACAGTCCTTCAGGTCGAAAGGGATGGTCTATTTCTGGCGCTTGTAGAACGGAAGGGCGACGACCTCGAACGGCTCCGCCTTGCCGCGCAGGTCGATGTCCAGCACCGTGCCCGGTTCGACGTGTTCCACGCCGACGTAGGCCATGGCCACCGGATATCCCAGCGTCGGGCTCGGCTGACCGGAGGTCACCTCACCGACCCGGGCACCGTCCTTGAGGATCTGGTAACCGCCGCGGGCCGCGCGGCGGCCCAACCCCCGGAGACCGACCAGCCTCCGGCCGGTGCTGGTGCCGAAGCCTGCCTCCTTGATGGCGGTCAGCGCCGCCTTGCCAACGAAGTCGCTCTCCTTGGCCAGGGACACCACGGGGCCCAGCCCGGCGGCGTAGGCGTTGCCGTATTGGGAGAGCTCGTTCCCGTAGAGCGGCATGCCCGCTTCCAGGCGCAGCGAATCCCGGCACGCCAGCCCGGCGGGGATGAGGCCGTGGGCCTGTCCGGCCGCCAGGAGCGACTGCCATAGGCCCGGGGCGTCGGCGTTGGGCAGGTAAATCTCAAAACCGTCCTCACCCGTGTAACCGGTCCGCGCCAGCAGCAGGTTCCGGACGACTCCGTTGATGGTGATCCCCACCTCGACGGCCGCGTAGTACTTCAGCCCGGTCACCAGCGCGTGCTGCCCCGCCGGGACCAGGGCCAGCAGGATGGCCTCCGCGTTGGGGCCCTGCACGGCAATCAGTGAGGTCTCCAAGGAAACGTCATCAACGGTCACATCGAAGTCCGCCGCTCGCTCGCCCAGTGCGGCCGCGACGGCCCTGACGTTGCCTGCGTTGGGCACCACGAGGTACTTGTCCGGGCCGCGGCGGTAGGAAATGAGGTCATCGATGATGCCGCCGTCGTCCTTGCAGATCAACGAGTACTTGGCTTTGCCCACCGCGATGGCTGACAGCTTGCCGACCAGGGCGTAGTCCAGGAAGGCCGCGGCGTCGGGGCCGATAACCCAGATTTCGCCCATGTGGGAGAGGTCGAACAGGCCAGCCGATTGGCGGACGGCGTGGTGCTCGGCCAGTTCTGACCCGTATTTGAGGGGCATCTGCCATCCCCCAAAGTCGGTGAAGGTGGCACCGGCCTCCTGATGCTCTTCGTATAGGGCTGTGTGGTTCTCAGTCATCAGGGCATCCTTAGTTTTCGAAGTCTTCGATGGGCGGGCAGGAGCAGACCAGATTCCGGTCACCGGCTGCGCCGTCGATGCGGCCCACCGGGGGAAAGTATTTGTCCTGCTTCAGGTGGTGGATCGGGAACGCTGCCTGTTCACGCGGGTAGGCGCGGTTCCACGAGGAGTCGACGACGGCGGCCGCGGTGTGCGGTGCGTTGCGCAGCGGCGACTCCTCGACGGTGAAATCGCCGTCGGCGACCTGCCCGATTTCGGCGCGGATCGTCATCATCGCCTCGATGAAGCGGTCGATCTCGGCCAGGTCTTCTGATTCGGTGGGCTCCACCATCAGGGTGCCCGCCACCGGGAACGCCAGGGTGGGCGCGTGAAAACCGAAGTCAATCAGGCGCTTCGCCACGTCTTCCGCGGTGACTCCTGTGCGGGCAGTGAGGTCGCGTAGGTCCAGGATGCATTCGTGGGCGACCAGCCCGCCCTCCCCGGTGTACAGGACCGGGAAGTGCTGGTCCAGGCGGGCTGCCACGTAGTTGGCTGCCAGCAGGGCGGATTTTGTCGCTTCGGTCAGGCCCTGTCCGCCCATCAGTTTCACGTACGCCCAGGAAATTGGCAGCACTCCCGCGGACCCGTACCGTGAGGCGCTGATGGCCACGCCGTGCCCGGCCTCGTGGGCGGCCGAGTTGGCGTCGCCGGGCATGAATGGTGCCAGGTGGGCCTTGGCTGCGACCGGGCCGACGCCGGGTCCGCCGCCGCCGTGCGGGATGCAGAAGGTTTTGTGCAGGTTCAGGTGTGACACGTCGCCGCCGAACCTGCCGGGCTGGGCCAGGCCCACCAGGGCGTTCAGGTTGGCGCCGTCAAGATACACCTGGCCGCCGGCCTCGTGGACGGCGTCGCACACTTGGCGGACGTCGGCGTCGTACACGCCGTGCGTGGACGGGTAGGTGATCATGATGGCTGAGAGCCCGTCCCTGTGGGCTTCGATCTTCGCGGCCAGATCCGCGGAATCGATGGTGCCGTCGGCGGCGGTCGCAACGACAACAACCTTCATTCCGGCCAGCACGGCCGAGGCCGCGTTGGTGCCGTGGGCCGAGGCGGGGATGAGGCATACGTTGCGCTGTGCGTCGCCGCGGGACCGGTGGTAACCGCGGATGGCCAGCAGTCCGGCAAGCTCGCCCTGGGAACCGGCATTGGGCTGGATGGAAACCTGGTCGTAACCGGTGATTTCGGCAAGATCCGCTTCCAGGCCATCGACCAGTTCGCGCCAGCCCTCCGTCTGCGAATCCGGGGCGAAGGGATGGATGGATGCGAATTCGGGCCAGGAGATGGCTTCCATCTCGGCGGTGGCGTTGAGTTTCATGGTGCACGAACCCAGCGGAATCATGGTGCGGTCCAGTGCCAGGTCGCGGTCGGAAAGCTTGCGGATGTAACGCAGCAACTGCGTTTCCGAGTGGTGGGTGTTGAACACCGGGTGCTGCAGGAAGTCGGACGTGCGCTGTACGGACTCCGGCAGCCCAAAGCCCTGGGCGGAGCTGACCGGCCCGGCGCCGAAGGCCGCGGCCACGGCGGAAAGGACCTCCGGCGTCGTCGTTTCATCAACGGAGATTCCGACCGTATCTGCGTCGATGATCCGGAGGTTGATGCCGCCGGCTTCGGCCGCGGCGATGACCTTGTCCGCCTGACCGGGAACACGGACGGTGAGGGTGTCAAAGAAGGACTCGGACACAAGGTCCAGGCCTGCCTTGCGGAGCGTGGCGGCGAGGGTCCGGGCATGGTCATGCACTTTTTCGGCGATGGCTTTCAGGCCGTCGGGGCCGTGGTAGACCGCGTACATCGAGGCCACGATGGCAAGCAGGGCCTGAGCGGTACAGATGTTGGACGTGGCCTTTTCGCGGCGGATGTGCTGCTCGCGGGTCTGCAGGGCAAGGCGGTAGGCTGTCAGCCCCGTGTTGTCCTTTGACACCCCGACAATCCTGCCGGGCAGCGCCCGTTCCATGCCCTCGCGGACGGCCATGTACGCGGCGTGCGGGCCACCGAAGAACAGCGGAACCCCGAAGCGCTGGGCGGTACCGACGGCGATATCGGCGCCCTGCTCCCCCGGAGGAGTGATGAGCGTCAGGGCCAGCAGGTCGGCGGCAACGGTGACCAGGGCGCCCCGCTCCTTCGCGGCGGCGATGACCGCGGCGTGGTCGAACACGCGGCCGGAAACGCCTGGCTGCTGCAGCACGATGCCGTTGATCGCACCTCCGGGCAGTCCCTGACTCAGGTCCGCGACCTCAACCTCAATGCCGAGGGCCTCCGCGCGGCCCTTCACGATGGCGATGGTCTGCGGCAGTACGTCGGCGTCAAGGACCGTCTTGCCCTCAGCCGCTGTTTTGTTCTTGTTCGCGCGCCGCATCAGCAGGACCGCCTCCGCCACGGCAGTGGCTTCATCCAGCAGAGAGGCGTTGGCAATGGGCAGGCCGCTGAGGTCCTGCACCATGGTCTGGAAGTTCAGCAGCGCCTCGAGGCGGCCCTGGGATATTTCCGGCTGGTAAGGGGTGTAGGCGGTGTACCAGGCCGGCGCCTCAAGGACGTTCCGGCGGATCACGGCCGGGGTCACCGTGTCGTAGTACCCCTGTCCGATCATCTGAACGGCGGTCTTGTTTTTCGACGCCAATCGTCGAAGTTCGGCGAGCACCTCGACCTCGCTGAGCGCTCCGGCAAGGCCCAGCGGGCGTTCCTGGCGGATGGGATCGGGGACGGCGGTGTCAACAAGGCTATCGACGCTGTCGTAGCCAATGGCCTTGAGCATGGTGTCGATATCGGCCTGGCGACGGGCGCCAATATGCCGATCGGCAAAAGTGGAGGGGGAAGATGTAATCATGAGAGGAACTCCAGGGAATGGCCGACGCTATGCGCCGGAGCGGACCGGGTTCCTCCCCGCTCTGTATTGGACCTGAGAGATTCCGCGGAACCCTGCCTGCGCAGAGGTCTGCTTGCACCGTCGGTGAACCAGGACACTGCCCGGTTGCTTTCCAGAGTTGCCTCGCCGTAGCGGTACATGGGCCTGAGAGATTCCTGGGGAGGATTTGCTCCTACGGCGCCCTGCTCAACTGGTGATTGGGAAGGACTCTCCCGCCACGGTTCAAAAGGCTTGTTTAGTTGTGGGTGACTCGGATCACAACGTACACGCAAATCTGGCCGCGGCAAAATCGTCGGCCGGGACGGCCCCCGGGAGAAAGTTGTACGCCGCGCCGGCAAAGAAACTCGGTTGACAATTCTCCGTGACCCAGCCCACACTGGGTCGGTGGCAGCCCCAGGGCGTCCAGCTTGAGCGCCCTTACGGAGTTCCGTCTCCGTGCTGGCCACCCGCTGTGAGTAATCACGGCATTTCACAACTAAAGATGCTGATGATCTGCGGCGGGAGAGTCCTGCCGGTACATTTCGGAAGGCGCCGTAGGAGCAACTCCTCCCCAGGAATCTCTCAGGCCCATGTACCGCCGCGGCGAGGCAACTCTGGAAAGCAGCCAGTCATGTCCTGGCTCACCGACGGTGCAAGCGGGACCTGCAAATGCAGGAGACGCGGAAACTCTCAGGTCCCATACAGAGCGGGGAGGAACCCGAATCATCGTGGCACCAAAGGCCACTTGAACGATGGAGTTCCTCATGACGATTCAGAAACCGCCTTCCACGCCTGTGGAAACCCCCCACCTTGAACGACAACTCAGTAACCGCCACATCCAACTCATAGCCATTGGCGGGGCCATCGGCACCGGCCTGTTCATGGGTTCAGGCAAGACCATTTCCGCTGCCGGACCCTCGGTCATCTTTGTCTACATGATCATCGGCTTCATGCTGTTCTTCGTCATGCGGGCTATGGGCGAGCTGCTTCTTTCCAATCTGCGCTACAAGTCCTTCAGCGACTTTGCCGCGGACCTTTTGGGCCCCTGGGCCGGCTTCTTTACGGGATGGACC
The DNA here is from genome assembly GCA_025465475.1 of Micrococcaceae bacterium. Taxonomy (GTDB): domain Bacteria; phylum Actinomycetota; class Actinomycetes; order Actinomycetales; family Micrococcaceae; genus Arthrobacter_M. The sequence goes on from JAODMR010000026.1 coordinate 8,691, forward strand.
TACTGGTTCTGCTGGGTGATTACCGGCATCGCGGACGTCATCGCCATTGCCGGCTACTCCCAGGAGCTCTGGCCGGGACTTCCGCTGTGGATCCCGGGCCTGGTCACCATTGGCATCCTGCTCCTGCTGAACCTGACCACCGTGCGGGCGTTTGGGGAGACCGAGTTCTGGTTCGCCCTCATCAAGATCATCGCCATCAGCGCACTGATCGTGGTGGGCCTGTTCATGATCTTCAGCGGGTTCACTTCCGACGCCGGACCCGCCAGCTTCACGAACCTGTGGAGCCATGGCGGTTTCTTCCCGAACGAGTTCATGGGCTTCGTTGCCGGCTTCCAGATCGCCGTGTTCGCGTTCGTGGGCATCGAACTGGTGGGCACCACCGCTGCCGAGGCCAAGGATCCCGAGAAAAACCTGCCCAAGGCCATCAACTCCATTCCGGTACGCGTGCTGCTCTTCTACGTCGGAGCCCTCATCATCCTGATGTCCGTGACGCCCTGGACCCAGTTCGCCGCCGGACACAGCCCCTTCATCGGTATGTTCTCCCTGGCCGGCCTTGGGGCCGCTGCAACAGTGGTGAACCTGGTGGTGCTCAGCTCGGCCATGTCCTCAGCCAATTCAGGAATCTACTCCACCTCCCGCATGGTCTACGGCCTGGCCCAGGAGGGTGACGCGCCAGGCCGCTTCGGTCGCCTCTCGCGGCGCAAGGTCCCCCAGAACGCCCTGTTCCTGTCCTGCGTGCTGCTGCTCTCCGGCGTCGTGCTGATGTACGCCGGCCAGGACATTGGCAAGGCCTTCGACATGGTCACCACCGTGTCAGCGGTCTGCTTCGTCTTTGTCTGGTCGATCATCCTGGCCAGCTACCTGGCCTTCCGCCGGCGTCGTCCCCAACTGCATGACGCCTCCACCTTCAAGATGCCCGGCGGCGTACCCATGGTTTGGCTGGTCTTTGCGTTCTTCGCCTTCGTGCTCTGGACGCTCACCACCCAGGCGGATACGCTAACGGCCCTGCTGGTGACGCCTGCCTGGTTCATCGTGCTGGCCGTCGCATGGTTGCTGCTGCGCCGCCGCCCCGCGCACCTGGCCCGTTACACCGCCTTCCAAAAGGAACTTGAGACTGACGAACACGCAGCCGCAGAACACCGCAGCAACGTCGTGCAGGTAGGACGATGAGCACCGGTGCCACAGCGCCGCAGCGGAACCAGCTCCGCGAACCGGCCCCGGCGCCCGCCACGGACTACGTGCTCACCCTCGACTGCGCCGAATCGCCCGGAATCGTGCATGCGGTTGCCGACTTCCTGCTCGACCATGGCTGCTTCATCCTCGACATCAAACAATTCGGGGATCCGGTGGAACAGCACTTTTTCATGAGGGTCCACTTCAGCACGACGGGTTCCGGCTCCGACGCGAATTCCGGCACGGGCTCCGGCTCCGGCGCGGCTGCCGGCGCGGAGGCGGCTGCCGGCGCGGATGAACTGCGGAGGAGTTTCGTACCGGTGGCCGCCCACTGGAACATGAAGTGGCGCCTGGAGCCACGGGGACGTAAACAGCGCATCCTGGTCATGGTCTCCAAGTACGGGCACTGCCTGAATGATTTGCTCTTCCGGACCCGGAACGGCGAGCTGCCGGTGGAGATCGTCGCCGTGGTATCCAACCATCCGGACCACCGGGATCTTGTCGCCTGGCATGGGATCCCCTTCCATCACATCCCGGTCAATCGGGAGACCAAAGAAGAAGCGGAATCGGAGCTGCTGCACCTTGTCGATAGGTACGACGTCGAGCTGGTGGTCCTGGCCCGGTACATGCAGGTCCTCAGCGATAACCTCACCCGCCGCCTTGCCGGCAGGGCCATCAACATCCACCACCCCTTCCTTCCCAGCTTCAAGGGCGCCAGGCCCTATCACCAGGCCTACGAACGGGGAGTCAAGACGGTCGGGGCGACGGCTCACTACGTCAATTCCGAACTGGATGAAGGCCCCATCATTGCCCAGCAGGTGATTGAGGTCGACCACACGTACAGTCCTGCGGATCTTGTGGCGGTCGGCAGGGATGCCGAATGCAAGGCCCTGTCCAACGCCGTCCGCTGGCACTCCGAGGGACGCATCATCCTCTCCGGCAACCGCACCGTCATCCTTCGCTGACCTGTTCCCGCGCAAGTGTGCGGAACTGTCCCGGCGGGACGGCTCCGCACGCTCGGCGGGAAAGCTGCGTCACCCGGGCGGGGCGCACCGGAGGCATACTGTGAGGATGAAATTCACCACGACCATTCAGGGAAGCGGCAACAAGGCAGGTATTGAGGTTCCCGACGGCATTGTCAGTGCCTTGGGCGCAGGGAGGCGACCGCCGGTAACCGTGACCATTCACGGCCAAAGCTACCGCAGCAGTATCGCGGTGATGGGCGGGAAAAGCCTGGTTGGCATCAGTGCCGTCAACCGCGAACTGACCGGAGCCGCTGCCGGGGACGTCGTGGAGGTGGACATCCAGCTGGATACACAGCCCCGGACGATAGACGTTCCAGCGGACCTTGCCGCCGCCCTGGAGGCGGACTCCGAAGCGGACGTCCTTTTTGCGGCCCTGAGCTACAGCAACCGGCGGCGTTACGTGGAACCGATCGCCGATGCAAAGACTGCGGAAACACGCGCCCGCCGGGTCGCCAAGGTGCTAGCCGACCTCAAGGCGGGCAAATAGCGGCCCAGAGCATTCGGCTGCGCTCGGAAAGTATGAAGCCCCGAGGTGACGCAAGACCACTGGGATGTCGTCGTAGTGGGCGCCGGCCCGGCGGGATCCACCGCTGCCCGCGTCGCCGCCGCTGCGGGGGCGACGGTTCTCCTGCTCGATCGGTCGGTCTTTCCCAGATCCAAGACCTGCGGTGGAGGGCTCATCGGACTCTCCCGCTCACTGCTTCCCGACTCGGTAAAAGGTGCCATCAACTGTGAAGTGAGCTCCGTCGAGTTCACACATGCAGGCAGACATGCGACCAGGAGGACGAGCGGGGAAACGCTCGTCGCCAAGGTGAATCGGGAAGAGTTCGACCTCAGGCTGGTGGAGGCTGCCGTCCAGGCGCGAGCCGTTTTTCGGCCGTCTGCACACGTCAGGGCCCTCGTTCCCCACGGAGAACGGACCGAAGTCCACTACGACGACGGCACCCCGCGATCCACCAGCGCGCGGGTGGTGATTGGTGCTGATGGATCGGCGGGCAGAGTTTCCAGATATGTCGGGGTGGTCATTGAGCGCTCCGACCTTGGACTCGAAATCGAGCTCCGGCGCGCACCCTCCGACGAAATGAGGACGATGTCCCTGGACACGGGGAAAGCGCCTGGGGCTTACGGTTGGCTGTTTCCGAAAAGGAACCAGCTCACGGTGGGGTCATCCAGCGCAAAGGATCGGGATCGGACACCCGCAGGTACCTGGACGAGTGGATTCGCTCGCTGGGTTTGCGCGAGCGGGAAGTGATCTGCTCCTCCGGACACCTCACGCAGTGGCGAAACCGAATTCCCCACTGGTCAAGGGGCCAGTGATTGTTGCCGGAGATGCCGCCGGACTCCTGGAGCCGTGGACCCGTGAGGGGATTTCCTTCGCCCTGCGATCGGGCGCGTGGGCTGGAACTGCAGCGGCCCGGGCAGCACGCTCCGCCCTTGGGTTGCACGCCTTTCAGGGATTCTGTTCCGGCGACCTAACGTTTGATCGACTCTACTCGCACGGCATCTTTCGCATGTTCCTGAAGATGCTTGCGGGAGAAATGGGGACCGGGCACCGTTGACGGCGTCGGTGCTGCCGTTATCTGCGGTTGGCTGACCTTGGTTGGTGTCGATGGAAAGCGACCGGTGCATACTGATCGCATGAACAGCGCGATCGCTACGGTCTGGTTGCCTCTGCTGGTCCTGGGGCCCATAGTCGGCGTTTGGATATTCAGTCTCGTCGACTTCAGCAGGACCGATGAACGGGACATGCGGTTGTTTTCACCGGAGGTCTGGGTCCTTGTCCTGGTCCTGGGAAGCGTCGCCGGTGGATTGCTGTGGCTCATGGCTGGCCGACCCCAGCGGCCTGCGCGCCACCACCGACCCTGACTATCCAGCCAACACCGGCGCAGATGGGGAGCCCCACACTCGGTTTTCTCTCAGGAGCAGCCGTTAAGATGGACGCTCAAGAACCTGCCGCACCTACTGGTGCGGCAGGTTGTACCTTTGGAGGTTTCGATGGACCTGCCGTCCCTGCGAACCATGGCTGCGGCACTGGCGCTTGGCGTGGCGCTGCCTTTGACGCTCGCGGCTTGCACCCCGGCCGGAGCTGCCGCGCACCCGACCATTGGTGACCGGACGTCAACGGCTGCTGGTGACCGGACGTCAACGGCGGCGGCCCCAAGGAATTCGAGCAGCGCGCCGCCGGCAACAGGGTCCGGCCCCACTCCGGTCCGGGTTGTCGTCATCGGAGACTCCCTGAGCACAGGTTTTGGAACCTCAGCCAAACAAGCCTGGCCCAGCCTGCTGAAGTCAGTTCACCTGCCCGGCAAGCGGCCGGTCCGGGTCACCAATGCCGCCGAGAACGGCAGCGGCTACCTGGCTGTCGGGGACGACGGCGACACCTTCACCATGGAAGTCCAGGCGAGCGTCACGGCGGACGCGGACGTCGTCGTGTTCTTCGGGTCCGACAACGACGCCGGCACCGACCCGGCGGAGCTGCGGGAAGCCGCAACATCAGCCTTTGCGGAGGCCGCCGCCCTTGCCCCCAATGCGAAGCTGCTCGCGGTCGGACCGCTGTCCGGCAGCGAGGAGCCGGACACCGTGCTGACCGACGTGCGCGACTCGGACGCCTCCGCGGCGCAAGACCAGGGCGTGAAATTCGTTGATCCCATCGCCGACCAATGGCTCAGCGGCAGGGAAGATGCCCTGTTGGGACCGGACGGCGAGCACCCCAGCGCCAAGGGGCAGAAATTCCTGCGCGACAAAATCAAGGGCATCCTGACCTCGGTGCTACCAACCTGATTCTGCCGACGTCGTCCGCTCGCCAGGCGCCGCAGGGACAGCCGACAAGGTGACCGTTCGGGCAAACTTCCAGCTGACCCGTATAACCTGCTGCGGTGTACACGATTTCCTTGGTCAGCGGCCCGGTGCCCGCCGCGTTGTTGCTGTGCGGAGGAGGCGCGCTCCTGTGGCTGATTGCGGGTACCCGCCACCACATGCTGCGGACCGTAACAACGGTACTGATAGCATCGGCCGCCCTCACGGTCACGGCGCGGATTCTGACAGAGGACGTGTGGAACACCTGGGGCGCGCCCCTGCCGTTGATCCTGTACCTGTGGGCGTGGTTGGCAGTGGCGGGAGTGACGCTGGCCACTCTTCGGACAGCCCAACCGGGGCGGGCACGTCGACGGGTGGCGGCCGTCGCGTCGGGGCTGGCATGCCTGCTCGCCGCAGCGGGTCTGGTAAACCTGCATTTCGGTGAGTATCCGACGCTGGGAGCACTCCTGGGGCGGTCCGCCACTCCCATCGAGGCACTGCAGGCCCCGCAGCCGGCGGAAACGGCTGCTGCTGCACCGGCTGTTGCTCCGACGCCCGTCCGCGAGTCCCTGTGGACCCCGCCGTCGGATATGCCGGCCACCGGCAGGATCGTTTCGGCCCAGATACCCGGGACGCTCAGCAAGCTACCTGCCTCCGACGCTTACCTGTACCTGCCCCCGGCCTACCAGGTCCAGGATCGCCCGGACCTGCCGGTCCTGGTTCTGCTGCACGGGCTACCCGGCGGCAGCCGAGACTGGGTCGACTCGGGCCAAATCAGCACGATGATGGACTCCTACGCGGCGGCCCACAAGGGTCTGGCACCCGTGGTCGTCATGGCCGACGCGAGTGGTAACCACGCCGCTGACCCTCCCCTGTGCCTGGACAGCAAGTACGGAAATTCGGGAACCTACCTATCCCAGGATGTACCCAACTGGGTCAAAGCGACCCTCGGCGCGGGTACCGGCGGGCCCCGGGATTGGGCCGTCGCGGGTTTCTCCTACGGCGGCACGTGTGCCACCCAGTTGGGGGTGAACTATCCGCAGCAGTACCCCTCCTTCCTGGACATATCGGGTGAAGACCAACCGACCATCAATGGCGGAAGGACGGCCCTGGTTTCGAAGTACTTCAACGGTGATGACAGTGCCTTCGCGCAACAAAACGCGGTGGATGTGCTGAAGACGCGTAGTTTCCCGGATTCGGCGGCCATCATTACCGTCGGCGCCGATGATTCCTTCTACCGGCCGCAAGGAATCACCGTCTATAACGCGGCCAAGGCCGCAGGGATGGATGTCCAGCTTCAACAGGTTCCGGGCGGACACACCTGGCAGGCCTGGCGTGCCGGGCTGCAGAACAACCTCGACTGGCTGATGAGCAGGGCAGGTACCCTCTCCTGACAGGTAGCATCAGTCGTGCCCAACACGGGTATTGCAGGACAGGGCATTACAGGACAGGGCACATCGGAACAGGTCATGCAGCACGGACGGCATAGGGCGCCGCGGCGTCCGCTTCGACAATTCCCGGTCGGGAGTGGCGCTGCGACCTTCCGTTGGGCAGTGCGCCAGTTCCGCGTGGCTCCGGCCAGTTTCGCGTGGTTGCTCCTTGTCACCGTCTTCAGCGCATCAGCCCCGGCCGGATGGCTCCGACCCCAGGGCCTCGAGCCGATCGCTGCCGTCATGCCCGCAGACCTGTCCTCCAGGCCCTGGTCAGTGGTGACGTCACTGTTGTGGGCGCCGGGCCCCGCGTCCTATGCGGCCACGGTGCTGGCCCTGGTGGCGGGCGTGGCGATCGAGCGTCGGCTGGGGACCCGACGCTACCTTGCCTCGGCTTCCGTCTCCCACCTCGCGGGCGTGGGTGCAGCGGCGGGCTTTGCCTGGTCGGTGGGGGGCGTGATGGCGACCTGGTCCTCCGATCTGCTCTCTCATTCCTACTTTGGGGCGACTGCAGCCATCGTCGGAGCGGGCATGGTCGCCTCGCACGGCATGTCGACCTTGTGGCGTCGGCGGTTGCGGGTTGGCGTCGTGGTGCTGCTGCTGACCCTGGTCATGTATCGGGGTGGGTTTGCTGACCTTGTGCGCCTTGCGGCAGCCGCCTGCGGGCTGGTCCTTGGTCCCTTGGTCACTCGGGCAGGAGTGCGGGGCAGCTGGTTCCAGGCGTCCCGCAGGGAGCAACGGGTGCTCCTGGCGGTCACCGTGGCGGCCTCCGCGATCGGACCGGTCCTGGCAGGACTGAGCCCACATGCAGTGGGCCCGCTCTCCGTACTTCGGTATCTGTTCACCGACATCCAGCCCGTGGACCCCGCCACGCTTCAACAGCTGTGCACAACTCCCGGCCAAGGGAAGGACTGCGCAGAAGCGCGACTGCAATTGCGGGCGGGTGCCGGAGGCATTTTTATGGCTGTCCTGCCCTGTGTCCTGCTCCTGCTCTTGGCTGATGGCCTCCGACGGGGCCGGCGGTTTGCCTGGGGCGCAACCCTCGTCGTGCTCGGTGCCATGGCAGCCCTATCCGCCAGTCGCATAGCAGCGCTGCTACTGCCCGGTTTGGTGCCCGGTGGACAGAACGAGTCGTTGGGATCCATGGACCTTAGCCGTTTTCATCGTCCCCTTTCCCTCGTCCTGCCTCTGCTCCTGCCGTTGTTGCTGCTGTTGCTGGTCGCCGCCAGGAGGAGGTTGTTCCTCGTTGCCGCCCCGCACGGCACATATCGCCGGTTCGCCGTACGCCTGGTCGGCACTGCGGCGTGCCTGGCGGCTATCTATCTTCTTGGCGGTTCGCTGCTGGCCGACGGGTTCAGCCCTTCGCCCAATCTGCTGCAGCTGCTGGCCGACATCCCTGACCGTTTCCTTCCCCTTGGATACACAGTGGATGTCGCCCCCGCGTTCTTTCCGCAGACGTGGCAGGCGGTGCTGCTTTATGAAGGCACCGGAACCGTGTTCTGGACCGTCGCTGCGGCCCTGCTCCTTGCCTCATTCCTCAGACCCGCGCACGGCAGGCATGGCACCGAGGACACGGTCCGCAGGATCCTGCACGGTTCCGGGGGCAGCAACCTGTCCTGGATGATCACCTGGTCGGGCAACAGCTACTGGATTTCTCCCGCCCACGATAGTGCTGTGGGTTTTCGGGTAAGAGGCTCCGTCGCGCTGGCGCTCGGTCCCCCCATCGGACCGCTTACCGCGCAGGCACAAGCGATCGAGGACTTCACCTCCTACTGCAACGAGGCCGGTTGGACGCCGTGTTTCTACTCGGTACCCCAAGCCACCAAGGACATCACCTCAGCCCTCGGCTGGCGGGCGATAGAAGTGGCGCAGGAGACGGTCCTGAACCTTTCCGAGCTCACGTTCAAGGGCAAGAGATTCCAGGACATCCGCACGGCCCTGAACAAGGCCGGAAAGGCCGGTATCCGCGCGGAGTGGATTCGCTACTCGACGGCGCCGGCGGCGGTAAAGCGCCAAATCACCGGGATCTCGGAAGAATGGGTGTCTGACAGGAAACTGCCGGAAATGGGCTTCACCCTCGGGGGCATCGACGAGCTTGCGGACCCTGAAGTGCGGTGCCTTGTGGCGCTCGACGCGCAACAGCGCGTCCATGCCGTCACCTCCTGGCTCCCCGTGCACTCCGGCGGCCGCATTTCTGGCTGGACGCTGGACTTCATGCGCCGCAGCGGATCCGGGTTCAATGGCAGCATCGAGTTCCTGATAGCCAACGCCGCCTTGAGCCTTCGCGCCGAGGGGTACGCCTTCCTGAGCCTCTCCGGCGCACCGCTGGCCCGGCCGGCGTCGGAAGCGCCGGGCAGGGAGGCTGTCCTGGACCGGCTGCTGGACCTGCTGGGCAAGAGCCTGGAACCCGTCTACGGATTCCGGTCCCTGCTGGCTTTCAAAGCCAAGTTCGGTCCCACGTACCAGCCCCTCTACCTTGTCTATCCGGATCCCGCGGCCCTGCCCGGCATTGCCACCGCCCTGGCGCAGTCCTACCTGCCCAGTGCAACCTGGCGGCAGCGCCTGGCCCTGACCAGGCGCCTCCTATCCCCGGCCAGTTCCACGGCGTAGGCGTCGCTCACTTCGTTCCGCACGCCCTGCTCCCGTGACTGTCGTTTCGGTCCTGCCGGACCCACAGCACTGACACCACAGCAGGGCCCAGCTGAGCTCCGGCCGTCACACCCTGGTCATCCGCCGGTTCCGCCCTTGATAAAGCTGGCGGTAGCTGGAGGGTGTGGTGTTGAGCTCGCGCAGGAAGTGCAGCCGGAAATTCGCGCTTGTTCCCAATCCGGTCCTGGCAGCGACGGCCTGCACCGTCAGGTCGGTTGTTTCCAGTAACCGGCAGGCTTCGGCCAGGCGCTGTCCGGTCAGCCAGCGCAGGGGCGTCGTACCGGTCTCGGCGAGGAATTTGCGTGCGAAGCTGCTCGGCGCCCACCCGGCGTGCCCGGCCAGGTCAATGACCGTCAGAGGCTCCGCCAGGTGTTGCCTGGCCCAGGAACATGTCGCAGCGAAATGGCCCAGGGGGGCCGCGACGGGACGCTCAATGAACTGCGCCTGACCGCCTTCACGGTGTGGGGCTACGACCATGCGCCTGGCAATGCGGTTTGCAGCCTCCGTACCGTGGTCCCTGCGGACCAGATGCAGGCACAGGTCAATTCCGGCCGCGACACCGGCGCTGGTGCTGACTCCATCGTCGTCGATGTACAGCACCCCGGCGTCGACGTCGACCTGAGGATGCAGGGTCTGCAGGCGTTCCGCGTTCCGCCAGTGCGTGGTGGCGCGCTTGCCGTCAAGCAGGCCAGCGGCGGCCAACGCGAAGGCGCCCGTGCAGACGGACACCACCCGGGCGCCGTTCCCGGCGGCCTTCCGCAGCGCCTCGCAGACGTGGGAGGGTGGGTCTGTGAGCGGGCTGAACCCGGGCACGACGATGGTGTCGGCGGACTGAAGCGCCTCAAGCCCGGCCGCTGCATGGATGGCATAACCGGTTGTGGTCGGGACGAGGCCCGGAACTGCCGCGCAGACGACAAACGAGTACAGCTGCCGCTCGTCTTCATGGCCAAATACCTGTGCCGGAATGGCCAGGTCAAAGGCGACAACGTCCGGCAGGGCCAGAGCTACGACACGGTGCATGGGGTCACTGTACCCACGTTCATGCGGCGTACGTGCGTGGCGGCAGGATCCTTTCCATAGTGGGTATTTTTACTCCTCCCCGGGGGGGCCGGTTCTTGCGATTCTTTCGACATGACTCCACTTCACCCTGACGCGCCGGCCCTTTCCGCTCCTGTGCACCCGGCCAGGCACCGCAGGACCAAAACCTTCGTCCGGCGCGTGATGTCAGCGCTTTTGGCCGCTGTCCTCGTCGCGGCAACTCTTGCCGGAATACTTGTCACCGGCGCGGCGGCGGTCGGGCGGGACAATGGACTGGGCAGCCGGCCCGCCCTACCCCAAGGGATCCTGGCCAGCGGACTCCCGGCGGCTGCCGCGACGGGAACCATCCGCGTCGCGGTCGTGCTGGGCAGCAGCGGAACCGAAGCGGCTGACGTGCTCGCCCCCTATGACGTCTTCGCCCGATCGCCGAGGTTCACGGTCACCACCGTCGCGGCAGACAGGTCACCCGTTCAACTCGTGGGTGCTCCCGCCGTCGTACCGTCGACGACTTTCGCCGACATCGATGCCGGCCTGGCGCCGGCTCCTGACGTACTGGTGGTACCAGCAGTGGAGGACCCGAACGGGAACAGTGAGGCTGCGACCCGGTCATGGATTCTCCGCCAATCGGGCCATGGCATCCGCGTCCTGGGGGTCTGCGCCGGCTCCATGCTGCTCGCCCAGGCCGGCGTCCTTGACGGGCATCGGGCGACATCCCACTGGTCCCGCCTTGATTCGCTGCGCAAGAGCCGGCCCGCCGTGCAGTGGGTCTCCGGTCAGCGCTTTGTCCAGGATGGGCTGATCATCACGACGGCGGGTGTCACCTCTGGTGTCCCCGGCGCACTGCACCTGATGCAGGAGCTGGTCGGAGACTCTGAAGCTGCGCGGGTGGGCGCCGAAGTTGGATACCCGGGCTGGTCAACGTCCACGGGAACGGAAATCCCCGGACGATCCTTCGGCTTTGAGGACGCCACCGTGGCCCTCAACGCGGCCCTCCCGTGGTTCCGGCCAACGGTCGGGATCGGCCTGACGGACGGCATCAGCGAACTCGACGTTGCGGCAACGTTCGACGTGTACACCGTCTCGGGCGCTGCCCGCACCGTCGCCCTGGCCGCAGGCGGGTCCATAACTACCAAGCACGGCCTTGTCCTGCTCACGAATCCCCTCCCGGGCACCGGCCACGGCTTGGACCGGATGATCCTGCCGGGGTCCGCTGCCTACGACGCCCGCCTGGCCTCCTGGGCGGAAAACCTCTCCATTGACACCACACTATTGAGTCCGCCCTTGCTGCCGCGGAACCCGTTTGACGCCGTCCTCGAAGACTTGTCCCTGCACGCCGGAACCCCCACCGCGCTCACTACGGCGAAGTTCATCGATTACCCCACGGCGCAACTGCACCTCAGCGCCGCGGGTTCCGATACCCGCTCCACCTGGTTGCTCATCCTTGCGGGCGCGCTTGCTGTATTCGCCGGCTTCCTTCCCTCCCTCCTGCGGCGCATCCCGGTCCTGGCGCACCGGAAAACCTCGCGCCGGAATACATCAACCAGGCCGATACAGACCGGCCGAAAGGACCTGTCATGACAATCAGCGCTCCAGCTCCGAGCAGGACACCCGGACGCCGGCTCCGCACTCTTGGTGTTGTTACCGCCGTCGCGGCCAGCCTTCTCCTCGCCTCCACGATTGCCAACCTCGCCGTGGCGCAGGTCGAACGGTCTGCAACGGCCCCTTACGGGCAAAGAGTGCAGACCAGCCACGGTGCCCTCAACGTCGTCCGGACACCCGGCAACGGCAACTCAGAACAATCCATCGTGCTCCTCGGTGGCCTGGCCACACCGGCACCGGCACTCGACTACGCCCCGCTCATCCGGGAACTGCGGAACTACGACGTCGTCGTCGTGGAGGGCTTCGGTTACGGGTACAGCGACCAACCGGCGGTGGAGCGCACCGTCGAGAACATCACCGACGAACTGCACCAGGTGTTGACGGCACTGAACATTCCCAGGCCCTACGTGCTGGCGGGCCATTCCATCGCCGGTTTCTACACGCTCGCCTACGCCAACCGGTACCGGGATGACGTGTCTGCCGTCATTGGCATCGACCCCACCCTGGCTGTTACGCATTCCATCCCGGCAGAGCAAAACACCGAGTCCGGCATGGGGATCAACTGGTGGCAGCTGGCCTCCGCGACTGGCCTGCTCCGCTGGGCAACCATGCTCGCACCCGGCCTGGTGGAACCCGACGGAAACGCCTACACCCCCAGCGAACGGGACCAGATGCTGTCTCTGTTCAACCGCAATTTCGGCAACTCCCCTGTCCTGGATGAAACCAACCGAATCGAGGAAAACGCCCGCAAGGTGCAGAGGCTGCACTACCCGGATGACCTGCCCGTACTGACCTTCCTGGCCAGCGGCGAGGAGTCCTCTGCGGACCCTGAACGATACGAGAGCCAGCAGCGAAACGTCCGGCAACACAAGGTGGTGGTACTCCCCGGCGCGCATTATCTGCACTGGACCCAGGCGCCGGCCATGGCGGCAGAAATCCAGGCCTTCCTGGGCGCTACCTCCACCCTTGGGAAGAACTAACTGACCGATTGGTGGCGCCCGGAATCTGGTTGGGACCTCTGATCGTTGCTAGCGTGGCGCCATGAGCCCGTCCAAGACCCCGGCAGAAGTCCTCAACGTCGACGGCACCGAGGTACGCATCTCGAGTCCGGACAAGGTCGTGTTCCCCGAACCCGGGCTGACAAAGCTCGACCTGGTGCACTACTACCTCGCCGTCGCGGAGGGTGCCCTGCGCGGGGCAGCGGATCGGCCGATGGTACTCAAACGCTTTCCAAAAGGCATAGACGCCGAGCCGTTCTTCCAAAAGCGGGTGCCCGAAAACCATCCCGATTTCATTGCCACGACAACGCTGCGCTATGCGTCCGGGACGTCGGCCGAGGAGGCCGTTATCTCCAACGCCGCCGGTTTGGCGTGGGTCATAAACCTCGGCTGCCTGGATCTTAATCCGCACCCGGTCCGTGCGGGGGACCTTGAGCACCCGGACGAGCTTCGGGTTGACCTTGATCCGATGCCGGGGGTCGACTGGTCGCAGATCGTCGACGTCGCCTATGTTGTGCGGGAGGTGCTCGACGACGTCGGGCTGGTGGGATGGCCGAAGACCAGCGGATCCCGGGGACTCCACATCCTGGTCCGCATCGCACCCCGGTGGTCGTACCGGGATGTGCGGCTGGCGGCCGAAACTCTGGCCCGCGAGGTCGAAAACCGCGCACCGGGCCTTGCCACCGCCAGGTGGTGGAAGGAGGAACGCGGCGAGAGCGTGTTCGTCGACTTCAACCAGAACGCCAAGGACCGCACCGTGGCATCCGCGTACTCCATCCGGTCCCTGCCCGACGCCAGGGTTTCGACCCCGCTCAGCTGGGGCGAGGTCCGCTCCGCCCGCCCGGAACAATTCACGGTGCTCACCGTGCCTCGGCGTTTTGCAGAAGGAGGCGACCCCCACGCGGGGATCGACGACGCGGTCGGGTCGCTTGATGGGCTCCTCGCGTTGGCTGCGGAGCTGGGCCCTGCCGATAAGCCGCCACGCGGCGCTGCTGGATCCGGTCGCCGCCAGTCGGTGATGCCCCTCATTGAGGTGGCCCGCACCAAAACCAAGCCCGAAGCACTTGCGGCACTCGACGCGTGGAAAACCCGGCACGCCGGCGTCGTTCCGGCCCTGCACCCCGCCGACATCATGGTCGACGGCATGCGCGGATCAAGTTCTCTCTGGTACCGGGTGCGGGTGAACCTGCAGCACGTCCCGGAGGATGAGCGACCGCCCCAGCAGGACCTGATCGCCGACTATGACCCCTGGGCGGGCAAGCAGTGGCCGGGGCGCCAGGGGAACTAACACCCGGAGATCCGGTACTAACGGATGACACCAGTTGGACACCAACGCTGCGCAATTGCGTGGACCCCGGCCAGGCGGCTCCGGCCCTGGTCGGCAAGCACGCCGGAGCCGGACAGGTCTGACAAGCGCCGCGCCCGCTCCTTCCATTGAGGGAAGGAGCTGGACGGGCAGCCGGGTGCACCGACCACACGGGAAGGATGGGAGCGAATGGGAAAAGTCATCGTAATGAATAACGTGACCCTCGATGGTGTCATGCAGGGACCTGGTTCCGCGGACGAGGACACGCGCGGCGGATTTGCACATGGCGGTTGGGCGGTCCCCCATGCCGACCAGAGCGCGGTTCAGGCAATGGGCGAACGAATGGGCCACGCGCACGCCTTTCTCTTCGGCCGCCGCACCTACGAACAGCTCCTCTCATCCTGGAACGTCCTGGGCGGACCCTTTCAGACGGCGCTGAACAATACGCCCAAGTACGTCGCTTCCAGCAATCCCGCAGCACAGTTGGAGTGGCCGAATTCGACGTTGCTGTCAGGCGACCTTCCGTCCGTCGTGACGGAGCTGAAAGCGGCTTCAGGCCTCAATTTTGTCATCATGGGCAGCGGCGTGCTGACCCGCTCGCTCATGGCGGCCAACCTGATCGACGAGTACCTGCTGATAATCCACCCCCTGGTGCTGGGCACGGGGCAGCGACTTTTCGCCGACGGCACGCACGCCACGCTGCGCTTGGTCCAAGCCAGCACCACGGCCACGGGCACGCTGATAGCCGTGTACCAACCGGACCAACCCAACGAACCGAACCGGGGTCAGTAAGCCCACGCAGCGGTGGTGTCACTTTCCCGCACATCCGCTCCGACAAAGGAAATGAGCGCCCTTGGTCACTGGTCGGGCACCCGCCTCTGTAAATGACCAACCGGACTAGTATCAGGCAGCGGAAGTTTCTTGAGCCTCTCATAGGCGCCCGCCAGATGCTTACTGACCGCTGCCCGGGCCACATCCGGATTCCTGATGCTCAGGGCATTCCGCAATTCGAGATGCTCGCTGTGACCAACGTGGACGAAGTCGGGATAGTGCACATTACGGGTATGCAGGAAAAATGAGACCTGGCTCCTCAGGGAGGACCAGACGCGCTGCACGCGCTGATGTCCCGAAAATTGGTATATGAGGTCGTGAAACCGTAGGTCGAGCCGAACAGCGTCCCGCGGCTCGACGTCCCCGCTGATCAGCTCCATCTCGCCCAGGACTGCGTCCATGACCGCAAACTCCTCCTCGCCCATGCGGACACAGGCAAGTTGGGCAGCCAATTGCTCGATGGCAAGCCGAAGCGAGTGAACCTCTTCAACGTCCGCCTGGCTCAGCACTGTCATGAAGGCGCCGCGGTGCGGCCGCAGCACGATATGCCCCTCGGACGCCAACTGGGTGAAGGCATCGCGTATGGGGCCTCGACTGACGTTGAGCGCCAGAGCCAGGTCCGCTTCCTTCAGGTGCTCTCCCGGCTGAAAGTTTCCGGCCGCAATCATGTCGTGCAGTGCCGCTAAAACGGCTTCACCCAGTGTTGTACGGGCTATTTCCTGAGGCGCAAATCCCATCCTGACGCCCGCCATTCTTCGCTTCACGCCATAGGGGCACAGCCGCCCCATGCATTGGGGAGGCCTCTTCCCAGGAGTTCTCGGGGTTGATAGGGAGAATCGTAGATCAAATATTGTTAATGATCAATCATTGACAACCCTTTTCGACAAGACGAGACTCGACGCCAGGTGGCCAACGGTAAAAAGTTCCACCTTCACCGCCGTCAGGCGGAGCAACTCACCCTGAGCAATTTCAGTGGGCGTTCAGTGCTGAACGCCGCAACCGGAAGGCCGTGACTGTCAACTGTGAGCGCTAACATCAATGTGAAGAATCCTGGGTTGGGCGAGGACCTAAGCGCGTACCCAAGGTCCGCCCCCAGCGATCCGACTGCACCGCACGTCGAAACCGCGACGGTAACGGTGGACGCCGGCAAGGAACGGGGTGAACTCACCCCACTGTGGCGAAGCATCGGTTACGACGAAATCAACTGGACGTACACACCAACCGGCAAGCGCCTGCTCAAGACCTTCGCCGAATTCTCCGGCCACGCCTATCACGTCCGGCCGCACTACGTTTTCTGCTCCGGCAGTGGCTTCGGCATCCCCCACTGGGGCAACGGCAACGTTTACCACGAGGACGCGCAGGGCCAGGCCTACTACGACTTCACGATCGTCGACCAGACCTATGACGCCATCGTGAACGCCGGCCACCATGTGCTGGTCGAGCTTGCTTTCACCCCGCGTGACATGCTCCCGGATGAAGCCGCGGATCTGGTCGTGGAAAGCAGCCCCACCGTCTACAGCAACTATGAAGCGGGTGCCTGGGCCTACCCGCCCAAAGATTATGAGAAATGGCGCGGATTGGTGGCCGCGCACGCCAAGCATTGCCTTGAGCGCTATGGTGCGGCCGAGGTGGAAACCTGGCTCTGGGAGCTCTGGAACGAGCCCGACATTTTCTACTGGCGGGGAACTCCGCAGCAGTTCTACGACCTTTACACCGTAACGGCCGAAGCGGTCCGCAGCGTGCTGCCGCAAGCCAAGGTGGGCGGTCCGGCCGTCACCGGTTCCGGGGTGGACTTCCTCAGGGGTTTCCTGGAACACACGGTCGAAGGCAATGTCCCCCTGGACTTCGTCTCGTTCCACACTAAAGGCTCCGCCTTCACGCCCTGGCGGGTCTACGGGCCCACAGGAGGGCCGGCACCGGAAAAGCAAAACCCGTCATTGAACAAGATGCTGTTCGAGATCCGGCGCATGTTGCGGGTGATTGGTGAATTTGAGCAGTACCGGTCCCTGCCCGCCATCGTCGACGAATGCGACGCCGGCGTTCCAGCCCACTACAGCGTCTATGACAACGCCAACTTCCAGTTCCAGAACACCGAGTACTATCCGACTTTCCAGGTCAAGATGTTCAAGAAGCTCCTCGACCTCAACGAGATTGAGCCGGTTTCAGTGCAGCACGCCACGTCCTGGAGCTTCTACTTCGAAGGTGAGAGGTACTTCGAAGGAACCCGCTCCTTCCTGACGGCAGGCGGCATCGAGAAGCCCCTCCTCAATGCCTATCGGATGATGGCGAGGCTCGGAACCCAACGCGTTGAGGCGAGTTCATCCGCAGAGTGGAACATCAACCGCCTCGATGAGGCCAACGGGCGGAACATGCCCGAAGAAGTTGACTCACTCGCGTCCCGTAACAGCGACGGCACCGTCTCCGTCCTGGTGTGGCGGCACACCGATGACCAATACCAGACAGCTGACGCTGAAACGCCGGTTGAACTCGCCGTAAAGGGACTGAACTCCGGCGAATACCGGCTCAGCCACTTCAGGATCGACGCCTCACACAGCAACGCCCACACCGTGTGGCGGGATCTGGGATCCTCCCAGGACCCCACAGAGGAGGAACTGGCGGCCATCAAGGCACGCCAGGGCCTGGAGGAATTTGAGGAGGCGGTGGAGATCACCCCGTTGGACGGCACCGTCAACCTGCAGCTGAACCTTCCCCTGCCGTCAGTGTCCCTGTTGGTCCTGGAACCCAAATGACCATGAAATTGTCAGCTGCGTCCTGAGGTTTCGACGCCGAGATCGGTGCCCGACGGGTGCCGGTTCCGCTCATCGGGCATGGAATGCCACATGGCCTCGAATCCGCCGCCCTCCCCTACCCGATGTGGCCCCCGTTTCCGGTGGGCCACATCGAACCACTTCCGTCCGATCTTGCTTACGGGCATCAGAGGCACTTGGAGAACATATGAGCACAACCACTGCCAAGGCTGCACTGCAGGGTGCCCGGCAGGATCCGAAAGCGGGGGCTTACCGAGGCCCTACGCGTACGAAGATGGAACGGCGCCGCAATCTATGGATTTGGCTGTTCCTGCTGCCCACGGTCGTCCTTTACGGCCTCTATTCGATTTATCCCATCATCGCCAGCTACTGGTACTCACTGGTTCAGTGGAACGGCTTTGAATCCGAGCAAACCTTCGTTGGGATCAGCAATTACGAGGCCGTACTGGCAGATCCGGCCTTTTGGAGTTCGGTGCGGATCACCCTGATCTTCATGTTGCTCGTCGCACCGGCCCGCATCCTGCTGAGTTTGGTGTTGGCCGTCGTGCTCAACTCCCCCAAACTCCCCTTTTCGAAGCTTTTCCGCACAGTATTTTTTCTGCCGGTGGTAACAACGACGGCGATCGTCGGCGTCGTCATGCAATTCATTTTCGATCCCAGCAGCGGACCCATCAACGCCGCGCTGCGTGCAGTAGGCCTGGACGGGGTGAATTTCCTCGGCGACTCAAGCAGCGCATTGTTCACGGTGTCCGCAGTGTATGTCTGGAAATTCTTTGGCATCACCATGATCTATTGGATTGCGGCGCTGCAGACAATATCCAGCGACGTCTATGAGGCTGCCAAGATCGACGGTGCCGGAGCCGTCCAAATCTTCCGCTTCATCACCCTGCCGCTGCTCAAGCCGTTCCTGATCATCATTTCGCTGCTCACCATCGAAGACACCTTTCGAGCCTTCGACCTGATGCTGACCATGACCGGCGGAGGCCCCTTCTTCAGCACCGAAATCATCGAGATCTACATCTACCGCTGGGCGTTTGCTGCTTCCATTCCCCAACTGGGGTTCGCCTCTGCCGCAGCGGTGCTCTTCGGATTGTTCGTCTTCGTCGTCGGGCTCATCCAGCTCTGGGGCGTTTATGCAGCACGACGGATTCAGGCGGAAAACAAATGAGCGTTTTGAAAGAGCAATCGGTCGGGTCTGGCCTGCACAGTCGTGCCGGTCGCATGCTGCGACGGTCCCCCTGGTGGATCGCCTTTGCGTTCCTGGCAGTCTCGGCACTTCTATGGGTGTACCCCTTCATCTGGATGGTCGCAGCCTCGCTCAAGGATTCGATGGAGATATTCTCCTCGGGGCTGAACCTGATGCCAAAGGTTTTCGCCTGGGAGAACTATGTTCGGGCCTGGGAAGATGCGGGATTCGGCCGCTACATGCTCAACACCATCCTCATCACCGTCTGGACCGTGATTATCGTCGTGGTGCGCTGTGCCCTGGCCGGCTACGTTCTGGGCCGCTACAAGTTCCCCGGCTCGAGAATTGTGATGGGCATCCTTGTTGCCACACTGTTCATTCCGACCGGTTACACCATCATTCCCATCGTCAAGCTCTCGCTGGACCTTGGCCTTCTCAACTCCCTGACCGGCATGGTGCTGGCGCTGAGCGGTGCTGCCAACGTCTCAGCCATCCTGATCTACGCCGGCTACTTCCGGCAATTGCCCAAGGAATTGGAGGAAGCATCGATTGTGGACGGCGCCGGGTTCTTCCGGACGTTCTTCACCGTCATGCTGCCGCTAACCATGCCCGTTACCGCGACCGTGGCTCTGTTGACCTTTCTCGGCACCTGGAATTCCTTCTTCCTGCCGCTGGTCTTCTCCTTCAGCCGGCCCGAACTGCGCACCCTCAGCGTCGGAATGCAAGCCTTCGTAGGTGAAAACGCCGTCGACTGGTCCGGGATGGCCGCAGCGGGCGTCATCTCCATCATTCCCGTCGTCGCGCTCTTCATCTTCCTGCAGAAATTCTTCGTCGAAGGAATAGCCGGAGCCGTCAAGTCCTGATCACCGCCACGCACACGAACCAAAACTCAACGAGGAGACAACCATGATCGAACTCAACCGTCGCGCGTTCCTGGGAGCAGGCGGCGCCGTGGCAGCAGCAGCTTTCCTTGCAGCCTGCAAACCCCAAAGCTCCGGTGCCCCGGCAGGAACGCCCGACATTCGGTGGTGGGACCACTACAGCGCGCTGCAAAAGTTCCACGACACCTGGGCGGCGGATCAATCAAAGAAGCTGGGCGCGAATATCACCCACACCTACAACGACGCGTCCAAATCCGCCCAAGCCCTGCAGCTGGCCAATCAGAGCAAGCAGCTGCCCGATATCTACTCCAATACCCTGGGCCTTCCCCTATCGGCCCTGGTTCAGGAGAAATGGCTTTCCGAGATCACCATGCCGCAGGAGTCCCAGGACCGGCTGCCCAAGGGTTCATTCACCGAGGGAGTGACCAACCTCGACGGCAAGCTCTATGGCCTGCCGCTGTTCAGCTTCCGCCAATACAGCACCGCCACCTGGTTCAACAAGGACATCGCGGCCAAGGCGGGCATCGACGCCGGCAGCCCGCCGTTGACCTATGACGAGTTCCGTGCGGCCTGCAAGAAAGTCAAGGACCTCAACGGGGGATTCGCTGCCATGACCCTCGCCCTGGGCGACCCGGGACGTATGCGGGACCAGATGGACGACATGGCGCAAGCCGGTGGGTTCGCCGGCTACCAGGGGCTGAAGTTCGCCACTGGTGAGTACGCGTACCACGACGACGCCTACGTCAACGGCATCGAATTCTGGAAGGAACTGAACGACTCGGGCTACATACTCCCCGGCAGCTCCAACTTCACCGTCGCCAATGCCCGGACCAGGTGGGCCTCCGGCGCTGCGGCGTTCTTCCCGGACGGGCCTTGGTGCGCCGGCGGCGTGCGGAATGTCGCGGCAAACTTCGTGCCCATGCTGGAAAACGGGCCACTGCTGAAGGCAGAAAAGGGCTCGGAGGTCACCGTCTATCGCGGTGCACCCGGTGCGCAGTTCTTCGTAGCCGGCAACTCCAAGGACCCCGCCCTGGCCAGCAAGCTCCTTGAATCATTCACGACGCCCGAGTACCAAAAGGGCCTGGCCGCCGGGATGGACCAGCCACCCATCGACCTGGACGTCGTGGACAAGGCTGATGTTATCGACCCTTACAAGAAGGTGGTTTCCTACTTCAAGAAGACCGTTTACCGGGCGCCTCAGGCAGTGGTCCGCAATCCCGAAATTTCCGTGGCGCAATCCTTGTCCAAGCCAGTCTCCCCGCTCCTGGGAGACATTATTCAAGGCTATCTGGGCGGCGACATCACCGATTTGAAGGGGGCACTGAAGACCCTCAGCGACAACTTCAGCGCGGACCGGGAGCAGGCTATCAAGGGAGCCACCGCCAAGGGCGCCAAAGTATCACTCGACGACTACGCCTTCCCTGACTGGAAGCCGGGAACCGATTACGTCTACGCCTAACGGCACCAGGAGCCGTTCCGTGATCGGGCCCGCCTGCGTTGCCGGCAGACGGGCCCCATCACGACGTCGGACGCGCCCGACCGCAGGGCCTTCTTCCAGTTCCAGCGCCCGCACCCGGCGGGGACAACCATGGAAATTGCCTACGGCTGGATGATCGACTCGATGGGCCGGGGTGAAGTGATCGGATCGGCGTGACGGTGCAGCACTTTCCACTGTCCGTCCTCCACGCGGAAGATCGTTGTTACCCGCAGAGGTATGGCCGACACGTCGTCCGATCCCGCTACCTTGGCCCGGGCCCGCTCTATCTCGACAATATAGGCCAGATCCGTTCCGGTGTATCCGGAAATCCGCTCGAAGGTGATGGGCTCTCCCTCCCGAAGCTGGGAGGCCGCCCCGTCCATGGTTTGCTCCACAGCACTCCGACCCCTGGCGGGTGGACCCAGCGGGTTGGCCAAGGAGACGTCGTCACGCGTTGAGAACAGCGTCTTTTGTATTTCAGGGTCTCCCCGAACGAACGCCTCCAGCGCACGATGGTACTGCTCGACCACAGGTTCAAGATCGGGTCCGGGCATTGGTTCCTCCCACCTCGTGATGCAGCGCCCGCCCGCCGCACTACCCCTGATATGCGGTCATCGTGGCACCGTTCGGGGAGGCTGTCCAGACTCCGCGATGCCGCTACCGGTTACCGGCTGCCCGCTACCTCAGGTTCATTTCAGCGGCGCACCGGTCTCAGACGCAGCAGGAGGACGGTGGCGGCGGCGACTACGACGGCCGCAACAGCACTGACGCCAGGGTAGTTGATCAGGCCCATCACCGGCCCTGAGGCGGCGCTGCCGACCGCTCCGGCCAGCGACATGGTCGCGTCGGAGAAACCCTGTGCGGGTACGCGCTGGGAAGGCGTCAGCGCAGAGACCAGTAGAGTGGAACCGGCGACGGTGGCTGCGGACCAGCCGAGTCCGAGCAGGATCAGTCCGGTGGTGACCGCGGGCATGTGTTGCGGCAGCAGTCCCGTCAAAACCATCGCGCCGAGCAGGGTGCCCATGCCGACGAGCATGATGCGAGCGGCTCCCAGCCGGTCAGTAAGCCAGCCCATCAGCGGGGAGAGGGCGTACATTCCGGCAATGTGCAGGGAGATGGTGAAACCGATCAGGGCGATGGTATCCGGCTGGCCCGCCCCCATTCCCGCCTGGTGCTGCATGTGAAGCGGCGTCATGGACATCACCGCCACCATGACCGCGTGGGCGGCGGCAACGGCGATCACCGCAGCGCGGGCGGTGGGATGCTCCCGGACGATCCGCCACCCGGCCCGCCAGGAACCGGATCGCCCTCCGCCTGCCTGCGGTGCATCGCCCTCGAGGGCACGCCGGGTCAGCAACGGATCGGGGCGCAGGAACTGCAGGACGATCACCGCGCCAACAACCATCCCGGCGGCGGAGATCACGAACGGACCCGCCTGGGCCGGTAATCCAAGCCAGCCGGCCAGCACAGCCCCCGGGCCAACCATGTTCGGCCCCGCCACCGCACCGACGGTGATCGCCCACACCACAAAGGACAGGTCACGCCCCCTACGGGCCGGCTCGGCCAGGTCCGTCACGGCGAACCGCGCCTGCAGATTCACTGCCGACGCCAGGCCGACCAGGAAGGCCCCGGCCAGCAGCAGCACGAACAACCCGGTGACCACGGCAGCGATCATTGCCGCCGTACCGGCAATGGCTGCCGTAAGACCGGTGGCCAGGGCGACGCGTCGCCCCCGCGCCACGGCCAGTTGGGACAGCGGGATGGCGCTCACGGCCGTTCCCAAGGTCAAGGCCGTGTTGACTGAACCGGCCCACGCCTCGGATCCGGAGAGGTCAACAGCAAGTATCGAGCCCAGGGCCAACGTAGACCCACTGCCCAGCCCGGAAAAGACCTGCGCTATCGATAAGGTACGAACCACCCGCGATTGCACAGTTCGGGGGCCGGACACGGCGGTGTTCATCGGCTTGATGGCTCCTTATTCGCGCGGGGTTCTGCCTCAGGGTACCGCCGCCGGGCACGCGCTCGCGCACGAACAGGACGTGGTCACGAGGCTCCCTGCAGACGAGCAGGAGGTTTGCCGCTATCCCTTGTGCTGGTTCTGTTGAACACTCCCCCAACCCTCGCCGCAGCCCGGCAGGAATGGTTTCACAGGGGCAGCGGCTCGGGGAGCCGCCGGGATGTGGAGCGCCGGGACGTGGAGGGAGACCCGCCGCACAATTCACGCGCTGGCCCTACTTAAGGGGCGTTCTCGCTGTGCACAATTTCGTCGACAAACGGGATCTTGGTGACGTACTGCTGGTAGAGCTTCACCGCTTCAGCGACTGGGAGCTGGCCGAACTGCAGGGAGGTCTGCAGGGCTTCCAGCTCTGCGCTGCAGGTCTCGGCCGCGCTTACCCTCGTCGCCATGTCCCGGGAATTGCTGAGGTTGGTGGCGATCGCCGCCAGGAGCGAAAAGATCAGCGCTGCCAGGCATAGGATCCGCCAAACCACCGAGTCGTCCGGGAGACCCAGTCGGCCTTGGACCGACGAGGCGAACGGCTCCCCGCCAACCGCCGGACCGGCCGTCAGCAGCGCGGCGAGAGCGCTGCCTACGACGCTGAGGTTGGCCAGTCGATTTCGCCGCGGCCTGGCGCGCAGCAGGTAGACGCTGATTGAATCCCTTCGGGCCTGAACACGTTCCGACAGATCCCGCCGGAGCTCGGAGTCCTCATCCATATTCCGCTCCTGTCGCTGCAGAGACCTAGATCATATGCCCAGCAGCCCTTCGTGTGGCCACCATTCGGTCAACGACCCTGGGAAGGCGCCGACACCTCAAAGATACTGGGCCGGTACCCCTGTGCCGATGCGACCACATGACGCTCATGATGTGCTGTCGCTGTGGGTCGCGTAGACGCCAAGGGTGGCCGGCCCGACGGGTTCGGCGGATATGAGGTTCAGCTGCACCCCCTCGGGAAAAAGTGGCCGGCCGGCTCCGAGCGCCACCGGGAAGGTCAACAACCGGTACTCGTCGACGACGTCGGCGGCCTGTAGCTGTGCGACTATCGAAGTGCTTCCAATCACCACGACGTCACGCGTCCCCACCGTACTCCGGCTCCACGGTTCCAGCGGATCCGACATTGATTGCGAGTTGGCCCACGCCCCGGCATCAATTCTGGAGTGGGTGACAACAACCTTGGTGGCAGCGTTCATCCTTCTGGAAAAGGGGTCATCGCGTCGGGGCCACAGCGTGCTGAAGTGTTCCCACGTCCTGCGGCCGAAAAGAAGAATCCCGTGCTCCAGAATCGGACCGAGCCGGAACTTATCGCCGGCAACGCCCTGCGGACCGTAGTGCATGGCCCACCCGCCATAGGGGGTCCCACCGGTTCCGTCAGGATCCTCCACCACTCCATCAAGGGTGATGAATTGGACAACGATCAAGCGCCCCATGATGTTTGCTCCTCCCTGAGATGAATGCTTCACCAGGTTGTACGGGCCAGAGCACAGAAACTCATCGGTTCATGGCGAACTCACCCTCGAAGAGGGCGAACAATGACGCGTTCTGGTACACCAACACATGTCCGATGGCAGCATCGCCGACACCGCCGCCGTCGAACAGTTGCAGGGTATGCGGTTCCACGGCCTGCGGAGTCACCCGGTAAAGCAGAATGCCGTGCTGTCCATTAGCGGAGATCTGGCGGGTATGCCAGCCTGTCCCCCGCCAGGAGAACAGGTGCTTCATAAAGGCGCGGTACGGTTCCCTTCCGCGCGTCCAGTTCGGCACCGGCGGCATCTCGAAGACGACGTCCTCGGCCACGAGCGACGCCAGGGTATCCACATCGGCCCGCTCGATCGCAAGCGCGTACCGCTCTACCACCTCCGGCGACAATGGCCGGCACCGGGGGGATCCCTTGCGGATACCGTTCCGGGCACGCTGCAACGCGGAGTTGACGGCTGGCACACTCATCTCCAGGACGGCGGCCGTTTCCACTGCGCTGAAGTCCAGTACGTCCCGAAGCACCAGCACCCCGCGCTGCCGTGGCGGCAGACCCTGCAGCATCGCCGTCACCGCAAGCCTGACGTCATGTGCCTGCTCAGCCGACCTCTCGACGTCGGAGGATGTGCACCACCCGGTTGGAGCCGGCATCAACCATGGGACGTCGAGGGCGGGCACAAGGGGTGCGCCGACCTCCAGGCCGGGGTCCTGCAAATCGCGGGGCAGCGGCCGGCGCGGGAACTCCCGCAGCCTGTCGACGCAGACGTTCCGCGCAATGCGAAAGCACCAGGTGGCCAAGGAGGCACGCTCCGGATCGAAGGAGTCCCGTGCCCGCCAGGCACGTTCCAACACGTCCTGCACGGCGTCCTCAGCGTCGAAGGGCGATCCGAGCATTTGGTAGCAGAAGGCGATCAGTGCGCGACGCAACCCCGCCAACTCAACTGCAATATCCGAAGCCACGACGCCATGCTAGGGGTAATTTACTGGCCGCAGCCAGATCAGGGCGGCAGCTCATTCCCCCTCATGGCCTTCTGAAACGCGAAATGGGCTGGGAAGCAGCAATGCAGAAGCAGCGGCCGTTGGCCTCGATGCCTTCTCCCTACTGAAGGCTCCCGCCGACAGCACGGAGTTTTTCGAAAGATTCCGTCCAGCCATCGCGGTGCAGACTGAGACGCTCATCGGTCAGGAACGGCTTTTGGGTGAGCATCAAGCGGGTGCCACCTCCGGACGCCTGCAGCGAAAGGTCGACGACGGTCTCGCGGTCGTCGGGGCCGGGTTCATCCCACCTGAAGGTATAGACGAGTCGACTGGGACGATTCACCTGCAGGAATTCGCCCGAGAGGTGGAAGGGCTCCCCCTCCGGCGGTGCCATGAGAAAGCGGTAGCGGCCACCGACAGCCAGGTCGACGTCGACCTGCGGAAGAAAGAAGCCGAGGGGCCCCCACCACTTCACCAGCTCGCCTGGTTCGGTGAGCAGTTGGAAGACGACGTCGGGGGAAACGGCAACCAAACATTCCAGGTTGAGGACCAGCCCGACTTGTTCCTTGTCCACCCTCTTACTCTGGCACTGGACCGGCCGCGGTGGAAGCGCCGGCGATGGAGGGCCGATAGGCTCGTCAGAGGCAGGACCGAGCGGGGAGGGAAAGCAATGCATGCTTTGGAAGCCCAACGAATGCTGCTGGCCCGTATCCATACCGACTTCATGTCCATCAGCCACCCCGCGTCAGGTGCGACCAGAATCCTCGAAACCGGCCTTTCCAGACGGGCCGTGCTGATTCTCAGAACGGGGCCCCACGTGGTCTGGCTGCAGATCAACGGCACTGACTACCTGTTGCGTATCGGAAATCAGCTCAGCGGTGGGGCCTATCCGGATATGGACGCGGGTACGACGAGCGATGCGCCTCGCGTCCAGACCGACCTTATTGTCAGCGCCTTCACCTGGTTGCAGGCAAACGGCGGGGCTCCGGAAGGGAGTCCCCGGCTGATGCCAGCGGAGTCCTTCGTGGCCGGCCGTGAATCGGCACAAGTCACGGTGCCGGGGAGGAAGTCCTGATGTGGTTTGCCTTCTTTTGAAACGACAGATGCCGCAGCTCTCCTGGACCAGCCGGCAGTGATGACGTTGGGCATGGACGTTAGGCGTGCAGCTGCAGTCGGGCAAAAAAGTCGGCGAGGATCAGCCGGGTGTCCACCTCCGTATAGGTCCTGCGGTTCGGCCGATCAGCTGCTTCCTCGTAGGTACTGGTGATGTCGTCCAGCCCGGTCACGATGAGGGGGGCACTGTCGCCCAGACACCACAAGGGCCAATTTTCACGAGATTCGGAACCTTGAGGCTGTTGAATCGATCCCACAACCACGCACCGACGCCCACGCGGAGCTCATCATGCCACTCAGTCGTGTTGGGGTTGCCGTCCCACCAGGAAGCCGGCGTCAGGGTGGGACAGGTTGCGACGGTCATGGAACAGCCGGCGGACGGGCAGCAACGCTACGCGGGACGGGCGGGGTGCAAATGGAACGCATATCCCTACCTTTCCCTCCACAGCCGCCAGATGGCACCGTCAGTTTCAATGGACGGAATGATGGCCCGCGGGGGTGTCGCGTGACCCGCGTGGCTCCTACACTCTGATCATGCCTGCAATCCGGGTCGAGTCGGCCTTGACCGTTCCCTGGGCCGATGTGGAGCACTCGCTGACCGGCGGCGGTGACGGCGGCAGCTGCTGGTGCCAGTGGTTCACCATCCCCCGCAAGGACTTCAACGAGGCGACGTCCAACGAACGCCGAGAGCTACTCCGTCGTGAGCTTGCGACCCGTTCCCCCTCGCCCGGACTCGTTGCCTACGTCGACGATGAGGCTGCCGCGTGGATGCGCGTCGGGCCCCGGACCAACCAACCGACGCTGCTTCGGGCACGAGTGGTGACAGCAGGCAGTATTGAACCAGCTGACGATCCAGGCGTCTGGGCGATCACCTGCTTTGTAGTGCGGCGGCAGTTCCGCGGACTGGGAGTGGCTAAACGGCTCGTCGACGCCGGAATTGAGTACGCAACGGCCCATGGCGCACGGCTGGTCGAGGCGTACCCGTTCGACACCGAACGGCGGCCACGACGGGTGAACGAACTTTACGTGGGGACCGTCAACCTTTTCCGGGAGCAGGGCTTTGCTGAAACAACCCGGCCCACTGACGCCCGGGTGGTGATGACGAAGGTCCTCCCAGTAGCCACGTAAGGTAGCCCACCCGGGCGCTGTCCTCCACCTGCTCAGACCTTTGCGGACTTCCTTTTCAACCCCCGCTTGCGCTTCAGTGCCTGGGCTTTACTGCTGAGGCGACCGGTCGTGGCGGTGGTACATGGCCGTCATCATCCCTTGCGGGTCCAGTCTGTGGAGGATGCTCTCGGTGATGCCTGCCAGTTGGGTGATCTGGTCAGGGGTGAGGGCGTCAATCACGTGCCGACGGACGTTGGCGACGTGCCCCGGCGCGGTGTCCTGGACCTTGGCCCACCCGTCCGTTGTGAGCCGGGCGTTGGTTGCGCGCCCATCCTCCGGACAGGGAAACCGCTGAACCAAGCCCCGCTCCTCGAGCCGCCGCACGACGTGGGACAGCCGCGGCAGCGTCGAGTTGGTCAGGGCCGCCAATGCGGTCATGCGCAACGTCCGGTTCGGGGACTCGGAAAGCATCGCGAGCACGTAGTACTCGAAGTTCGTCAGCTCGGCATCCTGACGCAGCTGGGAGTCCAGCACGCCGGGCAACAGTTCCAGAACGGCCGCCAGGCGCACCCAGGCCGCCAACTGCTCCTCGGTCAACCACTGTTCTTCCACACCCAATATTCTTCCCCACAAAGCTTGT
>JAODMR010000030.1 GCA_025465475.1 Micrococcaceae bacterium
TAAGGGCGCCTACGGTCCATCTAAGGGTGGCCGTCAGCCAAGCCTTCCACCGGGCCGCTGCTGCGGGCGGTGCGCCGGCTGTCTACAAACCCTCGCTACGAGGCGGATGGTGTTTGATCCTCGTGCCCATACTTTGCTTTTGCTTCCTGGTCGTTTCTGAGAATCGGAATCGATAGGGGAACGGCAAGCGCTCATATTCAAGATGGTTCGGGCATACCCTGAGCCATGACCTACGAGGACAGGAACCGCGACGTGCCGGCTCGGAGATAGCAAATAAGACGCGAACTCCTCTCCTGCTTCGGCGCGGTGGTGATAGCCGGGCAACTTGGAACTGCGATGAGGCCGTAATGCTCCCCTTGGGCATAACGGGGAAGCGCGAACCCAACCGCATGGAAAGCCAACTTACTTGTGAAAGTCGGGACCCTCACGTCTGACCATCGTTTCCCGGAAGGGTGTCGGGAGACGTCCCCGTTACGGTTGGCTCATGACACCCCGCTCCATGAGCCGCATCCTCCTGGCGCTTGCTGGCCTCCTCTTCCTGATCAACCTCCTGCTGCTCACAACTCAGGTACCGCGAGGATTTCCCCTGATTGGGATCGTCGCTGCTCTCGCTTTGGGAGTCGCGGCGTACGTGATGAGCGCCCCTCACAAGTAGCCAAGTGTTTCCTGTGCCGGGCGCCGGTCCTAGGAGGGGACGCAGAAGGGGCAAACCCTAGGCTGCCCCAGTTCCCGATGTCGAAGCATGAACTTGCTACTGGCGGCAGGAACAGCGGGTAGTCTGCTCCCGTGAATGAACCCGTTCGGTTGTCCCCGACAGCCACCAACACCTCGACTGTGGTCCGGAGACCGCCCCCCATCGTTTGGGCGGTACGACTGATGATTGCCGGCGGTGTCCTTACTGGGGCCAGTGGGGTCAGCGGCCTGCTCCAGGTAAGTTCGCTCGTGCAGCAGGCGCAGGACGCGTTGACGTCCCTGTCGGCCCGCGAG
Organism: Micrococcaceae bacterium; assembly: GCA_025465475.1. Taxonomy (GTDB): domain Bacteria; phylum Actinomycetota; class Actinomycetes; order Actinomycetales; family Micrococcaceae; genus Arthrobacter_M. The sequence continues at coordinate 988 of JAODMR010000030.1, forward strand.
AATGCGTGGTGGCTTGGACCGGTGACACTGACCTTCACTTCCGTCGTGGTGACTGGTCTCTGGTTGTGGATGGCTTGGAAGAATCATCGGGGTCGGACATGGGCCAGGACCCTTGCCAGCGCTTTTAACGTCCTTCATGTCGTGGGTGGCGTACGGCTTTTGGCGTCCCGGCTGGGGGACAACGTGTCCCTTTCGCCTGATCGGCAGGTTGAGTCAGTAGCCGTCCTGATTATCGCGGTGACGGTATTTGTTCTGGTGTGGTTGCCGTCTTCGTCCGCGTTCTATACCGCGGCGCGTCGTCAATCGCTGACCAACGGACCGCAACCGTAGGTCGAGACCCCGTTGCGGTTGAAGAGGGCGGCGAAGTCCTCAGCGGCCTTCGGTGCCGAACGGTCCACGGTGAAGCCTGTCGATCCCAGGTAGGTGTAGGCAAAGTCCTCCTGGGCCAGGAGATCGTGGTCGACTCCCTAGTTCGGCGCCACGGACGCGGCCTTGGCTGTTGGCCAGTCCGGAGCGCTCCAGGAACCATTCGCGCACCTGAAGTCGATACCGCAGAGAATCAGCCCCGTCGTGGTGTCACGGAACGCGCTCAGGCGAGGCGGGAGTCGATGGGGCCATTGTCGACGTAGATGCGCTGGTCGGTGAACTTCCGGTCCTCGATGGTGAAGATCGAGCATGCCCTGATGGTCTTTTCGAAGCCGTCGTGGAAGCGCCAGACGCCGTCGACCTCGAGTACGACGATTCCGTTCTCTTCCTGCCAGACGTTGACCAGGGGGTGGGCGAGCGAGTCGACCTTGTCGCCGATGGCGGCAAGCTGGGCAAGCACGGCGTGCTGGCCTGTGACGGTCGGGGCATTGGCGAAAGTCAGGGTGATGTTCTCCGCGAGATAGTTGCTGAGGCGGTCGTAGTCCTTGGCTTCTATGAGAGCGAAGTACTCGGTGAGGAAGTTGAGTGTGGACTGGTCGGCGCGGGGCATGACGGGATCCTTCTGGTCGTTGTGCGATGTCCTGCCCCGAAAGGCCTGGGGTCAGGACGCGGATGAGGGTTGGTGGGGGCCGTCGCCGGCGCGGTGGTGGAAGGCCGGTGGTTCGACGGCCAGCGCGGTGAGCGTGTTCAGTTGCTCGGCGCTCAGTTGCACGTCTGCGGCGGATGCGTTGGCGCGCAGCTCGGCCACGTTCTCGGCCCCGACGATCAGCGAGGCCACGGCCGGGCGGGATAGCAACCAGGCGAGAGAGGCCTGATGCATCCGCAGTCCCCACTCGCGGGCCAGGCGGTCGACCTCGCGTGCGACGGCGATTTCGGGGTCGCTGAAGCCTGCTGCCCCGAACCGTTGATCGCCGAAGACCTCGCGGTCCAGGACGGCAAGGTCTGCCAGCAGGCCGCCGTGCAGCGGCGCGTAGGGGACGATCGAGATGTGGAACTGCTCGCCCGCCGGCGCGAGTTCCCGCTCGGCGGCGCGATCGAGGAGGCTGTACTTCACCTGCGCTGCCGCGGGCGCGGATACCAGTCGCCGATCATCGGTGATCCACAGAGCCCTGACCATCTGCCATGCGGGATGGTTGGAGAGTCCGACCGCGCGGATCTTGCCCTGGCGGATCAGGTCGTCGTAGGCCGCGAGGGTCTCTTCCAGCGGAGTGTCCGGGTCCGGATCGTGGGCGTAGTGGAGGTCGATCCAGTCGGTCTTCAGCCGGCGCAGGCTGTTCTCTACCCGGCGGATGATGTGACGGCGCGAGAGCCCGCGGTCGTTCACGCCGGGGCCCGTGACGCCGTTGGCCTTGGTGGCGATCACGACCTCGTCGCGGTGGCCCCGCAGCGCGCGGCCAAGGATCTCCTCGGCGGACTCGCGATCGGCAGCCGGTGGGGCTCCGATGCGGTCGAACACGGGCATGTTGCCGTAGACGTCGGCGGTGTCGATGAAGTTGATGCCGAGGTCCAGTGCCGCAGCGACGACCCGGTCGGCCTCCTGCGGGTCGGGAGCGACGCCGAAGGTCGCTGTGCCTAGGCAGATCCGGGACACCCGCATGCCCGTGCGCCCGAGGACGGAGTACTTCATTAGATGGTTCCCTTCGGCGATGACGACTCCCTGAACTTTAACCGATCGGTTAGAATTGGGCAACGGTCATGAAAGGATGGCGTGTATGGAGACCATGACGACCAGGGCGAGGGGCCCGTACAAGACGGGGGTGCGTCGGCGCGAGCAGCTCATCGCCGTGGCCGTGGATGTCTTCGCGCAGCACGGCTATGCCGGTGGCTCGATCCGCGCGATCGCCGAGAAGGCCGGAGTCTCCCACGCCACGCTGATCCAGCATTTCGGCAGCAAGGAGGGTCTGCTCACCGCGGTACTCGAGGATTGGGACCGGCGGACCGTTGAGGAGGGCCTAGCCGATGTCAGTGGCCTGGACTACTTTCGGCGGCTACCCGACGTCATGGCCGCCCACCAGTACAACCGCGGCCTGCTCGAGCTGTTCACCACACTCGCGGCAGAGGCATCCAGCCCGACCCACCCCGCGCACGCATTCATCGCACAGCGTTACGCCGGAAACCTCGCCACCCTCGCCGGTCACCTGCGCGAGGCCGCGCAGAGGGGTGACATCGCGCCGCTGACCGACGCCCAGATCCAGATCGAGGTGCAACTGGTGACCGCCACCCTGGACGGGATCGGGCTGCAGTGGCTCCTCAACCCAACGACTGATGTCGTGGCGAGCGTGGCGGCCTACGTGGACCGAGCGATCGCCGCCTGGCGCGCGTAAGGGTGCTTCTGCTCTACCGCAACGCGGGATACGCCGACCTGGCTGCTAAACACGTAACAGTCTTTCGGTTCGGGTCAGCATCATTTGGAACTGCAGTTCCAAATGCCCGAACATAGATGTCATTTGACGCACTCGAGCGGGCGGAAAAGGCATTGCTTACCTACGGGTGGGCTGCTTCCTTGGGCGGCCGCACATGGCATGCTCTAGGCCCTTTCAGCGCATTAATAGAGCGTCGATAATTGATATTATGTCAGCCTGGACTGGGGGAGAGGGCCGCCGGCGACGCCCCCTGGTTTCGCCGGTTAGCGGGGCTTGTAGACGTCGGAGCGGTGGTCGATGCGGTGGATGTAGAGGGTGTGTTTCTCGATGTCCAGAGTGAGCAGCACCCTGTAGTCGCCGCGCCGGGCGGTTCGGAGTCCGAGCAGTTCGTTCGTGAGGGGTTTGCTTAGCCGGTGGGGATTGTCGGCAAGTGGGCCGGTGACGAATTTGACTATCGCTGCCGCTGCTTTTTCCGGGAGCCGCCGGAACCCTTTCATTGCCGGGCTGGTGACCTCAACGTTCCACGGTGTGACCGCGGTGGGTTCGGCGCCGGTCACCGCGGGGGCAGACCGAATTCACGGCGGAGGTCCCCGCCGCTGGTCGTGTCACCGTTGACTATGTCGCGGCGGGCCTGGTCCAGGTCTTCGCGGATGCCGGGCTGGGACAGCCAGTGGATGGTTTCCTGTAGGGATTCCAGGTCGTCAGCGGACATCAGCACCGCTGACGGGTGCCCATGCCGGGTGATCTGGATGATCTCATGCGTCGTGTCTGCTTCCTCTACCAGGGCGGAAAGCTTATCTTTCGCTTCGCTGAGCGGTACCGTTCTCATGGACGAATTCTAGCCTGACGTCCGGCTACTCACTAGCCGGATGTTTAGCCGATAAACGTGATTTCGTAAATCAGCGGGAGGTTCGACCTCGCTCTGCTTCACTGCTCCGAGGTGGTTTCATTGTCCCCTTAGCTGGAACACCTGCCGAATACCCAGACGCTCGCGGAGAGGATCGACGCCGGCCAAGGGCTGACTTCCCCCGAATTGTCCGTCCTGGCCGCCTACGCCAAGAACACGTTCGCTGACAGCATCAGGAACACGGATCTGATCCGGGACCCGCACTTCGACTCCGCCCTTCGCCAGTACTTCCCCCAGCCCCTGGTGGAAAGGCTGGGAACGGAGGTGAACCGGCACCCGCTGCGCAACGACATCATCGCGACGATGATCGCCAACGACGCGATCAACATCGGGGGAGTGACGGCCATGTTCAGGCTGATGGAGGAAACATCAGCCGACGAAGCGGCAGCCGCGAA
>JAODMR010000054.1 GCA_025465475.1 Micrococcaceae bacterium
ACAAGGGCAACACGGTCCTGGTGGTGGAGCACAAGCCGGAAGCCATAGCGATCGCCGATCACGTGGTCGACCTGGGCCCCGGTGCCGGCACCGCTGGCGGCGAAGTGGTCTTTGAAGGCACCGTCGAGGGTCTGCGGAGCAGCGGCACGCTCACCGGACGGCATCTGGACGACCGGGCCGCCCTGAAGTCGACGGTCCGGACGCCGTCCGGCACGCTGGAAGTGCGCGGCGCCAACGCCAACAACCTGCAGGACGTCGACGTCGACATTCCGCTCGGGGCGCTCGTGGTGCTGACAGGGGTGGCGGGGTCCGGAAAAAGCTCACTGATCCGCGGCTCGGTCTCGGGCCGGGAGGGAGTGGTGACCGTCGACCAGGCAGGGATCCGGGGTTCGCGGCGGAGCAATCCGGCCACCTACACCGGACTGCTGGAACCCATCCGTAAGGCGTTCGCCAAGGCCAACGGCGTCAAGCCGGCACTCTTCAGCGCCAACTCCGAGGGTGCGTGCCCCACCTGCAACGGTGCCGGCGTCGTCTATACCGATCTGGCCATGATGGCCGGCGTGTCGACCGTCTGCGAGGAATGCGAGGGCAAAAGGTTCCAGGCGGCGGTGCTGGAATACCACCTGGGAGGCCGGAACATCAGCGAGGTGCTCGCGATGTCCGTCGCTGAGGCCAAGGAATTCTTCGGCGCCGGAGACGCCCGGACGCCGGCCGCGCACACGATCCTGGACCGGCTTGCCGACGTCGGACTGGGCTACCTCAGCCTTGGCCAGCCGCTCACGACCCTGTCCGGCGGTGAGCGGCAACGGCTCAAGCTGGCCACGCACATGGGCGAAAAGGGCAACATTTACGTGCTGGATGAGCCGACGACGGGCCTCCACCTGGCCGACGTCGAGCAACTGCTCGGCCTGCTGGATCGCTTGGTTGACTCGGGCAAATCGGTCATCGTCATTGAGCATCACCAGGCCGTCATGGCGCACGCCGACTGGATCAGCGATCTGGGTCCCGGAGAAGGTCACGACGGTGGCCGGATCGTTTTCGAGGGGAGCCCGGCCGATCTCGTTGCCAGCCGCTCGACCCTCACCGGGCAGCATTTGGCCGCCTACGTGGGCGCCTAACGGCGACCGCCGTCGGCGTCGCGGCACCGCCGGCGCCTGCGGCCCTTAACTGAGGGACCGCCGTCGCCGTCGGCGACCGGGGTTAGGGCCGCCGGGCGTCTCCGTCCGTGACCCTAACCCTCGGGTGACGCTCACCAGAAGTGTGCGACGTCAATCACCAGGCGACCGTCCAGGGCGAATGCCCGGAACGGCAACCGGGCCCGGACTCCCAGGCCGAAACGCGTATAGCCTTCGAAACTGCTGTCGTAGGAGACCTGCCGGAAGGTGTCGTAGCCGCAGACGTCCGTCAGGTTCAGCCTGTCAGCCGGCGCGTAATTATTGGAGTTGGTGTAGACCGTGATCGCCAGGGTTTCCCCGGTCCAGGTCATGAACGGCAATCCGGACCCCTGGCTGCCCAACGGTTTCGTTCCCGGAGCGTAACCGACGCTGAACGAGGCAGCAGCACCGTTCAGGTCGATCACCATGCGGTCGTAGCAGTCATGGCGTCCGGTCCGGACCCCCACCACCTCTGAGGACGATGCAGCTGTCACCGTCTTGTCGAGTGATCCCCACGTGATTCCGCAGTAAGAATCTGCGGAAGCGCTTGCCGGAACTGCCAGCCCAAAGCCAAGGATCAGGGCCAACACCACCAGCAGTGCTGATAGTTGTTTTTTCATTGCAGTCCCCTTCCGGGGCTTGTCCCGCGCGTAATAAGAGTCCGCGGCAGGGCTTGCCTCCGCCACGGACGAGGACGCCGACCGGTTCTTGCGCCGTCGGCCGTGGTCCTGTCCCGCGCTGCGGATCGGCTTTATTGCCGGAAGGCCGCGACGGGGACAGAGGGAAGCTGCAGCTCCAGGCCTGGTGCCAGGGGGAAGCTACGAAGTTGTGCTGCGGCTGGGTGGCATGACCGCTTTACCTTTCCTGCGGGACGGAACCATCGGCGTCGGCTCCGTATGTCAGCAAGTCTGGCCACCCCGCGTTACTGCCGCATCACCGGTGCTTCTGCCTCAGTGGCGGGCCTTGCCAGGTCAACGGAAACGGCGTCGCCCACCGCGCCCACCAGGAGGGCCGTGCCGTCGTATCCGTCGATGTTGACCTGGAAGCTGTGCAGATCATCGACCGCTCCCACCTCATCGCCGGTGAAGGCGTCGGTGATGGTCGCCCCGTACTCCAAATGCGTGGACCGGACGGTTCCGGAGAGAGCCTGGCCGGAGAAGTTGAGCACGGTGATTTCCAGCTGCCCGGACGGCAGTTGGTGAACCATCACCAGCAGAGCCGGGTGGGAAACGTCAGGAACATCCAGCAGGACACCCTTGGCCAGTCCGCTGGCCTGGCGCACCGCCAGGACGCGGCTCAACCGGGTGGCGAACGACGTCGGATCCTGCAGCTGATCAGGGAGCGTGCCGTACAGGTTGACAGCCTTGGGCATCCCGGACGCGGAGGTGGTGGCCGACGGGTTGCTGCCCATCAGGTCGTGCGCGCCGCGGTTGATCCAGCGGGTGTCGCCCTGATCCACCAGCTGCGCCACCTCCGTCCGGTCCAGGGCGACGACGCCGCACAGGTCCCAGCCCGACAGGGCGAAAACGCCCGGCTGCAAGGCGTTGTACATCGCGAGCAGCAGGTGCACCCGGCGGACCTGCTCGATTTCGTCGTCGGAAGCCTGCGCCGGGTCGGCGATGCCCAGAACCGCGGTGATGACGCTCGCCGTCGTGCAGGCGATGCCGTTGGTCGTGAACAGCAGGTTGTAGGGAGCAGCGTCTCCGGTGAGCCCGTCGCGCAGGGTCTGCTGCACGTTCAGCGCCAGCTCGGCTCCGGTGACTTCCTGCCCGCCAAGGCTGTACAGCTCGTCCTTGTGGCGGGTGGTGAAGTGGATGAGTTCGTAGGTCAGCTCATCGTGGTTCTGCAGGGCGTGCACCAGTGAGGCCTGGTCAACGCCGATCTCCATCGCCAGCCGGAGCGTGAGCCGGAGGAACTCGGTGTCGGCGGTGACCAGGGCGTGGTGGTAGGCCGGCCGGGTGATGAAGTCGTAGGACAGGTCGGGTCCGGTTTCCGAGGTGGCCTTGATGTCGTCCATCGACAGGTTCAGCTCCTGGAAGGTGAAGCCGCCCACCTTGCGCACCATGCTGCCGATCAGCTGGTTCGCCGCCTCGGACAGGGGGTGCCCCTCCGACCAGCCGGGGCTCTCCTCGGCGCTCTTTTCAACGCCCAGGAATCCGTTCGCGTCAAGGCGCAGGCCACCGGTGCCCAGGTCCACCAGGGAGTGCAGGGCATCCCCAAAGACCATCCGCATGCCGGCGAACGTTGGGTCCAGCCAGTTGATGGACGGCTGACCGGCCTTGAAGTAGTGCAGGTACACCCAGCGGCGCAGCTTGCCGTCGGTGCCGACCACTGGGCGGGTGACACTCCAGTTCGTTTCCTTCACGCCGGGTTCGTAGAAGATGACCCGTTGCAGCCGGCCGATGATGTAGCCGGCCTGCTGCAGAGCGAGCTCGGTATCCAGGTCGATGTTGATGGCGTCCTGGCCCTCCGGCACATCGGGCAGCAGGTGCCATTCCGACTCCGGAATATCGATCATGTGGTACAGCCCGGGATAGTCCCGGTAGCCCATTTCCGCGAGCCGGAAGTCCGCGCCTTTGCCGGTGTGTCCCGGAACGATGTCATCGACGATGGTGCCGCCGTGGCTCGTCGCCACCTCACACATGGCACGGAATTCCTCCTCCGTCCCGAACAGCGGGTCAATGCCCATGCTGATCCGGTCGAAGTGGCCGTCCACGCTGGGGGTGAAATCCCAGCCGGACAGACCCCCGGCGCTTTTCACCGGACCCGTGTGCACGGCCTCGACGCCGATCTGCTGGAACGCCGACCACAGGTCAGGATCACCGAGGGCGCCCAGGAACGTCTGCCCCGGGCGGGTGATGAAGGACAGCGGGTAGGCGGTGAACCAGACGGACGCCCGGTCGACGGCGGCACGCGGATTGGGGGAAGCAAAAGGGTTCTGCCACATGCTGGCCTGCCCGGACAGCTGCCGGGCCAGGACGTCCGCGTCGCCCAGCATGGACTGGTTCCGCAACCATTCCACGTAGACCTTGTTCCGCCCGTCGGGCTCAAAGGGTGGCCGCCCCGGTGTCCACGGACGCCTGCGCGCCGTCGGGCGAAGGGAGCGGGGAAAGGCGGGGTAAAACTTCTCGTCGTAGGTGATCTCCGGTGTGTGCTGCTCCCCCGTTTCCTCCTGGTCCTCCGATTCCGGGACGTGACCGTCGGAATTGCGCTGGTGGACGGGTTCAAGCATTTTCGGATCTCCTTTGTCTTCCTGTGCCTTGCGGAGCGCATTCCGGGAAGGCGCCTATGTTCCTTTGTACACTTTCGCGCGTGCCCGCGCCGGTTGCCGTGCCCGAACTTGCCGCCGTGCCCGATCTCGGCCCCGGGAACGGGGTTGCCGCAGGGAACCGGCGGTGGCAAGGTGGCGGGCATGACAATTGAGGTCCGCCCGGCAACGCGGTTCGAGGACGTGCGGACGATGGTGGGGCCCAAACGTCCCGACGCCAACGTGTGCTGGTGCCTGAGTTATCGCATCGGCTCTCGCGAGAACCTGCAGTTACAGGGCTTGGAACGCGGCGAGTTCGTCAAGGGCCTGGTTGACCAGGATCCACCTCCGGGGGTGTTGGCGTACGACGGCGACGAGGTCGTGGGGTGGGCAGCGGTGCATCCGCGCGCTGACACGACGTTTGCCCGCAGCCGCACGATTCCGCACGTGGACAACCTGGATGTCTGGTCTGTGTGGTGCGTCCGTGTGCGGCCGGGGCACCGGGGCAAGGGCATTTCGCATGTCCTGCTGCGGGGCGCCGTCGACTTTGCCCGCTCCAAGGGGGCGCCCGCCGTCGAGGGTTATCCCGTCGACAACCAGGGGCACAAGGTGGACCTGACCATGGCTTATGTCGGAACGCGAAGCCTCTTTGAAGCAGCGGGTTTCGTCAAGGTGGCGGACACCGGTTCCGTGCTCAGTGGCTTCCCGCGGGTCCTCATGCGGCTCGCCGTGTGACCGCTGAGAAGTTGCGCTCCGAAGAAGTTCGCCAGTTCCGCGGTGGCCGTCAGGGGCAGGACGTGGGCGACGTACTGGTCCGGGCGGACGACCACGACGACGCCGGCCCTGTCGATGCCGCGCAGGTCGAAGATGTCCGCGGCAGGGTCCGTGGCGTACACCTTTTCGAAGTCGATGAGCTGGAAGGGTCCGACTTGCGGGAGGAACGCGTGCGGTACGGTGCCGATGTCGACCCTTGTGTGGTCCTGCTGGTAGATGACCTTCACGTCGAACCACGCGTCACGGTCCAGGCCGTCGGGGGTGACGGCCAGCGGCGAGTCCGGGGACGTTTCGATCCAGTCCGCAAAGGCAGCGGTCTCTGAGCGGGCGCCTGGTTGGGCCGGGTCGGCGAAGACGTAGATCCGCCACCTCCCGTCCGCTGTGGCGTGGTGTCCCAGGTGGACGGGGTTGGCGTCGCAGACCCGCACCACGGGCGCGGACTTGAAGCGCTTCCCAATGGGGAAGCCGGTCGCGAGGTCCTGGTGGGCAGGCTCAGCGATCAGCATGGAGGGCTGGTACTGGGTCATGAAGCCGGCCGGGAACTCGGCCGTGCGGACGTAGAAGTCCTCCAGCTCGGATCGGCTCTCGAACTCCTCCGGCTTTTTCGCCATCATGGTGGACCACTGCTTGTCGAAGTCGATGAGGTTTTTCGCGATCACCTGCCGTTCCGCGGAGTAGGTGGCGAGCAGGGTTTCGGGGCTGCGGCCTTCCAGGACGTGTCCGAGTTTCCAGCCCAGGTTGAACCCGTCCTGCATGGAGACGTTCATGCCCTGGCCGGCCTTGGCGCTGTGCGTGTGGCAGGCGTCACCGGTGATGAACACCCGCGGGGTGCGCGTGCCCACCTGCTCCGGAAGGACGTCGTCGAACCTGTCAGTCAGGCGGTGACCCACCTCGTACACGCTGTGCCAGGCAACGTTGCGCACGTCCAGCGTGTACGGGTGCAGAATCGCGTTGGCCTTGGCGATGATCTGCTCCATGCTGGTGGCCCGCACGGCAAGGTGGTCCTCCTGCCGCACTTCGCCCAGGTCCACGTACATCCGAAACAGGTGCCCGCCCTCCCGCGGAATCAGCAGGATGCTGCCACCAGCGTCGGACTGGATGGCGCATTTGGTGCGGATGTCAGGGAAGTCGGTGACGGCCAGGACATCCATGACGCCCCAGGCGTGGTTGGCCTGGTCCCCCGCGAGGTGGCAGCCGATCGCCTCCCGCACCTTGCTGCGGGCGCCGTCGGAACCGACCACATACTTCGCCCGCACGGCGCGTTCCTGGCCCTTCTGGGGACCTGTCGTATGCAGCAGATTGACCATCACGGGATACTCGGCCCCCTGGGTGATTTCCAGTCCAGCGAACTCCAGTCCGTAGTCGGGGGTCATCCGGCTGGGTGAGTTGGCCATGAACTCAGCGAAATAGTCCAGCACCCGGGCCTGGTTGACCAGGAGATGGGGAAATTCGCTGATGCCCGTGGGGTCATCGATGGTGCGGGCCGCGCGGACGATGCGCGACGGGTCCTGCACATCGGGTTTCCAGAACGCCATCTCCGTGATCCGGTACGCCTCCTCGGCGATCCGTCCGGCAAAGCCAAACGCCTGGAAAGTCTCCACGCTGCGGGCCTGGATGCCGTCCGCCTGACCGATCACCAGCCGGCCGCTTCGACGCTCCACTATTCGGGTCGTGATGTCCGGGAACACGGATAGCTGCGCAGCCGTGATCATGCCCGCAGGGCCGGTTCCCACAATCAGGACGTCCACTTCTTCGGGGAGCTCCTCCGGGCGGTCAACGCCGACACCGGCCGCCGGCTGGATCCGCGGGTCACCCGACACATAGCCGTGGTGGTGGAACTGCACGGTAACCGCCTCACTTCGTCGTGACCGCCGCCGGCACCACCCCTGTTCAACCCTGAACCCGTGCCCGCGACACGACCACCATAGGCCGCTCCCCTCAACCCCGTCGACCCCCCGCCCGGTGGTCGAGCCCGTCGAGACCCCGCCCCCGCTGGTCGAGCCCGTCGAGACCCCCCGCTGGTCGGGCCCGTCGGTGGTCGAGCCTGTCGAGACCCCCGCCCGCTGGTCGAGCCTGTCGAGACCCCGCCCCGCCGGTGGTCGAGCCTGTCGAGACCCGCCCCGCCGTTGGTCGAGCCTGTCGAGACCCCGCCCCGCCGTTGGTCGAGCCTGTCGAGAGTCGAGCCTGTCGAGACCCCGCCGCCAATGATCTCGACAAGCTCGATCAACGAGACCCGCCCCGCCGTTGGTCGAGCCAGTCGAGACCCCCGCACGCCAAAATCTCGACAAGCTCGATCAACGGGCTCGATCAACGACGGGATCAACGGCGGTAGTTGTCTTTGTCGGCCCAGAAGCCTTCGGTTCCCGTGAACAGGTGCGCCACCAATGACTCAACCGCCGACTGACTTGGCCGCCAGGTTGCCCAGACCATGGTCGCCCATCGCATAACTACTGACGCGTGCCCACCAGCGCTGTCGGCTTGCCAACCCTCTGCCGCAACGTCGGCGATGGTCAGGGCGGCATGGCCCGACGGCGGGGCAAAAGCCGGCCAGTCCGGCGTCGGCTTTCCCATCAGCCCGTGGGCTGCCCGAACTCCCGGTCCAGAGATGCCACGATCCAGCGCCAGGTGCAATCCCACCAAGCTGTAGGCGACCCTGATCCGTGGGGTGGGCGGCGCTGGATGCTGCGCGCCGTACGTATCGACGATCATCTGATGGAACCGAGCAAGCCCGGGCGTCGATAGGCCGTAACCGGTGACCCAGGCGCAGGTATTCGAACACTCGGCGGCTGCGGACAGGGACGAGGGTGCGGCGTCCGGATCGGCGTCGAACCTTCCCCCACAGCCGGGGCAGGTGACCTGGACCATGACCTACTCCCCTTCGTCCTGGCGGGTGACGGGCAGGCCGTTGTGCATGGGAAAAGTATGCTCCGTCCGTATCTCGACAGGCTCGATCAACGACGGGCCGGATCTCGACAGGCTCGATCAACGAGGGGCGGCGGGATCTCGACAGGCTCGATCAACGAGGGGCGGCGAGATCTCGACAGGCTCGATCAACGAGGGGCGGCGAGATCTCGACGGGCGGGATCGATTGGCGAGGGAGGTGGCATAATCCACTTAGTGGTCCGGACCGGATCACTCCAAACGCACGAAGGGGTCCAAGTGCCAGCAACCCGCCCGAGCGCGTCGGGTGCCACTTCCCGGCATATCCGCAACAGCCAGGTGCCCAAGCACGAGCAGTTGCGCTCCATCATTCTCAAGCTGGCCAAAGATGAACTGGCCCCGGGCGACCGCCTCCCCGGTGAGCGCACCCTCATGGACGCCTATGGCGTCAGCCGCATCACCGTCCGCGCCGCCATCGGCCGCCTGGTGTCCGAGGGTCACCTGGTGCGCGTGCCGGCCAAAGGCACCTTCGTCGCCGATGCCACCGTCCAGTCGACGCTGCACCTGGCCTCCTTCACCCAGGAAATGGAAGCCCAGGACCACACGCCCAGCACCGTGGTGCTCACGGCGGAACTGACGGAGGCGCCGGAGAACACGACCGAGGCGCTCGGACTGCCCGCCGGCACGGAGGCCATCCACCTGCGCAGGCTGCGCCTGGCCGACGGGCGGCCCGTAAGCGTCGACGACGCGTGGTACCACCCGGAACACGCCCGGGGGTTGCTGGACATCGACCTCACCGGCTCCGTCTACAAGGCCCTGGCCTCCCAGTTGGGCCACCAGATTGACCGCGCGCGGCAGACGGTGCGCGCCGAAGGTGCTCCCGTGGAGGTCGGCACGCTGCTGGGGACGGGCACCGGAGCGCCGGTCCTGATCTTCGATCGCACGTCCTACTCCGGGGACCTCCCCATCGAGCACACCCGATCGTGGTACCGGTCGGACCGGTATGCGCTGACCATGGAAGTCCGGCTGTAACAGTCGCTTCGGCCCGAAGGAGCGCCGTCACCACCGAAGTGTCACACACGCGAAATGTCATCCGGCGAAGTGATACGACCCCGGCTGTCAGCGGTGCCTGGTCTCGACAAGCTCGACCAACGGGGCGAGGCCCGGCTGGCAGCGGTGCCTGGTCTCGACAAGCTCGACCAACGGGGAGCCCCGGCTGTCAGCGGGGCCGGGTCTCGACGGGCTCGACCAACGGAGCGGGGTCTCGACAGGCTCCCCCGGCGGGGCCGGGGTCTCGACGGGCTCGACCAACGGGGCCGGGGTCTCGACGGGCTCGACCAGCGGGG
>JAODMR010000102.1 GCA_025465475.1 Micrococcaceae bacterium
GCGAGCATTCTCCGTCTAGGTACGGCATCGGCGGCACCAGGGTTTCGGCGACCAGCTATGGCACCACTACGTACTGCAGTGCTATCCAAAGCTCGGCACGTGACTGTGCCAGGCTGAGGTTCAAACCCAGCAAGTCAGCGACACTGTTGATCTGCCGCCGGACGGTGTTCCTGTGCAGGCCGAGTTCCTTGGCGGCGGCGTCCCAGTTTCCGTTGGCGGCAAGCCACGACTGCAGAACCCGCAGCTGCGCGTCACGCCTTTCGGGGTCCAGCCCAAGGACAGGTGCCAGCAGCCGTTCCGCGAGCATGGCGCCGGCCTCATTGCCCAGCAGCCCCTTCACGGACCATGTCATATCCTCCAGGCGGACGCTCCTCCCCGTGGCCAGCACCCTGGCACGAAGCGATGTCGCCCGCCGGTAGGCCTCCTGCAACCCGGGTAGCTCGGTCCGCTCACCCACCACCAGGCACCAGCCCAGTTGCTCCACCTCGGCCACCAGCGGGTCGTCCACCTTCAGGCGCGTCACCGCCGCAAATCCATAGTCGGTCAGCTCGACCATTTTGCTGTCGAACAACCGGCGCCAGAGCAACAATTCGCGGACGCCTCCATCTTCTGCCGCCGCGGACGCGGCAGATACGCGGACTCCCTGGATCACCCGGACCTGTTCCGATCGTGTGCCAGAGACGCTCTGCGCCAGCAGATCCTTGAACCCATCAAGCTGCCCGCTGTTTCCGACGGTGACGCTCTCCGGGTGCAGCAGCAGTGCGGTCGCCAGTTGGCTGGGCGCCAAAGAACCGCTGGTTCGTTGCCGAACCAGCAATTCCAGGAGGCCGACGACGGAGGAGACCACGCTGTTCTGTGCAGGCGTCAGGGCCTTTTCGGCGCCCAGCACCAGGCTGCCCAGGGTCGCGTCCTTGCTGCTGCGGAGGGGGTGTCCGAAGACAAGTCCTGCAGCGGGGGCGTCAAATATTGCTGTTTCCATGCGGGGCCCACTCCCGGCGAGGAGTTTCTTCACGAGGGGTTGCAGCCGTGACAGGTCGACGGCGGAGCCGGCACGGGCGCGTAGCCGGCCGTCGGCGCCGAAGAGGACCGCCCAGACCGGAACGCGACGGGCAAGTTCCGTCAGCAATTCATGCTCGGGCCGGGAGGAGAGAACCGCGCGCATGAGGTGACGGTTGGTTTCCGCAAGCTGCCTGAACACCTGAGCCCTTCCGGATTCGAGCAGCTTGGAGAATTCCAATCCCAGGGCAGCAAACGGCACATCGGCGGGTACTTCCACCAGGGTGAGTCCGTGGCTCCGGCACGCGGCTATGACGCCTTGAGGCACCGCGTCATAGTAGGGCTGAAGCCCGAAGCCCAGTGCAGCCACTCCTGCTGCCACCAGGCGGCTGACGTAATCCCCCGCCTGTACGGAGCCGGAGCTGTCACCACCGCAGGTGCTTCTGTCACCTTCAACGTCCCCACGGAAGGGCAGACCGGCTGTCAGAACAAATTCACCGTCCAACAGGTACGGGGTGGGGTCCTCCAACTCACTGGGCTCCACCCAGCGCAGGGGCACGTGTCCATTGCCGGCGTCGTACAGCACTGACACTCCCGGAGACAGCACCGCGAGGAATTGTTCCAGCGTCACGGCGTCCAACTGGTCGCGCTTGCCATCGACGGCTGGTGCATTACGTCCCATGAGGACCCACTCTAGGTCATTTAGCACGTCCTCGAGAGGTGGCTCACACCCCTACTGTGGGTTGGGGGAAAACCAGATTAGCCAGCCAACAACATGAATGGACGTCAAAGATGACTGTGCCTACACTCTCGGAACGGACACCGGGTGGTGGGACCCGAACCACGGACCGTCCCGCGCTCCTTGCCCAGTTGCTTCGCCGCAAGCCGATCACGCAAATGGTCACTGAAGCAGAAAGCCACACCGGCGGGCCGCGCCTGGTCCGGAGCTTTGGCGTCCTGCAGCTGACCATGATCTCCGTGGGCGCCACCCTCGGCACCGGAATTCTGGTCATTTTGGGTGAGTCCGTGCCGCTCGCCGGACCCGCTGTCTGGATTTCCTTTGCTATTGCCGGCGTGGCCGCACTCCTGTCGGCGGTTTCGTACGCGGAGATGGCAGGGCTGGTGCCCGTAGCCGGCTCCAGCTACTCCTACACGTACGCCACCATGGGCGAAGGGATGGCGTGGATCTGTGGTTGGTGCCTGGTGCTGGAGTATGCGGTGTCCGTGGCTGCAGTTGCTGTGGGGGCCGGCCAATACGTTAATGAGGCCCTCACCGTTTTCGGTGCAGTTCTCCCCGATGCCGTGTCGCAGCCTCCGGGTGCCGGTGGGGTGGTCAATGTTCCTGCGCTGGTCATCGTGGTGCTGGCGACCATTCTGCTGGTCCGCGGCGCCAAGGAGAGTGCCTGGATCAACACCTCCATCGTTGTGGTGAAGGTCGTCATTCTCCTGTTCTTCTGCGCGGTGGCCTTCACGGCATTCGATGCCGGGAATTTCGACCCCCTGCTGCCCATGGGCGCTGCGGGCGTCTCAGCGGCGGCGTCGCGCGTATTTTTCTCCTACATCGGTTTCGATGCCGCCTCCACCGCCGGCGAGGAAGCCCGGAACCCCAGGCGCGATCTTCCCAGAGCCATCCTGCTATCCATGCTCATTGTCACCACTATCTACGTCCTGGTCGCTGTTGCTGCCGTTGGTGCCCGGCCGTGGGGCTGGTTCGAGGGAACCGAGGCGGCCCTGGTGAAGATTCTCGAGGAGATCACCGGCCAGCCGTGGGTTGCCTTGGTCTTCGCTGTGGGAGCAGTCCTCGCCATCGCGAGCATCGTCCTTACGGTGCTCTACGGCCAGACCCGCATCCTGCTGTCAATGTCCCGTGATGGGCTCGTGCCCAGGGTCTTCAGCCGCATTTCCGGCCGGACCGGCACCCCGGCCGCCGGGACGCTCCTGGTGGGAACCGCCGTCGCACTGACCGCCGGACTGGTGCCATTGGGCGCCCTTGCGGATGCCACCAGCATCGGGACGCTGTTTGCCTTCGCCCTGGTGAACGTCGCCGTTATTTACCTGCGTCGCAGTCGCGCGGAGCTGAAGCGCACCTTCCGGGTTCCGCTCTTCCCGCTTACGCCCATCCTCGGTGCGGCCATGTGCGTCTACCTGATGTTGAACCTGGGCGCGGCCACGTGGGCGGTCTTCGCCATCTGGATGCTCGTGGGGGTGGCCGCCTACTTCGGCTACGGACGTCGCCATTCCCGCGTTGCTGCCCTGACGGAGGAAGAGTACGGCCGAGCATCCGGACCCTCATCCAATCCAGCCAACTCCGCACCATATAAGGCAGAAACTCCATGACCATCGCCACCGAACTGCCCGCCTCAGACCCCTCCAGCACCTCAGCCCGCACCGCCGCTGCCGGGCCGGGGTTGGATGCCGGCGCAGAACCCATCACAATGTTGAACCCCGACTTTCCCTTCAGCTATGACCTCTACCTGGCCCACCCGGACGGGCTGGGGTCCGTGCCACCGGAATTGCTCGGCACCGAGATCGCCGTCATCGGGGGCGGGCTTTCAGGCTTGGTCACTGCCTACGAGCTGATGAAGCTGGGGCTGCGCCCGGTGGTGTACGAGGCTGACCGGATCGGCGGACGCCTCCGCACCGCGTCGTTCCCGGCAGCGCCGGAGGTCGTCGCTGACCTCGGCGGCATGCGCTTCCCCGTTTCCGGTAAAGCCTTCTACCATTACGTGAACCTGATGGGGCTGGAAACGGAGGAATTCCCCAACCCGCTGTCGCCGGCCACGTCCAGCACTGTCATCGAACTGGCGGGCCGGAAGTATTACGCGGAAAAACCAGCAGACCTTCCTCCTTTCTTCCGCGAAGTGGCCGACGCCTGGAAGGCAGCAATCAATGACGGCGCCGCCTTCACGGAGATGCAGCAGGCCATCCGGACAAGGGATACCGCCCGGATCAAGGATTTGTGGAACGACCTGCTGCCTCAAATGGATGAGCAAACCTTTTACGGCTTCATCGCCGCCAGCGACGCCTTTAGGAAAGCGGGGTTCGCCCACCGGGAAGCCTTCGGCCAAGTGGGATTTGGCACTGGGGGCTGGGACACGGACTTCCCCAACTCCATCCTGGAAATCCTGCGTGTGGTGTACACCGATGCCGACGACCAGCACCGCCTCATCCGAGGGGGCGCGCAGAAACTGCCCGAGGAACTGTGGAAGCACGCGCCCTCGGGAATGGCGCATTGGCCGGAAGGCACATCGTTGGCCTCCCTGCACTCCGGGTCGCCCCGCGGCGCAGTGGACAAGATCAGCCGTGACCCCGATGGAAAGCTCCGCGTCCTCGAACGCTGGGGCCGCGAAGCCAGCTACCCGGCCGTGGTCACCACGTGCCAATCCTGGCTGCTGTCCACACGGATCCATACGGACGAGGCGCTGTTCCCCGCCGAACTCTGGACGGCTATTGAGCGATCACACTACATGCAGTCCTCAAAGACATTCGTGATGGTGGATCGGCCGTTCTGGAAGGACATCAACCCGGACACGGGCAACGAACTGCTCTCGATGACGCTCACGGACCGGCTCAACCGGGCAACTTACCTGCTGGACAACGGGCCGGATCAGCCCGCGGTGATCCTGCTCTCCTACACCTGGAATGATGACGCGCTGAAGTGGCTCGCGTTGGACGCCGACGAACGCGTGGAGTTGATGCTGCATTCGCTTATGCTGATCTATCCCGTCGTGGACATCGCCTGCCATATCGTTGGCCAGCCCATAACTGTTTCCTGGGAAGCTGATCCCATCTTCATGGGCGCCTTCAAAGCCAACCTGCCCGGGCACTACCGGTACCAGCAGCGGTAGTTCACCCATTTTAAGCAGGACAACCTGCCCGGTTCCCAGCGCGGCATCTTCCTGGCCGGTGACGACGTCTCCTTCACCGCAGGATGGGCGGAAGGCGCTGTGACCACGGGCCTGAACGC
>JAODMR010000127.1 GCA_025465475.1 Micrococcaceae bacterium
ACAGTGCACGCACGAGGCGGGCGGGGTAGTAGATGGAGAGGAACACGACCATTGGCAGCCGGAGGGCAAGCTGGCTGACATCGTGAGCGCGATAGGTCCGGTCGAAGCGGGACACGTAGCGGCGGTAGTCCCGTGGCGAGTCCTCCAACCGGCGCGCGGACATTCCGCTGACCATGAAACGGACGTAACGGACGGTGAGGCCCCGCCTGGCCAGATGGAGTGACATATCAATGTCCTCATGCATCTGGTCCAACTCGTCCCGGCACACCTCGGTACGGATCAGCTGCCAACTGGAGCGGCGGACCGCCATGTTGGAGCCGAAGAGAAAACGATACCGGTTCCGGGCCAGCAGGAGCATCAACCGGCGTATCCGGTCGTCAGCCCGCAAACCAAACTGTTGCAGCGGCATGTCGTAATAGACCACCGGACCCGTGGCCGCTGCCACCTCCGGGTCGAGGAAGGCCTCCTGGACCTGCTCCACCCAGTCCGGTGCCAGTACGGAGTCGGCGTCGATCCTGCCCAGGATGTCCCCGGTGGCGCTGTCAAAGCCAACGTTGCGGGTGGGGACCAAGCCCAACTGCGCTGATTGGCGTTGCAGGATCAGGGGAGCTGACGGGTGTTGCTGCTGAAGCTGGCGAACCACGTCGACCGTCCCATCCGTGGAGGCGTTATCGACGACGATGATTTCCTTGGCCGGAACGCTTTGCTGCAGGGCGGCCAGAACGCAGGCGCGAAGAACTGCTTCCTCGTTGCGGGCGGGAATGATGATGGAAACAGAGGGCATCCACATCCGAACCGGCGGCGTTGCCGGGAAGGACGGCCGTTCCTGCTGGGGAGTTGCCATCAGGAGCAATGTACACTCCCGCGCCCAAACGCCGGAAGGCACACCTCGCGCCGTTACGGGACTTGAACCGGTTCGGCCAGCTCCGACAGGTCCGGCAGGATCCGGACCAGCGCCACAACGACCGGACCAACGGCCAGCATATGACTAGGGCCCGGGGTGCCACCTCTCGGCAAGTCCAGGCACTTATCCAGGGCCGCCCGCTGGGCCTTCGTACCGCTGACTCCCTGCTCGGTGAACAGGTGCCGTGTGTCGTCCTTCACGCCGGCGGCGATCAGCGCGTCCCGCTGCCGGTTGGCGTTCTGGTCGGCCGTGCTGACCTCCCAAATCAACGCCATGACCCGCACGTTCTCATTTACTCATCCGCAAGGTACGTTCTGAGAAGGTGAATACGAGAACGGTTTTGAGGACGCAAGTTCCGCTACTTCTCGGGGGCCGGTGTCCGTTTCAGAAGACGATTGCAGGTCAATGTCAGAAGTCATCTGCACTGTGAAGGAGTGTGACCGTAAGGGGATCTATGCCCGGGACATGGGGTGGTGTGGCCGGGGCGCTCCTGATTCAGATGGTGTGGTCCTCCGGAGCGGAATCGTGACGCGCGGCGTAGCCGCCATAATCGTGGGTTCAGCCGGTCCTGGCTCAGGGTGAGGCCCAGGATCACCACTGCCGCTCCAATTGGCTCACTCCACCCGAGCCTTTCATGCAACACGAAAGTTCCCAGAAGCACGCCGACGACCGGGGCGAGGTAAGTGACCGTAGAGGCGTTGGTGGCTCCCCAAGCGGCGACTACGTTGTTGTTCCACACATACGCTAAGCCGGTGCCGGCTACTCCGAGAGTGAGCACCGCCGCGACGACTCGAGGAGTCAGCGAGATTGAGTTGACGGTGATCACCGGAGTCAAAATCAACATCAGTGCGGCGCCCAACCCGACCTGAACCGTTGCGACCGAAACCGCATGCAACCCTCGGGGAGAGACGAACTTGCGCAGGTATACAAACGCGATCCCGTAGCACGCGGTGGCACCCAAGCATGCCAGCTGGCCATTGAGGCTGCTGCCCTGCTGACCACGCCAAGGCGCCAGGATCAGCGCCACGCCGACGAAGCCGGTGAGCAGACCGGCCAGCCGCCTCAGCGTGGGACGCTCAGCTGGCAGAGCGGCCCACGCGAACACCATCGTCATCAGCGGAGTCGTCGCGTTATAGATGCTCGCCAAGCCGGAGGTGATGTGCTGTTCGGCCCAGGCGAATAACAGGAACGGCGCGACGCACAGCAGCACCGACACCACAAGCAGGTGAGCCCAGACCACCGGCTCACTCGGCAGCGGTCGCCGCGTGAGCGCGCAAATCACCCCCAGAACGAGTGCACCGGCAATCAAGCGCCCCCACACCACCTGAGCCGCGGAAAGCCCCTCCAGGCCGACCTTGATAAACAAGAAGCTCGCGCCCCACGTCACAGCCAGCAGTAAGAACTGGATCAGCACTGGTCCTCGTCGAATCACCACAGCAAATCCCTCATCCCCAGCCACGCCCTGCGGCCGTCACCTAGTAAACGCCGCGACCACAACGAACGTGAGATTTCGGCGCCATCCTGTTTTCAAGAGCGGGGCGCTCCGTCCGCGCCGATGCCGGGGACCATGGCCACCTTGTTATTGCCGGTGCCACAATGTCGTCATGCTGGTTTTCTTGGAGACGGAACGGCTGCTCCTCCGGCAATTCACTGCCGGTGACGCGGATTTGCTGGTGGAATTGGACAGCGATCCTCGCGTCATGCGGTACATCACGGGTGGGACGCCCACGTCGCGTGATGAGGTTGAGGGGGAGATGCTTCCGGCATTCCTGGGCTACTACCGGACATTTCCCGGCTACGGCTTTTGGGCGGCAGTCGAGAAGAACACCGTAGACTTCCTCGGGTGGTTCCACTACCGACCCGCCCCCGATGACCCACCCGATCAGCCGGAACTCGGCTACCGGCTGCGGTACTCAGCTTGGGGAAAGGGGTACGCAAC
>JAODMR010000130.1 GCA_025465475.1 Micrococcaceae bacterium
GCTGTACACCCTGGCGTGCGGCAGGTCCTCGACGCTCTGCTCAAGGCTCACCGCGATGCTACGGCCCAGCGCTTGGGCGTAGTTGGCGGTGCCCCAGAAAAGCAGCAGCGTGACCAGGGCAAACACCATGGCTGCTTCGCCCGCCCGGCCTCGAACGGAGGGCACGGGCGTTGCCTGCGCCGGGGGCGGATCCGCCGCTTCCGGGCCGGGGAATTGCCGCAGCCGACGCAGCCGCGCTCCCCAGGCGGCGATCAGCACACCGAGCGCAAGAACGTAGGGGCCAAAGAGGGTATTGCGGGCCGGCAGGACCAGAATCAGGATCAGGGTGACGACGCCGGCCAGCACTCCGGCCAGGAGGGCGCCGGTGCCCAGCCTCAGCACCAGCCGTTGCCGATGCGGAACCCGCCGGCGCAACCAGGCATCCACAGCCCGCCACAGGATGCCGGCGAGCAGCAGCAGGATCAGCGGCAGGAAGAGCGAGCTGACGCTGATCAGCACAAAATCCTGGGTGCTGTAACCGAACAGGCTCGCGTTCAACCCCATGAACTGGGCCTGCGCGTCCGCGCGGGCCCAGCCAAAGTAGATGAGCAGGGCCGTGGCAACGGTGACGGGAGGCCCGACGGCGGCCACGATCGACAGCGCCCGCGACCAGGCTGTGCTGGCCGGGCCGGTATCCAGACTCACCCCGCCGCTCCCCCGCCGTCGTCGCCGGCTTCCGTTTCGGTGCCGGTCCCCGATTCCGCGCTGGCGGATTCGCTGGGCGACGGCTCCTGCTGCGGAGCGGATTCAGTCGGCGTGGATGTTCCCGGCCCTGCGGTACAGGGCTGGGCGGGTTGCACAAAGGTCAAGGTGGCAGCCCCATCCACCTGAACGTCGGCGTTGCTGACCCTCACCGTGACAGCACCATCGGTGGGAACCTGCGGGGCAGCAAAGGAGAAGCCCACCTCGTCTTTGGTTACGGGCACGGATACGGAACCGACGGTGACTGCCCTCACGGCCGATGCGGGCAGGCCCCCGAGGCGACCGACGAGATAAAACGACTCCCCTCCGCAGACCGTCGCGGTGCCGCTTCCATCCACCGTCCCCTCGACCGCTTCCAGGGTCGGCTGGCACGCTGTACCGGTTGCCGACCGCAGCTCAGGCGTGACATCCGGGCGTTGCCGGTGGAACGCGACGGCGCGCTGCAGGGCCTGGTAGGCGCCCAGTTCCAGGCAATCCGACGGAGGGTTCATCGCCGCGAGGACGGGAATGGCACGATCCCACGCGGCGGCATCTCCAGTCAGGGCAGGACAAAGGAGGCTTGCCGCATCCCACACGGATGCCTCCTGATCCCCGGGAAGCGGAAGGGCGGGACACTGCACGGCGGATAGGGCCGGGTACCAGGGGGGATCCGTCCGGCTCACGGGCCCCGGGGGAAGCCAATCCAGGACGGCAGCGTCATCGTTCGCGGGTGGGTTTCCCGGGGCGGCCGGCCCGGGCGGGAGCACGGGGGGTCCAGGTGCGGCCACGGCACCGGGCTCCTCGTTGCCGCCCTGGTTTCCGGCCTGGTTGCCGCCCTGAGTTCCGCCCTGGTTTCCCGCCTGGTTTCCAGCAGCCCCGCTGGCCGTGGCGCTGCTGGTGCGCTGGCCCTCATTGCCGTTGCCGCCGGGGGACCCAGGCGGTTCACAGGCCACCACGGCGAAGAGCAGGATGCTGCACACCAAGGCGCCCATCCGGTGTTCCTGCTGCTGCCAACCCATTGCGCACCGCCTGCCGCACACGGGGCTTTCGGGAAGCCCCTTGCGTGCCCAGCGTACGCCGCCACAAGGCATAGGGGTACTCCTGCAGGAACCGGCTTTCCTTGCGGAACGGGTTCAGGCCGATTCGTCCCGGGCCGGGTTCGATCCCGCCTTCGCGGTACCGGCGGCACCCCTTCCCAGTTCGTCAGCGATTCGGGAAACGATGCGCTGCATGGCCGCCTCTGCCGCGTCCGCCTGCCCGCGTTGAATGGCATCCGCCACCACATAGTGCAGGTGCCTCGCCTCCTGATGCGGACGATCAGGCATAAGCCCCAACCGCGTCCGGCCGGTCAGGACCTCCGCGACAGCCGAGTCGAGGTGCGCCAGCATCTCGTTTCCTGACGAGCGCAAAATCAGCCGGTGGAATTCAATGTCCAATTGCAGGAAGGCGTCCAGGTCCCCGGCATTGCCTGCGGCAACCAGCTCCCCGGCGATCCCCGTGAGACGACGCCCGTCTTCGGGCGTGACCTGCGTTGCCGCAAGGCGCGCCGCCAGGGGTTCGACGGCGGACCTCAGTTCGGTAAGGGTCCGCAGCTGGCGCTCCCGGTCCGCTCCGGCGAGCCTCCACCGGATGACGCGGGGGTCAAAAACATTCCATTGCGGCTCGGGCCGGATGCTCACACCCACGTTCCGCCGCGAGCCGACCATGCCGAGTGTCTCAAGCACGCGCAACCCCTCCCGCACGACGGAGCGTGAACAGTCGAAGCGGCGTTCCAGCTCCTCCGACTTAAGTACCAGTCCCGCTGGCAGCAAACCGTCGACCACCTGCTGTCCCAGGTCGTCGACAAAGCGGGCATGCCTGCTAAGTGCCAGTTCCTCCACCGATCGCCCCCGTTTATCAGCTCTGTTATCGCGCAGGTTTGGATAAATCATATTTACTCAGTAATCTCTATCACATCCTCCCGCAATCGGGAGTAACGTGCCAACAGGATCTGGCCTCTGGATCCCAGGCCCTTTATCCGTCGAAGGAACTAATCGTGCAAATCCTCGCCGCCGATGCGGCAACCCAACCGTGGTCGGGCCACGACACCCAACTGCTGATAGTGGCGGCCATTGGCATCGCCGTCATTGTGCTCTTGATTGTCAAGGCAAAACTGCATCCCTTCCTTGCCCTCATCCTGGGTTCCGCCTTCGTGGGTCTGGCCTCCGGAGTGGATCTGCCCAAGGTCATCACCAACTTTGAGGACGGCGTCGGCGGTGTCCTGAAGGAAGTGGGCCTGCTCATTGCCCTGGGCGCCATGCTGGGCAAGCTGCTGGCGGATTCCGGCGGCGCCAACCGCGTCGTGGACACGCTGCTTTCCAAGGTTCGCGGCAATCTGGTGCCGTGGGCCATGGCCCTGGTCGCCGTGATCATCGGGCTGCCGATGTTCTTCGAGATCGGCCTGGTCCTGCTCCTGCCGGTCGTCGTCCTGGTGACCCAGCGTTCCAAGATGCAGTTGATGCGCATCGCCATCCCCGCGCTGGCTGGACTCTCGGTGTTGCACGGCCTGGTGCCTCCACACCCCGGACCGTTGATCGCGATCCAGGCGGTTGGCGCGGAACTGGGTCTGACGTTGGCATTGGGCCTGCTCGTCGCCATTCCCACCGTCATCATCTGCGGGCCCCTGTTCGCCCGACTTGCCGCACGGTGGGTTCCTGTTGGTGCGCCCCGCGTGGCAGGTGGCGTTGATACCGAGCACTCCAGCGGTGACCCGGACGCGAAGCGGCAGCCATCCTTCCTGGTGACGGTGCTGACCATCGTGTTCCCCGTCATCCTGATGCTGGCCAAGGCCCTCGTGGACATCCTGATGCCCGACGCCAAAAACCCGACCCCGGTCCGTGTCTTCTTCGATTTTGTCGGTTCCCCGTTGGTGGCCATGACCTTGGCCGTGCTACTGGCACTGCTCACCTTTGGTTACGCCGTCGGATTCAAGGGCACCAAGCTCACCGGGAAAATCGGTGACAGCGTTGGACCGATCGCCGCCGTCATCCTCATTGTCGGTGCAGGTGGTGGCTTTAAGCAGACCCTGATCGGCGCCGGGGTGGGCGACTCCGTGGCCAAGTGGGCCACCGGCGCGAGCATCTCCGTGCTCGTCCTGGGATTCCTGATCGCCGTCGCCCTGCGCCTTGCCACTGGTTCGGCCACCGTGGCGACGATCACCGCCGCGGGCATCGTCGCCCCACTGGCCGGCTCCCTCTCCCCCACGCACACGGCCCTGCTGGCCCTTGCCATCGGTGCCGGATCGTTGTTCCTGTCGCACGTCAATGACGCAGGGTTCTGGCTCGTCAAGGAACTGTTCGGCCTGACCGTCGGGCAGACCTTTAAGACCTGGTCAGTCATGGAGACCCTGATCTCCGTGGTCGGCTTTGCCCTGGTCATGCTGTTGTCACTGGTTCTATAGCTCCCAACCCCGAGGACTCACGTCATGGATATCGAAAGCAATCAGCAACAGCCGGTCCTGGTCATCATGGGCGTCTCCGGCTCGGGTAAGTCGACGGTGGCGGGCATCCTGGCCGGCCAGCTCGGCTGGGACCTTGAGGAGGGCGATGACCTGCACCCGGAGGAGAACGTCGAAAAAATGGCGCACGGCACGCCCCTCACGGATGAGGACCGCTGGCCGTGGTTGGACACGATTTCGTCCTGGATCATCGAGCACACCATGGCCGGCATTCCCGGCATCATCACCTGCTCCGCGCTGAAAAAGATCTATCGGGACCGGCTCCGGGAGAAGAACGTGGTGTTCGTCCACCTGTCCGGCTCCAAGGATCGCATCAGCCGCAGGCTCACGGCGCGGATGGACCACTACATGCCGCCCTCGCTGCTGGACTCACAGATCGCCACTTTGGAACCGCCGACTCCGGACGAGAACGCGATCGTCATCGACGTCGGACGTACCCCTGCCGAGGAAGCTGCCGAAGTGGTCCGCCTGCTGGGCCTGAGTCCCGTCACGGGTTCAACCACCCTGGGGCACCCGACGCCGGGAGTTTCCACGGCCACGCCGGCTCCCGTCCCCGCAGCCACGGCTACAGACACGGCTACGTCCATAGATACGGCCACGGCTACAGATACGGCGCAGGACGCGCCGGCGGGGTAATGATGACATCGGAACTGGTCACAGCATTTACCGGGAGGATCCGTTCCCGTGAACCAGTCATCGGTTACTGGAGCACCTTGGACGCCCCGATGGCCACCGAACGCATCAGCCGCCTGGGTTACGACTTCGTCACCCTCGACGCCCAGCACGGGCTGCTGGGCTACTCCGGCATCCTCCACGGGCTGCTTGCTATCGACGCCGGACAGACGGCTGTGGGCCTGGTACGGGTGGAAAACAACGACCTCACAGCCATCGGCAAGGCATTGGACGCCGGTGCCGTCGGAGTGATCGTTCCCCTGGTCAACACGGCAGCGGACGCCGCCGCAGCGGTCGCAGCAACGAAATACCCTCCCGTGGGCGGGCGGTCGTACGGACCCGCGCGCTCCGCCCTCCGGATAGGTCCTGTTCCCGCAGAAGCTAACGCGGAAACTCTGGTGTTCGCCATGATCGAAACTCCGGATGGGCTGGCAAACGTCCAGGCAATCTGTGCGACCGCGGGCCTGGACGGCATCTTCGTGGGGCCATCAGACCTCACCATCGCCGTCGGCGGCAGCTATCCAGGTGACCCGGCGGTCGCCACCGAGTTCAACGCGGCACTGGAAACCATCGCAGCAGCGGCAGCCGCAGCCGGGGTGGCCGCCGGAATCTACACCCCCTCCGGCGACATCGCCGCCCAACGGCTGCGGCAGGGCTACACCTTCGTCACCATAGCCTCGGATCTGACTCACCTTGAACAGGCGGCGGCAGCGCACTTGGCCGCAGCCACCGCGGACCGGCAGTGACCTGCATTCCTGCTCCACGGCATGGAGGCAACCCTCCGGGGCCAGGTTCGCCGGCCTGAGCAGAGCCTCCCCGTCGTCTGCCTATCCCCCGCTGACCACCCACCCGTCATGACGCGGGGCGGGCGGGTGGCTGGACGGGGGGAGTTAGCTTCAGGCGGGATTGGCCTCCGTCGGAAGGTAGCGGGACCACCAGTTGAGGATGTGCTCAAAGCGCTGCTTCCGGTGGTGCGGCGTGCCGGAGCGTGACAATTCGTGGTTTTCCCCGGGGAAGACCACCAGTTCAGTCGGCACGCCGCCCATCTTCAGCGCCGTATAGTACCGGTGCGCCTGCTCCACAGGGCAGCGCAGATCGTCCTCGGAGTGCAGGACCAGGGTGGGGGTCTGCACCTGGTCAACGACTGCCATCGGGCTCTGGGCCCGGATGGCGTCCGGGTCCTCACCGGTGTACTCGTTCGAGAAGAACCAGCCGATGTCCGAGGAGCCGACAAAGGACACGGGGTCCAGATAGCCCCGCTCCACGATGGCGGCAGTGAAGCGATGGTCGTGGGCGATCGTCCATGCGGTCAGGTAGCCGCCGTACGAGCCCCCCATGACTCCGAGCCGCTCGTTGTCCAGCTCCCCGTGCTCGGCGAGCGCACCGTCAAGGAATGCCAGCACGTCGTCGAGGTCAACGGTGCCCATCGCTTCCTTGATGGCCTTGCCGTGCTCCAGTCCGTAGCCGGCGGCGCCCCGGGGATTGCACATCAGGACGGCATAGCCGGCCGCTGCATACACCTGCGCCTCATCGAACAGACCCCAGCCGTACTGGGCAAAGGGTCCACCGTGGATGTTCAGCAGCACCGGGTGGGGCCCCGGCCCCTCGGGCAGCAACAGCCAGCCGTGCACCGGATAGCCGTCCGGCGCCTGATAGCTCACCTCGTGCAGAGGTACGACGCCGGCCTCGTTGCGGAACGCCGCTGAAAAGTCGGTCAGGGGACGCAAGGACGTGTCACTACCCTGGGCGACGACGGCCAGGTCACCGACGGTGTTGCCGTCGGTGTAGCTGACCGCCACCGTTTCCCCGACAGCGTCCACGCCGAGAACCAGCCGGGGCCCGTCCACCAGGACCTGCGTTTGGCCATCGGCGCTGATGCGCAGCAACCGGACGCCGCCACGGGAGCGGTCCAGTACCAGCACCGCGTCGGGTCCGACGGTGACCAACCGGTCTCCGTTTTCCGTCAGGTCAATGCTGGCCGGGTCAGTCAGCCTGCGCACGTTCGCTGGATTCGCCGCTTCGGCCACGAAAAGACTCGTGTGGCGCCCCACGAAGTCCCTGCCGCTGGTGCCCAGATCGGAGGCAAGGTGGAACAGCCACCGGCCGTCCGCGGAATACGTCGCGGCCGCGGCTCCGACGTATTCGGGAACACCCTGGTTGGTCAGCCGCTCGGGCGTTCCGCCGTCCACGGGCACCAGGTACACGTCACTGACCAGGTCCGCTTCGGCGCCGTCATGCAGGGCCGCCGTGAACAGGATGGTGGAGCCGTCCGGGGCGAAGCGCGGGGCCGTGTGGTCCGCGTCGGCGTCGGTCAGCTGCCGGGAGGGCGGAACCGCCGAGAACGGCTCATCGGCCGGGAGCGCCTTCCTCGCCCTTCCCCTCGGTGCCACGGGCGGTTCAGCATCAACCGGCGGAACCTCAAGGACAAACAGCTGCAGGCGCTTGTCCGCGGTGTAGCCCACACCATTCATGCGGAACTGGTAACCGGTGATGACGCGGGCATCCTCTGCCCCGGCCGGCACGCCATCCACGGTGCCATAGCGTCCCTCCTCGGGTACGCGCGCGGCGTAAACAATGCGCTGGGAATCCGGCGACCAGTCAAAGGACTGCACGCCAAGCTTCGCATCAGTCAACTGCCGGGGCTCTCCGCCGCCTGCTTCCACGAAGAACAGTTGGGCGGGCCCGTCAGGACCGGCGCGCAGGAACGCCAGCAACTCCCCGTTGTGCGAGTACTGCGGGGCAGTGTCGCGGAAGCCGCGGGTCAGCCGACGGAGGGTTCCACCCTCCACGGGAACCTCCCACAACTGGCCAACATAGGCGTCGGCGGTCAGGTCGGGCCGGGTAACGGCCGCCACCACACGGGTGCCATCCGGATGCAGGGTTGGTGCGGACACGGACTGGAGCAGGGGCAAGTGTTCGATTTTCACAACTGTGAGCCTAGTCTCACGCTGTTCCACCGCTAAAACCGCCACGCCCCGGGCCGACCTAGGATGAGACCATGTTCCCCGCCGCGCTCGCCGCCCTGCTGTGCCCCTCCTGCGCGGCCCCCTTCGACGCACGGCCACCCGCCGGGGGGACCCATGGCGCCCCTCCGGAACCGGCAACGCCCGGGGAAGTGCCGGAACCGGCTGCCCTGTCCGGGCAGGCATTGGTGTGCCGGGAGGGGCATAGTTTTGACCGCGCGCGGCAGGGCTACATCAACCTCCTCACCGGAGCGGGGACCGCGTTCGTACCGGACACCGCGGCCATGGTCGCGGCCCGCGACGAGTTCCTGCAGGCGGGCCACTACCAGCCGCTGGCCGAGGCGATCGCGGCCCGGGCAGCGGCAGGACTGCAGCCGGAGGGGTTGCCGCCGGAGGGGCCGCGGCCGGAGGGGCCGCGGCCGGAGGGGCTGGTGGTCGACGCCGGAACGGGCACCGGCTACTACCTGCGGGCCCTGTTGGATCGCGCTCCCGCAGCCACAGCGTCCATCGGCTTGGACCTGTCCAAGTTCGCCCTGCGCCGCGCCGCCAGGACAAACCCCGACACCCTGAACCTGGTGTGGGACCTCTGGCGCCCGTTGCCCCTGGCGGCGGCCTGCGCCGACGTCATCCTGGTGGTTTTCGCCCCACGCAACCCGGCGGAATTCGCCCGGATCCTTCGACCCGGTGGAACCCTGCTGGTGGTAACTCCCTTGCCGGGGCACCTTGCCGAAATCGCCATCGGCGTGGGGTTGCTTGGCATCCAGGCGGACAAGCAGGAGATGCTCGTGGCTTCCCTGGCAGGCTCGTTCCTCCTGGCCCAGGAGGAAGACGTGAACTATACGCTGCGCCTGGACCATGCCGATGTTGCGCGCTTGGCTCTCATGGGCCCGGCCGGGCACCACGTGGCTGCCGATGCCGTGGCCGCTAGGGTGCAGTCCCTGCCGGAAGTCAGCGAGGTGAGCGCCAGCTTTCGGATCAGCGCCTTCACTCCGGTGCCGGTGCCGCCTGTTGCTGCGCGGAGGAGGCCAGGACAGGAACCACGGTCCGTTTCCGGCCGGGCGAATGGGCGGCCGCCAGGTCCACCCGCAGCCAGCGGGACGTGAGCTGGATCAGCGGCCCGATACTCGCAGCAAAGACGGCGGTGCCGACGCCTACGGTGCCACCCAGCAGGAAACCGAGCAGCACGACCGTCAGTTCGAGTCCCGTCCGGATCATCCACACCGGCCGCCCGGTGACCCGTAGCAGGCCTGTCATCAACCCGTCTCGTGGCCCCGGGCCCATGCCGGCGCCAATATACAAGGCCGAGGCAAACGCCAGCAGCAGCAGGCCACCGACAAACAGCGCAATCTGAGCCACGATGCTGCGGCCGTCAGGCAGGACCGCCAAACCGAAATCGGCGAAGAATCCCACGGTGACCGCGTTTGTCAGCGTGCCAAAACCCGGGCGCTGCCGCAGCGGAAACCACAGGAGCAGCACCAGGGCGCTGATGGCCAGCGTGCACAGGCCGAAAGTCAGGTGGGTCGTTCGGGACAGGCCTTGGCTGAAGACGTCCCACGGCGACGCTCCAAGGTGGGCCTTGATCATCAGGGCGATCGCGAAGCCATAGGCAAAGACGCCGAGCAGGAGCCGGAGGAGGCGGACGGCGACGTTGGATGTGGTGAGGAAGGCGTTCATCGGACATCAATTCTGCCAGAGGCTGAGGAGCGGTGCGGTGCTGGCCGGCCCGCAAGATGCGCTGACCGGCGATAAGGTCCACTTTCACAGTGATTGGCCTTATCCGATAGAACCAATTCCCCTAGAGTGGCCTCATGACTCCTCGAATGACCGCCCGCCGCTTGGCACGTGAGCTGGGCGAATGGCGCACGGGCGGGCCCGCCTACCAGGCCTTGGCGGACCGGGTCCGGGTCCTGGTGCTGGACGGCAGGGTCGGTGTGGGTACCGGCCTGCCCGCGGAGCGGGAGCTCAGCCTGGCCCTCGATGTCAGCCGCACCACCGTGGCGGCCGCCTACGCACAAC
This sequence comes from Micrococcaceae bacterium, assembly GCA_025465475.1. GTDB lineage: Bacteria > Actinomycetota > Actinomycetes > Actinomycetales > Micrococcaceae > Arthrobacter_M. The sequence continues at coordinate 9,868 of JAODMR010000130.1, forward strand.
TCCGTACCGACGGATACCTGCTCAGCGTCCGCGGCTCCGGGAGTACGATTGCCCTTCCCGGCGGGCACCGGGGCTCCCCCGACCCGGACCCGGGCGCTGCACTGGACTTCACCAAGGCGGCTCTCCCGGCGTATCCCGGCCTCGCCGCCGCCTTCACCCGGGCCGCGGAACGCCTGCCCCGCTATCTGGAGCACCCCGGGTTCGACCTGGTTGGCCTTCCCGAGCTCCGGAGTGCCCTGGCACAGCTGTACACAGACCGCGGCGTTGCCACCTCGCCGGACCAGATCATGGTCA
>JAODMR010000143.1 GCA_025465475.1 Micrococcaceae bacterium
CCTGCCCGGTGGAGGACACCCAGGCCTTGGCCCGGTATTCCCCGGTCCCGGCCTTCCGGCCGATCACGTACGCGAACGTGCCTCCGCCGTCGGCGACCTTGTCCCACCGGACGCTGACACTGGTCTCAGCCCGGCTGGAGGACACCGCGTTCAGGTAGGCCGAGGGGCCGGCCCCGGCGGCGCTCATCCGGATCGAACCGGCACCGTTGGTCACCGCGAACAGCGACGCTGACCCGTTCAGGGACCACGCCCCGCCGGTCTCGGCCGAACCGAACCCGCTTGCCAGGGTCCTGCCGAACGTGTCGGCGGCCAGCACCCCGGAGCCCGGAGCGGCAGCGACCGTGACGTTCTGCGTCACCGTGCCGGTGGCGCCCTTGTCATCGGTCACCGTCAGCTTGACCGGGTACGTGCCCGCCACCGCATAGGTCCGGGACGCCGTGGCGCCGGTGCCGGTGGCCCCGTCACCGAAGTCCCAGGCGTAGGAGGCGATGGTGCCGTCACTGTCCTTCGACCCGCCGCCATCCACCGCCGCCGTCAACCCCGTCACCGAACTGGTGAACGCAGCCACCGGCACCGCGTTCGCCGGGGCTGTCACGGTGACGTTCTGCGTTACCGTTCCGGTGGCGCCCTTGTCATCGGTCACCGTCAGCTTGACCGCGTACGTGCCCGCCGCCTGATAGGTCCTGGACGCCGTGGCGCCGGTGCCGGTGGCCCCGTCACCGAAGTCCCAGGCGTAGGAGGCGATCGTACCGTCACTGTCCTTCGACCCGCCGCCATCCACCGCCGCTGTCAGCCCGGTCACCTTACTGGTGAACGCGGCCGTCGGAACGGCGTTGGGGGGAGCCGGTGCGACGGTGACGTTCTGGGTCACCGTTCCGGTGGCGCCCTTGTCATCGGTCACCGTCAGCTTGACGGCGAAGGTGCCGGCCGCCGCATAGGTGTGGGACGCGGTCGCACCGTTGCCGGTGGCTCCGTCGCCGAAGTCCCAGGCGTAGCCCGCAATGGTGCCGTCGCTGTCGGTGGAGGTGGTTGCGTCGAACGTGGCCGCCAGTGCTGAGGCTGCGGAGGTGAACTTGGCTGCCGGCGGCAGGTTCACTGCGGTGCCCGAGGTGCCAACCGTGAAGTGGCGGTTGACTGCATCGGCCGGCAGCGCCGTGGTGTAGAGGGCGACCTCGTCCACGTCACCGAGGAAGTACCGGCTCGTGGGCCGGGAGGACCAGCCGTTGAGGTTGTCTCCACCCACCCGCCAGTACGAGTCGACGGACTGTCCGGTGGTGACATCGGTGCGGCCGGCAACCTTTGCGCCGTCGAGGTAGAGAGCCATGCCGCCGCTGCCGAGGCTCGCGACGACGTGGTGCCACTGTCCATCGTTATACACCGTGGTGGTTCCGACCGTTTTCTTGACCCCCAGCGGTGCGACACCGAAGTTGATGCGCCCGTCGTTGGTCATGTAGACCACACGGTCCACATCGTCGGAAAGCGTGTTTAGCGCGTTGCCGAAACTGATGATGGCGCCGCCCGTGGTGCTGGTAGAGCGGAACCAGGCTTCCGAGCTGAAGGTGTTGGGCCGCTTGGCCCGGGTCGGATCGGAAATAATTCCCGCCGTCGTGCCGCCCAGGTGGACGGCGGTGCTGGCATCGCCTGAGATCGCTCCCGGAACGCCGAAACTGACACCGGTTGAGGCGGTAACGTCGTCGGGCCCCTTGGAATCAAATCCCGTCTTGGGGGCGGCCTCGCCAAGCCGCCAGAAGTTGGCAGGCGCGTCGGCGATTACCGTCTTTTCATACGTGCTCGGCATGTAATCGGTGCTGGCCGCCGTGATGGTTACCGTGTCCGACTTGACCACGTTGCCGGAGGGATCCATCGCGGAAATGCGGTAGCCGTAGCTGCGGCCCGGCACCAGGCCGGTGTCCACGAAGGTCATCGCCGGGCGGTCCCAGAAGGTGGATTGCAGGGACGTCGTGTATACAGCCTTGGTGTCACGGAGCACCTGGTACGTAAGGTTCCTGTTGTCCTCGTCCCAGTTCGCCTGCCAGCGCAGCCGGACGGTTCCGGTGGCGGTCGAGTTTACGGTCGGATTGAACAGGGAGCCGGTCAACTTGGGCCCGCGCTTGTTCGGTGCGATCGACTTGGCCGCGAAGCGGACCAGGCCCTGCTGGGCTGCCCCGTTGACGGTGGGGAACTCCCCGCCGTAGGTCAGGTACTGGGTGTTTCCGGAAACGGACCAGGCACCCTGGTTTTGGCCGGTGTAGGTGCCATCCAGGATGTAGGGGAACCAGTTGAGCAAGGTGGGGGCGGGGTTGCCGGCGAAGTTGGTGTAGCCGTGGGCTTCGTCTGTTAGGACGCCGGTGGCGTTTCGGCTGAAGGCGACAGCGCGGTGATAGTCCCAGGGTGCTTCCTGGGGGAAGCCGCCCACGTTGCCGCAGTAGTGGGAGTGCCCGGCGGCGTAGATGACGTCACCTGCGGCGAATGCGGAGTAGGTGTCGCCGTGGCAGTCCTCGATCCACTCTTCGGAGAAGTCGGACCAGCGGACCGAGAACATGCCTTCCAGGGTGCTGGTGCGGCCGAAGGTGTAACCGGAGCCGTAGACGTTGGTGCCGTTGGACGTGAGGCTGGTGATGGACCCGCCGGTGTCGCCGTTGCGCACAATGTCGTTGATGGGGAAGGGCAGGTTGGCGCCGGTGGTGGCGTCGACGGCGCCCAGGCCATAGCCCGGGCGGTTGGAGCCGTTCAGGGTGGTGAACGATCCGCCGATCACCATCTTGGTGCCATCGGGGGACAAGGCCAGGGCGTTGACCTGGCCGATGTTGGCCACCGGCGCCCAGGGCTTGAGCGAACCGTCGGTGGGACTGAAAGCGGCAAGGCGGGAACGTGCCACACCACCGACGCCGGTGAACAGGCCCCCAACGTAGACAGTGTCATTGGTGACGGTGATGGCCCGCACCGAAGCGTCCATTTTCGGAACGAAGTTGGTGAGCAGGTTCCCGGTGGTGGCGTCGAGGGCGGCGATGCGCCAGACGGTTGCACCGTTGACGCTCGTGAAGGAGCCACCCACGTAGATTCGGGATCCGTCGGGGGAAGCTGCCAGGGAGAGCGCCTGGCCGTTGAGGTTGGGCGCGAAAGAGTTGATCAGCACGCCGGTCCGGATGTCGTACGCGAGGATGTTGTTCCGGGGCACCGTGTTGACGCCGGGGGCGCTGCCCGCGGGCCGCGCCGTTGTGAAGCTGCCGGCGACATAGACGGTGTTGCCGACCACGATCTGCTGCCACACCACGCCGTCGATCTGGACCGTGGGCAGCGCGTCAGCCGAGACGGTCTGCGGTTCGGCCGGGTCGACGGGCGCGGTGTCCGCGGTGGCCGAGGACGTGCCCACCAGGGTCATGGACACCGCCATTGCCGAAGCCACGACCGTGACCGCCGCTTTCCGGGCAATGGCGCCAAGGAGCGCCCGTGGCCCGGGGTTCTGGCCGGAGCCGGCCCCCGTGGGGTGGAGTTGTGTCGTAGCGGTCATGGTTTTCCTTACGGTTTCGGAACCGGGCCGGCGAAGGCGGCGATTGGAGCGGCGACGGAATAGTTCAGGAGGATCTTGACGCTGTCCCGGCTGTCGGCCGGAATGGCGAAAATGAAGGTGCCTGCGGCCGAGCCCTTGGCGTCCACGGAGGGCGGAAAGGGAACGGGACCCGGCCCGCTGAGCGGGCTGGCCGGCGTGTTGTCCGGGCCGTAGGTGACGTTGACGATGGCGTCGGAGAGGGGAACGGCCTGGTCGGTGCCATTGGTGACGGTCAGCGTGAATTTCAGCGCCGGCCCGGCGATCTCCCCGATGCCCTGGGCCTCTCCCTGGACGGCCTGCAGGTCGGTGACGGCCGCGGTGATCCCGCCACCGAGGTCGGCGGTACCGTTCAGGTCCACCGGGTCCTTCACGGGCTGGTCGACGGTGGCCAGGTGAAGGTTGTCCGCCTCGGTTGGCGGATCCGTCGCCGGGGTGTCGGGAACCGGTGCCGCGGTAGCGGCGTCGGTTCCGGGGTCGGACGCCTCGGGGTCGGAGTCCTCCGCCGGCTCGTCGCTGGGATCGCCCGCTGCGGCCGGCTCGGTCGCTTCGGATGGGCCAGTGGCTTCGGACGGGTCGGAGGTGTCTGTGGAGGTCGCTTCGGCGGCTGCCGCTGTCTCCGTCGTCGCCCCGGTTGCCTGGCCGGAGCCGGATCGGTTCACACTCACCAGCACGATGGCCAACACAACGACGACCGCCAGCGCCACCAGGGCAACAAGCCAGCGGCGGCTCCGCCGGGGAGCGTCGGGCGTGCTGTCCTCAGGCATGCTCTGGTTCCCGCTCATCGTCCAGCCGCCCGTCCGAGCGTTCCTGCGTTGCGGGGCCCGGCCAATTCCCGGTACCACTTGATAAGTGCCGCGAACAGGAAGGCAGTGGTTCCGGCGAAGATCAGGGTGTACACGGTGAGGAATACGGGCAGCATTCCCAGCAACAGAAAGGACAGGCAGAGCACTCCGTAGTCCATGGGCAGCACCAGCAGGGGCCGGAGCCAGGAACGCCCGCCGGGAGCTGCGGAAGAAGCTGCCAGCCCACTCTGGCGTCGCAGTTGTTCGGTGAGGATCATGCCAAAGAACAGCACCGCTGATACCACTGCGGAACCGAGGGGAACCAACAGCCACGCGGTGTCGGTCGACTGGAACCGGAACAGGCCAACGGCCAGGGCGATGGGAAGGGTGGAGACCTTGGTGGCGTCCACCACGTGGTCAAGCCACTCCCCCGCCGGGCTTCCACCGCCGCGGAGCCGGGCGACCTGGCCGTCAGCGGAGTCGAAGGCGTAACCGATGACCAGCGCCAGTGACACGGCGACTCCCAGTCCCGCGGAGGGCGGAAAAAGCATCAGCGCGGCGATGCCCGAGAACGTAAAGAGGGCGCTGATCCCGGTGACGGCGTTGGGAGTCAATCCCGCCCGGTAAGCCCAGGCCGCGAGCAGCCGGCCGAGCTTGCGGTTAATGAAACGGGAGTACGCAGGGGCGCTGCGGGCAGCGTTCTTCTGGGCGGCGGCCAGTTGACCAACCACCCCCCAGTAGGACGCCTGACGGGCGCCGGCCCGGGGCTGCACGCGCGTGCCGGTCATGACCGCGCTCCCGTCAGGGGACGGGAGGATTCCATCGGGTAAGCACCGGTACGACGTCCCCGGTTGCTGGCGCCCGGCGTCATGCCGCGTCCGGCCAGGTCGCGGCACAGCTCCTCATAGCCGTCAGCCACGCGGTCCCAGTCGTACCGGAGCGCCTCGGCCTGGGCCTTTTTGCCGCGCAGGATGGTATCGGAGGTGGGGTCCTCGGCCCACTCAACGAGGGCAGGAATGGCTGCCGCGTCAGCGAAGTATTCCCCGGTGTCGCCGAGCACCTCACGGTTGAAGTTGACGTCGTAGGCGTTGGTGGCTGCGCCGGCGCCCATCGCCCGAAGGAGGGAGGGGTTGGTGCCGCCGACGGAATGGCCGTGCCAGTAGATGAGCGAGTTGGCATACAGCTGGTCCAGCAGCTCCTGGTCCCAGACTCCGCCGACGAACCGGACCCGCTCGTCGCCCAGGGAGCGCACGTGGCGGGTGTATTCATCAGCGTAGGGGGCCGAGCCGACAACAATGAGCGGGTATTCAGCGGCACTGCGGCTATAGCCCTCCACGATCATGTGCACGTGGTTTTCGGGTTCAAAGCGTGCCACCACCAGATGGTACTTGCCGGCTTCCAACCCCAGGTCGGCCAACCGGTCGGAGTCGCCCGAATCGAGGATCGGTGCGCCGTAGGCCAGGTAGGTCGTTTCCGCCTGGAATTCGCGACGGTAGTATTCCTGGATCCCCGCGGCGTCGGCTATGAGGGCATCGGACCAGCGGACCGCGAGGGATTCGGCGAGCCGGTAGTAGCGCTTGCCCATGCCGCCCCACTTGGCGCGCTTCCATTCCAGACCGTCCACGTGCGTGGCCACCGGGATCCCGGCGGCGCGCAGCACCGGCAGGAAGGGCGCGTTGGCGGCGTTGAAAACGATGGCTGCGTCGACGCGGTTGGCGAAGAGGTGTCCGGCGGACAGGCCTGTGTGGCTGAGCGTTTCCAGTGAACGGCGCTTGAGGGCCGGGAGGTAGACCAGTTGCATGCCCTGGTATTCCGTTTCCGCCAGGTCGGTTTCTTCGGTGGTCCGGCAGTACACGATGACCTCGTGTCCGCGGGCGGCCAGGCGCTTGCCCACTTCCTCAACGCACGTTTCAAAACCACCGTAGCGGGCCGGGACGCCGCGCGTTCCGACGAGGGCGATCCGCAATGGTGCTGGGTTAGCCGTGATGTGACTCACGTCTACCTCCTTTTGTGTTCATGTGCGCGTCCTGGCAGGTGAGACCGGACTGTCAGCACGGGAAAAAGCCTGTGGTGCTAGTGCACCGCCTCGCGTTGCACGGAAGCCGTGATGGCCTCCAGTGTTCGGCGCAGGGCGGTACTTGAGGTGTGGACGGTGTACGGGAAGTAAACGACTTCGACGCCGACCGTTGCGAAGGCGCGTTCCAGGCGGAGCCCCTTGGGGGTGCCCCTCCAGTCATCGCCCTTGAAGAAGACGTTGAAGCCAACCTCCCGCCAGGTGTCCATGCGATCCGGGTGGACCTCGGCGACGGCACGGTCCACGCAGGCGATGCTTGAGACGATTTCCAGCCTCTCCACCAGCGGGATGACGGGCCGGGTGCCCTTGGTGGCCTCGCACAGTTCGTCGGAAACAACTCCGGCGATCAGGTAGTCGCATTGGCTCTTGGCGTGCCGCAGGATGTTGAGGTGTCCGATGTGGAACAGGTCGAAGGCGCCTGCTGCGTAGCCGATACGGGTGCTCATGCGGACTCCTTGGAGCGGAAGGAAATGGTTGGGATGAGAGGTGGTGCCGTGGTGCCCGGGCCGGAGTGCATCAGAACGCGCCTACGGGTTTGACCATCTGCACGGCGGTCCGCCAAAGAATGATGAGGTCACCGGCCAGGGACCAGTTCTCCACGTAGTAGAGGTCCAATCGGACGCTGTCGCGCCAGTTCAGTTCGGACCTGCCGTTGGTCTGCCACATACCGGTCAGGCCCGGTTTGATGTAGAGCCGCCGATGCACGCGGCTCTCGTAGCAGTCCACTTCACGCTGCAATGGTGGCCGTGGACCGACCAGGCTCATGTCGCCGATCAGGACGTTCCAAAACTGGGGAAGCTCATCAAGGGAGTACTTGCGCATCCAGCGGCCCACGGAGGTGACGCGGGGATCGTTTTCCATCTTGAACAGCACGCCGGCGCCTTCGTTGAGGCTGAGCAGCCCCGCCAGGTCCTGCTCGGCCGTCTGGACCATGGAGCGGAATTTGAGCATCATGAACTTCTCGCCGCCACGTCCGACCCGTTCCTGCCGAAACAGCACCGGTCCGGCGCTGTCGCGCTTGATCAGCACGGCCAGCACCAGGAAGACGGGTACCAGCATCAGCAGGGCCGAAGCCGACAGGACCACGTCGAGCATGCGCTTGAGGGTGTGGCGGGCTCCGCTGTACTGGGGAAGTTCCACGTGCATCAGGGGCAGGCCCTCCACGGGGCGGGAATGGATGCGCGGACCGGCCACGTTTTCCAACCCTGTGGTGAGGATCAGCTCGGTGGCTGATTCCTCCAGCTGCCAGCCGAGTTCCTGTATGTACTTTCCGCCACCCTTGCCGGGGCCGGCCACCACGACGGCGTCCGCCCCGAGGGACTGCACCGCATCCACGATGGAATGCTCGTTTGAGACGACGGGGATGCTGCGCTTGCCGGTGGAGATCCAGGCGGGGCGTTTGTTGCCGGTCAGGGACACCCCGACCACGTGGTAGGCGGCGCCTGACTTCTTTTCGATCTGGTTGACCACGTAGCGGACGTCCTTGGACCGGCCGTGCACGATGACGCGGGAGAGGTAGTGCCCGTTGGCCCGCTGTCGGATCAACCATTGGCGCAGGACCCAACGGGACGTGATCAGTCCAGCCACGCCCAGCGGAAAGGCGATGGCAAAGTAGCTTCGGGCGATGCTGATCTGGAAGACCATGCAGGCCATCGCCAGGACACCCAACAGGGTGACCGTGGCATGGATGACCCGCCGATATTCATCGGTGCCGATACCGACGATCCGTGCATCACGGGAGCGGTAGGCGGTCAAGGACAGCATCCACAGTGCTGCCATCGTGACGGAGACCTGGGCGTAGCCGACGTCGAACCAGCCGACCTGGAGTTGCGCCGAGTCGAAACCGAAGCGAGCCAGATGTGCCAGCAGGGTGACCAGCACGATGACGGCTGCGTCGGCGCCTGTCAGGACGCGGCGGTAGGTGTTGGTCCACAGGGTGCCCGCACCCTGCCGGCGGGATCTGCTGCGCAGCTGGGAGGAAGCGAAGTTGGGAAATGCCAGGACCGGAGGATTCAGGACGCCGACACGGGGCGCGCTTTCGGTAAGTTCAGTCATCACCGTTGTCCCTTGAGGAGGGAGATTGACCAGGGGGCCGACGACGGCTGGGGGGAAGTCTTGGTCTCAGAAGACTCCACCGCCGCCGGCCCCGCTTGGGGTGTCCGGCCAAACGCATACCGGACCAGTTGCCCGAAGGCAACCGGGTAAGGGGCCGACGACGGCTGGGGGGAAGTCTTGGTCTCAGAAGACTCCACCGCCGTCGGCCCCGGATTGGGGACCCGTCCAACGTATGAGCGACACACCGGGCGTGCGGATTCGTAGCGGGTGTTGCCCTGAGGCGCGCCGCCAGGAAGCCCGCACATTGGCTTCACTGTCCCCCGACAGGGGGCAGGATTTGAAGAGCACATTCTGAGACCCACTTCGTACCTGTTCCATACGTTCTTCGGATACTTCAAACCTAGAGATCTGGCGACACCGGTTCGTGAGTAGCCTCCACCCGTTTTCAGTAAGCCCCTGCGCGTGTTACCCGATCGCACTACTTCCCGGAACCGCGCAAAGCGAGTAATTCCTACTTGGGAGCTCCCCCAACTACTCGAAAGGCAGGTACCCGCACGGCAGGTGGGCCGCCAAAGAACGGGCGGCACTGCGCAGTTTCCGGGACAAAAAAGCCTGCCGTCCAGAGGTTGGACGGCAGGCTTTGGGCCGGCTCCCGGCGAATGGAGGGTCGGTCAGTTGCGGCCCGTCCTGCGCACGGACGTGATGTCGGCGCGGGAGAGTTCTTCCCGGCGGTTGATGCCCAGCTTGGTGAAGATGCGGTACAGGTGGCCCTCGACGGTGCGGATGGACAGGGAGGAATGGGTCGCAATCTCCCGGTTGGTGTGCCCGTTGATCACCATGGTGACGATGTCACGTTCACGGCGCGTCAGCTCCGTGGCGTCGTCCTGCTGCCCCAGCTGTTGGGTCGTGGTGCCCTCGAGTTTCGCCCGCTGCAGCCTCAGCTGCTGGTTCACGGTGCGGGCCAGGCGACGGTCCTCTTCCTTTTGCAGCAGCGGCAGCGCCTGCCCCAGGCACTCACCTGCCAACAGCAGATAACCGGCGCGGTCCGCCTTGGTGCTGGCAGCGATCAGCCCGGGAGCGTCCTTGGCCAGAACGGCCCGCACATAGGCGCCCACGCAGTCGGCTTCGGCTCCTTCGCTGGCTGCCGCGAGAAGCTGCAGTGGCTTGAGCTGCACCGTATCTCCCAGTCGGAGGGCGAGTTCGCGTAGATCCCGTTCGGCGGTGGTGAGGCCCGAGCCGGAGGCGGTTGAAGCCAGCGCCCGCAATTCACCAATGCTGGTGGAAGCTCCGAACAGTACGGCGCGGGAGGCGGCAGCGTAACCATCCGCCGTCAGGGCCAGGTGCTCGGTGCCGCGGTACGGAACCCGCTTGAGCTGCTCCAACAGCGGACCCACCCGGTCACTCCGTGCGGTCAACGAAGCCGCATAGGCCGCCATGGCGAGCGCGTACGGCAGCAACTGGTCGGGGTCGGACTCGTTCAGAGCTTCCACGGCGCAGGCCAGCTCCCGGGAAGCCTTGCCCATGAGACCCTGCTGGACCGCGGCGGCCCCCTCGATCACATGAACCGTGCCGGCGAACGCCAGCCGGCTCGTCTCGGATGGGCGAAAATCGGCCAGGTGTCGGTCCAATTTCTCCCATGCCCCGGAGCGCAGCAACGCCATCGCGGCGCGGACCCAGAGGAATTCGTAGGTGTGGTCGCTGCTGCCGCGCTCCAACGCGGCCCGGTTCAGTTCTTTTGCCGCGGTGGTGGCAGCAGAGGCCGGCCGGCCGGTGGCGGTGAGCAGCTCCGTCAACAGCACCGTCGCGGCCAGTCTGGATTCCTCATCCGAGGTGGCTGCGGCAAGCGCCGCCAGGATCGGTTCGGCTTCCGCCACCCGGCCCTGCAGCATTCGCGCATGCACGTCCAGCAGTTGGCTTCCGGTTCCGGCCCGTTCGGGGATCGCGATAGTACCTTGCGGATCCGCCAAGCGGGCATCAGCGGAGTCGGGCATCCTGCCCAGCAGTTCCACGTCCCGCCAGTCCGAAGCGATTTTTTCCAGCCCCGCGGGACTGCCACCCCTACGGAGGTGCAGTTCCGCGGTCAAAAGATGCGCCCGCCGGATTGCTGCCTTGTCAGCCCCTGCGGCGCTGAAGTCCGTCAGGAGGCCACTGGCGCGACTGAGGTTGCCCAGATGGAAGTGCGCGTGGGCTACCTCAACCCGGGCGGCCGCCTGATGGTGGCTTGCCAGCACTGCATGGGCCGCGCGCAGTGCGGAGACGGAATCGAACCGCCCATTAGCGTAACGGGCCGCACGCAGCAGGGATTTCTCGGAGACGGGGGTGCCACAGTCGATGGACCAGTTGATGAACCGGATGAGGCTATCCGGGTGTGGCTGGGATGACTGCAGGATGTCGGCGGCGGTGGCCAGAATGCTGCGGCTCCGAGCCGTGGGGACCTCATGCCGCAACACTTCACCCAGGACCGGGCTGGCTGTCCGGACCATCCTGTCGGCCTCCGTGGAGACCATCAGGAGGTGGTCTTCCTCGAGGGTGTCGATGACCCCGGCGTCGCAGGCCAGGTACAACCAGGACAATGGCACGGGTTCAGCCAGGGCCACCCGCTCCAGCACCTCAAGCTCCGCCGTCGTGCGTCCCAGCAACTGTTCGCGGACCAGGTCAATGATGGCGGCGTCTACCGTGGGCCGGAAGGTCCGCAGCAGCCAGACCCCATTGCGTTGAACGAGTTGGCCTTCCCGTTGTGCTCGTTCCATCAGAGCCAGCAGGAATAGGGGGCTGCCTCCGGCTGCGTGCGCCAGGGTGGTACTGGCCGCGGGAAGCACCTCGCCGCCCAGGACTGACGCACACACCGCGTGGGCCTGCTCGTCACTAAGTGGCCCAGCATCGAACCTGTCCAGCAAGCCGTCATGCCACATGGCAAGAAATGCCGCCGGTGGGGCGGGTTTGGGCCGGGCCAGGATCAACAGGCGCGCCACGTCGGTGATGGCCAGTTGCGCCAGCACCTCCGCACTGGGCCTATCGAGGTGGTGCGCGTCATCAATGATCAGCAGGGCCGGCAGCTTTACGGTCATCGCCGGAGGCGCCAGGCGTGCACGGAGCGCCGCGATCACCTCTGCGGCGGACAGCGTCTCCACCGGCGCGTCATGGGACAGCAGCGGCACCAAGGCGCCATAGGGTACCTTTGTCAGGCTTTCGCGGCCGGTTATCCAGCTGGACCCTGCCGCCGGCTCCCGGAACTCCTCAAGAGCCCTCGCCAGTGCGGTTTTTCCAAACCCTGCACCGCCCATCACGAGTGCACCTAAGCGTCCAGGGTCCCCGAGCGCGGTGGAGACCAGCGTCAGCAGTTCCTCCTGTCCTGCCAACCCGTGCGCACGTACGCGTGTTTCCATTCGATTCCCCCAAGGTATTATGCAAAAGTCGTCTTCAGCTCGGCCCGGTTCGTGACCTGCAGCTTCGCGTAAATCTGGTACAGATGGCCCTCCACGGTGCGGATGGAGATGTTCATCGCGGCTGCAATGGCGCGGTTACTCGCTCCCGAGGCCGCCAGGACGGCGACCTCCTGCTCGCGTTCGGTGAGGGCCTGGCCGTCCTCATCAGAGGGGAGTACGCTGCCGAGCCGCCGCAGGCTGGTGCGCACCTGCTGCTGCGCGGCCCGCATGGTGAACCGATCGGTGGTTTCCTCAGCCCGTTTCATGGCCGCCCGTGCTGCGTCCCTGGCGAAGAGGTCGTCGTGCATGGCGGAGGCTGCGGAGGCGGCGGTCAGCAGCAGTGTGGCGTCCTGCTCCTGCAGGCCCTGCGCGTACAGCGAGGAGGCCCTTGCCAGCTCCCCCTGCATTCCTGCCGCGACGGTGCGTAGACGGCCCGCCAGACGGTTGGTGCCCAGTCGGACGGCCGCCGCCAGGAACATCAGTTCCAACAACGGCGCGCACGTGCCGCGTTCGGCCTCGGCGAGCCTGGCCATCTTGCCGGCGGCCTGGCTGCGTGAACCCATCTCTGCGGAGGCGAGGACGGCGAAGTAGGAGCGGACACTCGCGATGAGGTGGGACGAGGGCTTGCGCTCATCACCGCTGGCCAGGAATTCGAGTGCATCGCCGGTTCGACCCAGCAGCGCGGAGGCGAATCCGGCAGCGGCCAGGGCGGCCCCCAGTTCGCCCTCCGAGTTGAGCTGCTTTAGCTGGCTGATTGCCGGGCGCAACTGGGCGAGCGCGTCTTCTGCACGTCCGCAGTAGGCGTTGAGCAGTCCGGCCGCCAACTCCTGCGCAGCTCCCGCCCGGACCCCGGGAAAGGAACCCGCCGCTGTGCCCTGGCCAGGTACGAGGCCTGGGTGCTCGGTTGAGTGTGCGAAGAAGACTCCCGTCGCGGCCCAATCCAGGCGCGGCCCCGTCTCCGGGGTCACGTCCGCTGACGCGGCGTCGTGAAGCTGTATCTCCTCCGCCAACCGTGCAGCGTCTCCTGATTTGCCCAGCAGGGTCCAAGCCTGGCAGAGCCAGCGGCCGGCCAGCATCCGGCGCTGCGGGGAACGCGCGGTGGCATACAAGGCCGCCAGCTCCTCAGCGGCATCCCGGTACCGGCCTGCATAGAGGGCCTGATGAGCAAGGGCCAGGTCCACCTCCTCCTTGGCGGCGCCAAGTTCCTGGGCCGATTCCTGCGGCCCTGCCACGGCCTGCGCCAGGCGGCTGCGTACCGCGATCAGTAAAGGAACCGACTCGTTCGTCGTTCCGGTCTGGGCTGTCAGCAGCGAGGCCTGAAGCACTGTCCATTCGCTTGTCGTCCGCAGGGGCCCCGTTGCGTTCGATGGCCGATGACGCTGCAGCACCGTTGCTGCCCCCGTTCGGTCGCCCAGCGCAAGCAGCGCCCTTGCTTCCACCACAGCGATGTCAAGGAAACCGGCTTCGTCGGTCCCGGCCCCGGCGGAGGTGACCAGCCGCAACCCCTCGGCGGGGTTTCCCATTTCAAGGGCAAGCCTGGCTGCGGACAAGGCCTCCTCGCCACTCAAGCCCACGCCACAGTCGAGAGCCCACGTGGCCAGCGATACCTGGGTAGCAGCGGTGAGCATTCCCTCGCCGACCGCAGCGCGAACTGCTGCGTACAGTTCCCGGCTGCGCCCGGTCCGTACCTGGCGGCGCAGGACATGCATGATCAGCCGGCTGGCCAAGCGGACCCTCGGCTGGCTACCGACACCCATCATCAGGGTGTGGCTTCGCTCCAGTCTGTCGATGGCAGCGGCAGGGACAACCTGCAGCAACTGGTCAAGTGTCAATCCGCCACTGAGTGCCAGGATGTCCAGGACGGCGCGTTCGTCGGCAGAACCGGAACCGGCGGCGGTCTGCAGGGTGTCCAACCCTGCGCCCTGATAGCGGAAGGGCCGGCCCGAAAGGACCCAAACGCCGTCCTGTTCCACCAGGGCATGCGCGTTCATTTGCACCGGGGTCAGGGCCTCCAAATAGCGGGGGTGCCCCCCGCTTGCCTCCCAGAGTGCGTCGGAGGCGGCGCGGGAGATGCTCGAACCGTACGTCAGCTGGAACCATTCCGCTGCCTCATCGGGTGTTAACTGCCCGACGTCGATGCGGCGGAGGACACCGTCGCGCCACAACTGGAGCAAATCACCGGAAGACTGCGTGAGGTCATCACAGACGACCAGCAGCCGCACATCGGCGGCGAGCGCCAGCTGGGCCACCACCAAAGCGGCCAGTGCGTCCAGATCCTGGGCGTCGTCGACGAAAAGCAGGATTGGCCGGCCGGCGGCGCGCTCCCGGAGCAGGCGGGTCAAGCCGCGCAGCACGGCCAAGGGGTGGTCGGACACGTCATCCAGCTCGTTGAGCAGGTAACGGATGGCTCCGTAGGGCATGGTGGCCGCGATGGAGCTGCCACGGACCTGAACGAGCAGGTAGTCAGCACTCAATTGCTCGGTTGCCCGACGTGCCAGGAAAGTCTTGCCGGTTCCTTCGGCGCCGACCAGCACCACTCCACGTCCGGTCCGCAGGTCCGACACAATCTGCGCGACGATCCCCTGCCGGCAGTATGCCGGGGTTCCACCACCATTGGAGGCACGGGGTGCACCGGGGAGGCGCACCGACACATGGCCGTTGGCCAGAGCGATCGACTTCATGATTTGAGACCTTACGTATTTAGTTTGGAGTGCTATCCAAACCCTATGAAGGTCTTGAACGGCTGACACGAGTAGGGGCTACCCTATTCAGCTCTACTAAGGCTACTTACCGGGTGATAAGTACCTCCGGAATCTGCGGGAACTACCTGTCAAAAGGACAGATTCAGGAAAAGTAACTGAGTACTCGATGCGCGGACTACTTGGACCTGGACGATTCCGACGTACGCAGGCACTCCTACAGGCCAAGTGCTTCCTGAAGCCCCTCCCTGCCACTCACTCCGAGTTTCGCGTAGCAGCGGTAGAGGTGCCCCTCCACCGTCCGTACCGAGATGTGCAGCCGGGCGGCGATCTCCCTGTCAGTCCGACCCTGCGCCGCCAGATGCACAATCGTTCGCTCACGCTCGGTCAGGCGCGGTTTGCCGTCAGCCTGCGCGTCCACCGGCACGAGTCCCAGCAAAGCCTGACTCCTGGCCAATCCGTGTCGGGCCGCCGTCGTCATTTCCCTATTCCGGCCTTTTTCGATGCGGGAGAGGGCAGCTGAAAATGCCTCGGCCGCGCGTCCGGCCAGCCCGGCAGCCAGCAGATCCTCCCCCGCCGCCAGATACGCGGACCCTCTGCCGGTAAGCAGGGCATGCGCATAGGTGGCCAGCGCAGCAGCCCATGGACCTTCGACGTGGGCCGCGACCTCGTTGTAGCGCTCAAGCCGACTGCGGTCCCCCAGTCCGATCGCAAGGTCCAGGGCGTGAAGTTCAACCAGCGCGGCACCCTGCGTTGCAGCGCGGTCAGCACAGGCCAGCAGGTCAGCCAGCCCCGAACCGTGCAGGTCCAGCACGCCCCTGCCGGCACAGGCGAAAGCTTCCGCGTGCAGGGCGGCCACCTGCATTCCGACCGTTGCGCGGTTCCGGTAGTCCTGCTCCAGGCGACGGGCTTCCTCCTGGCGCCCTTCAACAGCGGCGGCATAAAACGCCATGGCGGAACACAATCCGTAGAGTTGCTGCGGGTCGCTGTGGCGCAGTGCTTCCACGCCTGGGACAAGGATGTCCACCGCGTTACCGAACCTGCCCTGTCGAATCGCTATCATCCCGAAAGTGAGGTGTGAGCTGCCGCTGAAGGCGACCACCTCCGGTCCCTGCGCCACTGCGTACCCTGTCAAAGGTGCCGTTGCCTGGTCCCAATGTCCTGCGGAGAGGGAGCAGGACAACTGCCTGACCAGGATAAATTCCGGCAGGAAGAAAACATCGCTTTCGGAGGGCTGCCGGATTTCCAGCGCCGTCCGTGCGGCCTGGTATCCGGCCTCGGGCTTGCCCAGCGCACAAAGCTGCTCTGCCTGCAGAGCCAGAGTCAGGGCGAGGAGGACGGGGGGTTCCTGCTCCCCATCCTCCGGTGCTCCCTGCAGGAGTTCGTCGATGATGGGTGACATCTGCGGATACTTGCTTTGAAGCGACAGCACCAGCAGGTCGAGCAGAGCTGCCATCCGGGGAACGGCTGCGGCCACCGGCTTCTCGGTGGTGCGGTTTTGCCCGCTCAGGGCATATCCGGCGCGGCGGACTGCCTGCGCATCACGGATGAGCGCTTCCACCGATTGTCCGACGGCAGCCCTGGTCACTGCACGGAGCAGGAAACGGAGCAGCAACGGCAACAGGTGCGGGCCCGGCTCAATGTCCCGCTCAAGCAGGGCTTCGGCCGCCCGGTACCGGCC
>JAODMR010000164.1 GCA_025465475.1 Micrococcaceae bacterium
CGACGCGAAGGACAACGTCAAGAACGCCTAACCACCACCGCCAGGGCCGCGCGCCCCGCCCGGAAACCCAGGCGGCGCGCGGCCCTTTCGGTTGCCTGGCCCTTTCGGTTGCCCCGGCGCTTTGTTGCCCCGGCGCTTTGTGTTGTCCGGCCTGCCGGCAGTATTGTCCGGCGAAGGTGACCGAACGACCTCCCCTACTTCAAGTCAACACGAGTTCGGAATTGATCCACATGCTTATCCTGCTTGGCTTTAGGACTGCTTACCGCACGCTGGCTTCCCGGTCCGGAACGTGTCAGTACTGTCATCAGTACGCCCCTCAACACGTCGAGGAGCGGGCTAACAAGCTGACCCTGTTCTTCATCCCGCTGTTTACCACCAGCCGGCGTTACGGGTTGACCTGCAGCAATTGCGGCAACACGACCGAGCTGACCCGGCAGCAAAGGGACGCCCTGGCCGCCTAAATGAGGACGGTCGGGCGAGCCTTGTGGTTCGACCCCACAGATGGTGGAGGTCGGGGCTAGGCCGCCGGACCCTTGGCCGTCTCGGCGTCCGTCATCTCTGCATCGCTCAGGCCGGCTGCCTGCTGCACCACGTCACGCTCGACGCCGTCCCGCAGGGCGTCGTCGATTGCATCCTGCAGGTCCATGGCAGCAGCATCGGTTCCCTGCTGCTGCATCTCCAGGTCGGCCGCCGCCGTCCACACGCGCTGGATATCGCCGTCCATGTACTACCCCTTTTTGATCCTCAACCGCCGTTTTGCCCAGCCTGACAGGCACAACCCGCACGCGGGCCGCTGGGTCGTCCGGATCCTCATGCCATGTTTCGTCGACAATCGGCTGCTCGAACCCCGGGACTCTTCCCGAGTACTGCCCTAATGTTAGCGGCGGTGGTCAAGCACTGTTGGCATTCCGAAGTGTCCGGCAAGCAGGCGCCTTTCCTGCCGTCGTGATGATCTAACCGCCCGCCGTCGGGCTCACCGATCGCCCGCCGTCGAGGTCGCTGTGCTTGTTCTGCCTACGCGGACTGACCCCCGGGCGCCGTATCGTCGACGTCCTGCTCTTGAATGGTGCCGTAGGGGACCTGGTCGCTGGGAGCGACAGTGAACAGAGTGGGGGTGTGGCGCGTTACCAGAACTCCTGTTGTGACCCCTGAATCGCTCAGTGTCCTGCTCAGGGCGGCGTCCAGCCTCTCCTGGAGTTGGGCCGGTGTTGTTGCCGTTACCTGGATTGTTGGTGATGTCGTCATTATCTTGCTGCTCCTTGGATCTACGTTGTCAGTTGCGGCCTGACGTCCAGACGTTCATTCTTGCCACTGCTGCCCGCAGCGCCCCCTCCATACGGGAGTCGAGCAGATCATCGGCAGGCAGCAGGCCGGTGGGATGAACTGTCCGAAATCGTGCGGCGATGGGCCCGACCTTGGCTTCTATGTAGTCCGAAAGCGTCAGTGACAGAGCCACCAGCCACTCGTGCACCTGACGCACAGCACCGGCCCCGTCCCGATCGAAGGCCACCACGCCGCGCTCCAGTCCCAACGGCGGTAAGGGGCCAGCTGCGAGTCGCGGACGCTTCAACCGCACTGTCGTCTGGCCCGTTCCGGAATCGGTGAGGACAGCCGCGAGAGTGATGGGACCTGTATGCGGCAATGCGGACGTTGTCACCGTCACCGTCGTGTCCGGGTGCCGGTCCAACTGGTCATCGGGAAAGGCGCTGTCTACTGTCACGTCCTCGACGCCGAGCGGCAGGTAGCGTCGGGCGTCCAGGGCGGCTGAGATGCTTCGGCGCCAGGGATCGGTGCCGCTGACGGCAGTAGCAATCCAGTTCAGCCGGGTAAGTGTGGCGGTTTGCGGTACGCCCTGCTCCTGGCTCTCCCGGAGTTCGCTGTCCGCGTGAGCCCAGACCCGTGACAGGACATGAATCGCCTCTGCGGCTAATTGGCGCGCCGGCTCATCGGACAACTCGGGAAATTCCCCGTATCCGAACACCGCTGCATCGAGCTCAGAAAGTTTCGAAGCACTGTGGGAGTTGATGGAAATGATGCCGTTGTTGAGTTCGTTTCCGGGCTGCTGCGGTTCCTGGTCCAGCGGTCCAGTGAATCGAAGGCGGAGCATGCCTGCCACGGCGTCGAAAACCGTCGCTTCGGCCAGGAGTACCTCAGGAGCGGCCGAACCACCCGGGCGTTTGCTGAGGCGAATATTCTCCAAGGCACCGGAGGCACAAATAATGCGGAAGAGGCTCGGGTCGAGAGTGGAATCAATGGGGGCCATGATGTGTCCCGTATCCGGGTACTGACGCGTTGCGGGGCCTGAGCAGTTGCTCCCGGGGGCGGCGTGAGCGGCCATCCGGATCCCAGCGGGTTGATTCCCAACAAGCACCACCGTAGACCCCATAAAGCCTCTTGCCAAGGAGAGGGTGTTGCGTCATCCTGACTGCATCTTCGGCGGAATCGTTCCACTGGAGGCCTGCTCATTGGAGGAGCGCCGGATGGATCGATCAGCTTCCGGAAATGGTGGCCAGCACGTCAGTGATGCCACTACAACCGGGATTCGCCTTGAGGAATCCGACCTGAGGTCCAGTTTGGCTGGTCTGGCGCAGATGATTGTTGCTGGACGGTCCCTCGATGAACTGCTGGTTCGCGTTGCACTTTTCGCCAGCCAGGCGATTCGAGCGGCGGACGGGGCCAGTGTCGCGCTGGCCAACAATGGCAAGTCGCGAACCGTCGTTGCGAGCGCCTCCTTTGTCCAGGATGTCGACGAGATTCAGTATGCACTTGAGGAAGGTCCGTGCGTCAGCGCCCTGAAGGAGCATAGGCCCTTCCGGTCGGACTCCCTCTCCGGTGACGGGCGATGGCCCCGGTTCGGCCCTAGGGCCGGACGCCTCGGCGTACACAGCGCACTGTCGCTGCCGCTGTTGACACCCGATCGCGAGGTGGGAGCGCTCAACATTTATGCCCGCCAGAAACAGGCCTTCGACCGTGAGGCGGAGCGGCTGGGTGCGCTCTTTGCCGTTCCTGCCGCGGTGTCGGTGGACAACGCCACAGTCCTGTCGCAGGCCCACAATTACGCCGAGCAGATGCAGGCCGCGGCCGCGAGCCACGCCATCATCGACCAAGCCATTGGGGTCATGATCGCTAGATCCGGCAGCACTGATGTAGAAGCGCTGGAAGCGCTACGACGGATCAGCCAGAAGGAAGGCATTCGGATGGTGGAAGCGGCCGGCCGGATCGTTGCGGCCGCCCAGCGTCGCGCCCGTGAGCGCCGCAGGGGCGCATGACCCCTGCGATATGGCTGCTGCGGGGCTCCTGGAGCCGTTGTGTCCGTCTCGCCAGGGTTACCTGTCACCAGGTTTACGTATCACCGGTGCAACGCCTCGACGGGATTCCGGCACGGTGTTCCCCATGGGGTACTCCTGCGGGAGCACGTCTACGTGCTTATCCTGCTCGAAGGCCTCGAGGCGTCGTTGCATCTCCCAGTAGGGAGTGGCGCTGCGCACCGGTCCGCCGTCGCGCAGGTCGTTGACGACGGCGACCGCCGCGTCGACGGCCGCACGGTACGGCAACGAGCCGGAACTCACCCGCCGAACCCCCAACGTCCCGAGCTCCGCAACGGTAAGCGAGGGATGCGCCAGCACGTTGACAGGGAGCCGAATCCCGTCGGCGATGGCCGCGATCTCCTTCGGATCCACAAGTCCGGGGACAAAGATCCCGTCCGCGCCGGCGTCGGCATAAACGCGGGCGCGAAGTAGGACGGCTTCCACTGTGGCCTCTTCGCCAAACCACATGTTGTCCACGCGGGCGTTGAGAAAGATGGTCGCGCTTCGCCGTTTGACGGCAGCGACCTTGGCGGCAAACGCTGCTGGATCCACCAGAAACCCGCCGGTACTGTCCTCCATGTTGACGCCGGCAACGCCAAGTCCCGCCAGCCGCGACACAAATGCCGCTGCCTCAGCGGCGTCGTCCGAATATCCGTCCTCCACATCCGCCGTGATGTGGACGGACAATTGGGACAGTTGTGCCACCAAATCGGTGGTGAACGCCCTGCTCGACCGGCCGCCGTCGGGCAGCCCGGCACTTGCCGCAATGCCAAAGCTGGTCGTGCCGACGGCAGGGAAGCCAGCGGCAGCGAATGCCAGGGCTGATCCGACGTCCCAGGCATTCGGCAGCAGCAGTGGCGACTGAGCGTGGTGGAGTTCGTGGAATGTGGCAATTGTCATTTCCACCCCGTGCCAATCAAAGACGAATTTTTTCCTCAGTCTACGGAGCCAGAAGGAGGGCAGAAGGGATCGGGAGGAACGGCGCCTATGGGGCGGAGCTCCTTGGCAGGCCGGAACCGTTGCCACTGCCGAGGCCGACGATGGAGCGGGGCACGGGCGCCGGAATGGACGCGAGACCCGTATCAGCGCACGTGCCCCGTGCCCGCCAGCGTAAATCATGATGTTCCAATTGAGAAGATCCGAGTGGATCGGCAGGGCCCAGCCGCTCGTTCCGGTGCACCGAGGAACTCAGGCTATTGCTGCTTGTTCTGCAACTACTCTTAAGCACGGAAAAACTACCTATGGACGCCGCCTCCCGCGTTTCCTAACGTTTCTTGAGAAAGCCTGCCGACGTGAGACACCGGCAGGCAGCAGTCCAGGCGTGAGACACCCGGGCAGCGCGGGGCCCCGGTGGTAGTTCCCCAGCACGACCGGGGCCCTTTTCATGCCCTCGTCGCCGACATCACCCACCAGGACCGACTTCTGAGTGTCGCGGCGGCCTTCGAAACTTCCCATCGGGATCTCCGACCGGCCATCAGGACCTGCCAAAATCCCCAGTCCTTGGCGAACTGAGGGTGGAAGTGCCCCGGACCGGAATCGAACCTGCGACCAAGAGATTAGAAGAAGCATCGCGTGCCACGCGGGATAGATCAAGGAACGATGGGTGGATCGTTGGCCTTGGAGCGAACGAGCCT
>JAODMR010000097.1 GCA_025465475.1 Micrococcaceae bacterium
ACCGGTCGACCCTCGTTGGCCGAGCTTGAAGCCCGTTGGCCGAGTCTGTCGAGACCCCGTTGGCCGAGCCTGAAGCCCGGCCAACGGGGTCTACGCCGCGTAGACACGGCGCCTCGTTCCTCGGCGCCGCGATGCGCGGCTTCCAGACCCCGTTGGTCGAGCGTGTCGAGACCCTGCCCGTTGGTCGAGCTTGTCGAGACCGTGCGTCGTCCGCGGGTTTGATCTCGACGGGCTCGATCCACGGGCTTGATCGCTGGGGTTGACCTTACCTGCTTCGCCAAACGGGGGAGAGGAGGGATGCGCTAAAGTGAAAGGATGAACTTTTCTCTTCTCCTTAGTTAGCCGCCAAACCAACCGATCGCAGGAGATCGGCGGTGCGGCGGTGGCCCCTTGCCTGGTCGAGGGGCTTTTGTGTGTCCGGAGCAACAGTGGTCGGGGGCGCCAGCGGTGCAAGCCGTGGAGATGAAGGAAGACATCCATGAACAGCAAGAAGGCAGGGTCAGTGAGCGCGCAACCGGAGTCCGGTCAGGCAGAGCAGGCGGAACAGCAGGACGGAACCGCGTACAGTTTCGCCGCCATGGAGGCCAAGTGGCCCGCCGTGTGGGACCGGCTGCAGGTGTTCACCCCCCTCGACGACGGCAGCAGGGAACGCCGTTACGTGCTGGACATGTTCCCCTATCCTTCCGGTGACCTGCACATGGGCCACGCCGAGGCGTTCGCGATGGGCGACGTCGTCGCCCGCTACTGGCGGCAGCGCCGCTTCGACGTGCTGCACCCCATCGGCTGGGACTCCTTCGGCTTGCCCGCCGAGAACGCTGCGATCAAACGCAACGCCCATCCGAGCGAGTGGACGTACACCAACATCGACACGCAGGCGGCCTCCTTCCGCCGCTACGCCATCTCCGCCGACTGGTCCCGCCGGCTGCACACGTCCGACCCGGAGTACTACCGCTGGACGCAGTGGCTGTTCAAGCGGTTCTACGAGCGTGGCCTGGCCTACCGCAAGGACTCGCCCGTCAACTGGTGCCCCAAGGACCAGACCGTGCTGGCGAACGAGCAGGTCGTCAACGGAGCCTGCGAACGCTGCGGCACGATCGTCACCAAGAAGTCCCTGAACCAGTGGTACTTCCGCATCACCGACTACGCCGACCGGCTGTTGGATGACATGGCAGAACTGGAAGGCCGCTGGCCCGAGCGCGTCCTGGCCATGCAGCGCAACTGGATCGGACGCTCCGAAGGCGCCCACGTCCGCTTCGTGCTGGAAGCCACAGCTGACCGGCCCGAACACCAGGTCACCGTCTTCACCACCCGCCCGGACACCCTCTACGGCGCCACGTTCTTCGTCGTCGCCGCCGATGCCGCGCTCGCCCTGGAACTGGTGACGCCGGAGCATGAGCCGGCCCTGATGGCCTACCGCGAACAGGTGAAGGCGCTGAGCGACATCGAGCGGCAGGCCACGGATCGGGACAAGACCGGAGTCTTCACCGGCCGCTACGCTGTCAACCCCTTGAACGGGGAGAAACTCCCGGTGTGGGCCGCAGATTACGTGTTGGCCGACTATGGCACCGGTGCCATCATGGCGGTGCCTGCCCACGACCAGCGTGACCTCGACTTTGCCCGCAAGTTCGGCCTCCCGGTCCGGGTGGTCGTGGACACCGGCGCTGAGCACCCGGAAAGCACCGGCGTCGCCGCCGTCGGCGAGGGCACCCTGATCAATTCCGGTGACCTCAGCGGGCTGCCCAAGTCCGAAGCGATCGCCGCCGCAATCAGCATCGTGGAAAAGGCAGGAACCGGCGAAAAGTTCGTCAACTACCGGCTGCGCGACTGGCTGCTGAGCCGGCAGCGTTTCTGGGGGACACCCATCCCGATCATCCACTGCCCCTCCTGCGGCGAAGTGCCCGTACCGGATGACCAGCTGCCCGTGCGTTTGCCGGAGGACCTGCGTGGCGAGGACCTTTCGCCTAAGGGGACATCCCCGCTGGCCGCCGCCGAGGCGTGGGTCAACGTGGCATGCCCGAAGTGCTCCGGGCCGGCCCGTCGGGACACCGACACCATGGACACCTTCGTGGACTCGTCCTGGTACTTCCTCCGCTTTGTCTCCCCGCAGTACACCGACGGGCCCTTCGACCCCGCCAAGGTCAATGACTGGATGCCGGTGGGTCAGTACGTGGGCGGTGTGGAGCACGCCATCCTGCACCTGCTGTACGCGCGGTTCTTCACCAAGGTCATCCACGACCTGGGCATGTTGGACGCGGACGAGCCCTTCAGCGCTTTGCTGAACCAGGGACAGGTCCTCAACGGTGGCAAGGCCATGAGCAAGTCCCTGGGCAACGGTGTGGACCTGGGCGAGCAGCTGGATCAGTTCGGCGTCGACGCTGTCCGCCTGACCATGGTGTTCGCCGGCCCGCCCGAGGACGACGTGGACTGGGCCGACGTGTCGCCGGCAGGTTCCGCGAAGTTCCTTGCCCGCGCCTGGCGGCTGGGGCAGGACGTGACCAGCCCGGCCGGATCCGATCCGGTCGCCGGAGATAGGGCGCTCCGATCGGTGACGCACCGGACCATCTCAGACGCCCGGGACCTGCTGGAAAGCCACAAGTTCAACGTGGTCGTGGCCCGGCTGATGGAACTGGTCAACGCCACCCGCAAGGTCATCGACACCGGCGCCGGTGGAGCGGACCCGGCCGTCCGGGAAGCCGCCGAAACGGTGGCGGTGCTGCTGAGCCTGTTCGCCCCGTACACCGCCGAAGATCTGTGGAGTGCGCTGGGTCATGAAGCGTCGGTGTCCAATGCCGGCTGGCCCGAGGTCGAAGAGGCGCTGTTGGTGCAGGAAACCGTCACCGCCGTCGTCCAGGTTCAGGGAAAGGTCCGGGACCGGCTGGAGGTCTCTCCGCAGATCAGCGAAGACGACCTGCGGGACCTGGCCCTCGCCTCCGAGAACGTCCAGCGCAGCCTCGACGGCCGCGGCATCCGCACCGTCATTGTGCGGGCTCCCAAACTGGTGAATATCGTTCCGGCGTAGCATGGGGGCCTGAAGCGCCGGAAGCCAGGAAAGGGAAGTCATGCCCGAGCAGACCGCGGATCCCCGCCGCCTGCTGCAGCGCCCCCTTTCCGCTGTGTCCGGGGGCGTCGCCGTCGTCACTGACGCTGCGGCGGGCCTGCCGCCGGAATGGCTGGCCGGAATGCCCGACGACGGCCGGCTGGCCGTGGTGCCGATGCCGGTGATGGTGGGCGAGGACATCCACGGCGAGGCGGGCGAGGACGTCAGCCAGCCGGTGGCTCTGGCTTTGGCGGCCGGCCGGTCCATCCGCACGTCCCGGCCGTCTCCGCGCCGGTTAGAGGCAACGTACCGCGCGGCGCAGGAGGCGGGCTACTCCGCCATCGTGTCCATCCATCTGTCCGGAGCGCTCTCCGGGACGGTGGAATCCGCGCGACTGGCTGCCGGGCAGGTCGGTTTGCCCGTGCATGTGCTGGACTCCCGCACTGTGGGGATGGCTCAGGGCTTCGCCGTGCAGGCAGCCGTTGCTGCCGCCGTTGCAGGTGCAGACGCCGATGACGTCGTGGCCGTGGCGCAGCAACACCTGGACGCAGCCCGCATTCTCTTTTATGTACCCACGTTGGAGCAGTTACGTCGGGGTGGCAGGATCGGGACCGCTGCGACCTGGCTTGGCACCGTGTTTGCCGTCAAACCGTTGCTGTGCGTCCGCGACGGGCTGGTTGCGCCGCTGGAACGGGTGCGTACCGCCGCCAAGGCCCTGGCGCGGCTGGAGGAGCTGGCGCGGACCGAACTGGCGGGCAAGGCGTCCGCCCCGGCCCGGCTGGCGGTGCATCATTTCGGCAATGAGCAGCAGGCGCGGGACGTGGCGGATCGGTTGGCAGCCGGAGCCGGGGAGGCCGTCGATGTTTCAGTCAGCGCCCTGCCCCCGGTGCTCGCCGCCCATACCGGGCTGGGCGTGCTCGCCGTGGTGATTGGAACGGCCTAAGCGGGACGGCGCGGAGGCTCCGGCTAAGCGGGAGGGCGTGGTGGTCCGCGGCCTAAGCCGGAGGACCGGTTGATCGGAACGCGAAGCCCGATGAGGAGGTTGGTGGAGCCGGGCAGTCGGTGAGACCCCCGCCCGGCTCCGAACTCCTACGATAGGCACCCCGGCGCGTTCTCGCCACCCTTATTCCGATCGCCAATGGCATCTATTGTGTTTCGTTTTGCCGGCAAGGGGAATGGCGGCACCCATGGACGGGGTACTCCTGCACAGTGGGGGCACGCGGAGGCCCTTTGCACCCGATTTGTCGACATGGCCTGGGCTCCGTTGGGTTCTCCTACCGTTGACGTCATGGGCAGGCGCAGCAAGATCAGTGGTCCCGCAGCTCCTCTTCCCCTTGCGCGGGTGGAGGGGCTGCTCCAGGACGATCCGCAGGGCGAGCCTCGCCAGCGGCCGCTGCTGGCGTTACTGGGCCGGGAGCAGGAGGGGGAACGGGAGCAGGAGGGGGAACGGGAGCAAGCAGGGGCTCCTGCTGCCAGCATCGGCGGCGTCCGGTGGCGGGTGGCAGGTGGCGCGGTGGTGGCAGTGGTATGCCTTCTTCTTACTGCGGGAGCTGTGCTGTGGTTGCAGTCGGGGAATCAACAGTTCCTTCCGGTCAGTGTGCAGGAAGTTCCGACACCGGGAGTGACGGTGCCGCCACGTGGTCAGGCAAGCCGGCCGGGAACGGATCCTCCCGCCGAGCGCTCCGAGGGCCAGACCCCGCCGGGAGACACGGCAACAGAATCCGGAACCGCCGGGGCAGCCGCACCAGGTATTGCCGCTGCTGCTCCCGTGGAAACCGGGGCACGGATTCAGGTGCATGTGGTGGGCGCCGTGGTGCACCCGGGGCTCTTGGCTCTTCCTAGTGGAAGCCGCGTCCACGACGCCATCGCGGATGCTGGCGGTCCCACTGCGGACGCGGCGCTCGATGCCGTCAATCTGGCCGCTGTACTGCAGGACGGAGCCCAGTTGGTCGTCCCTACGCAGGCGTCGGTCGCGGCGGGAACGGTGCCCTCGCCCCCGTCTGGGACGAACACTTCGGTGACCGGGCCCTCGGCGGAAGGGGCGGCCGGACCCCACGCCAAGGTTAACCTCAACACGGCCACCGCTGCAGAGCTTGAAACCCTGCCACGGGTGGGTCCCGTGCTGGCCGCCAAGATCATCAGTTGGCGGCAGGAACACGGCCACTTCACGGCGGTCGAAGAGCTCGACGCAGTGGACGGAGTAGGGCCAAAGCTACTCGAGGCCCTACTGCCGATGGTCACCCTGTGAAGCCCCGAACCAGCCGATGGCAGCACTTCGTTGATGCCGCCACAGCGACACGTGCCGCTGTGGGCGCTGGCCAGGACGCCATCGGAGGCCGTGACCAAGGCGGCGCCACGGAAAACGATGCGGGTAACAGGCATACCCGAACTCCTCTTGCCGGCCCTGCATCCAGGTCTTTGCCTGCAGCGCCTCAGGTGGGGCGGTTTCTGAGCCACCAACAGGGCCGCTTGTGGGTCGTTTCGGGGCAGCCCTTCCGCGCCACAGGTTTGCCCGGCGTCCGGTGGGACCTGCGGCTACTGCCTGCCGTCACCGCCACGTGGGCAGCGGCATGGGTGGGGATTGCCCTGGTTCCGGCCGTCTCCCTGCCCGTTGGCCTCTCGATCGCCCTGGCGGCCGTTGCCTGTGGAGTCCTGGCCAGCCAAAGGGGGCTGCATCAGGCCGTGCACCTGGGGGGAATCCTGTTGGTCGCGACGTTGGCCCTGGTCTGTGCCGCCGGCGCCATCATCAGCGGGTCTGTGCAGCAACAGGCCCACACCGCGGGCCCCATCGGCCCGGCAATTGCCTCGGGCCAGGACGTGCGAGCCACGATGACGGTGCGCAGCAGTCCGCAGCGCGCGAGCGGATTTGGGACCGGTGACCGGTACCTGGTGCAGGCAACCCTGACCGAGGCGGCAACGGCGGGTGTCACCTTTCCCGCTGCAACACCAGTCCTCATCCTCGCCGGAAAGGGGTGGGCATCAGTGCGACCCGGGCAGGAGGTTGGGGCGGCAGGCAAGCTACAGGCATCCGCTGCGGGGTCCCGCGTAGCCGCCCTCTTCCTGGCCCGCACGGATCCTTTCGACTCCCCTGCAATCCGTAGCGGGAAGGGTGGCCCGGACGCGACCGAACCAGGGTGGCGGGTCCGGTGGCGGTCGGCCGTTTTAGGCCTGCCGCCAGATGCCGCGGGGTTGCTTCCCGGCATGGTCACGGGTGACCGTTCCGGGCTGCCCCCTGATCTCACAGCTGCCATGAAGACCGCAGGTTTGACCCACCTCACGGCCGTTTCGGGAGCCAATTGCACGATGGTCCTGGTCGCCCTGACCTACCTGGCCCGATGCTGTCGAACCCCGCGCTGGCTCGCAGCCGGTTTGGCCGCGGGAGGGCTCGCTGGGTTCGTGGGAATCGTTGGTCCTGATCCCAGCGTGCTGCGGGCTGCCGTGATGGGTTGGCTGGGCGTCTTCGGCATGGTGGCCGGGCGACCGCGTCGGACGCTGTGCCTGTTGGGTGGCACGGTGCTGGTGCTGCTCGAACAGGACCCCTGGCTGTCGGCCGACGCTGCGTTCGTTCTCTCAGTCCTGGCGACCATCGGTCTGGTCCTGGTAGCGAGGCCCTGCAGCGACTGGTTGTGCAGTTGGCTTCCGCTATGGTTGGCCCAATCATTGGCCGTTCCGTTGGCTGCCCAACTCCTCTGCGCCCCGGTGATCGTGCTTCTGCAGCCATATGTCGCCCCCTATGCACTTCCTGCCAATATGGTCGTTTCGCCGGTGATTGGTCTCGTCACGATTGTCGGAACGTTCGGGCTTGCCTGCGCACTGACCGTCCCATGGCTGGTACCCATGGCTGCCGCAGTGGCGGGTATTGGCGCGTCATGGGTTGCAATCGTCGCCCGGTTCTTCGCCGGACTGCCGGGGGCTTCGTGGCCTTGGCCTGAAGGTCCGCCCGGAGCCGTGTTGATGGCTGTAGTCTCGGCCCTCCTGCTCGCCGGCTTTTGGCTGGTGACCAGCCGCCACGAGTCGCCCTTCCTGAGCGGGCGGGGGAGCAGCTTGGGATTGGCGTCGCTGCGTGGCAAGCTGGAAAGCGTGATGCCCTCCAACCCCACGCCCCCGAGATGACTCCTCCCGCCGCACGGGGAACAGGACGCGGAGCGGGTTCAGCAGCCGGCGGCGCCAATCTCACCGGCTGGAGGCACGTGACGCCAGCCCCGCTCATCCTCCTGCAGGGACCGGAGGAATTTCTGGCTGCCCGGGCGCTGCAAATCCTGCGGGACACGCTGCGGGGGCAGAGCCCCGACCTGGAAGTGACTCGGCTGGATGCCTCGTCGTATGTGGCCGGACAGCTGACCCTGCTGACAAGTCCGTCGCTGTTCGCCGAACCCAAGCTGCTGGAAGTTTCCGCTGTCGCGTCCATGACCGAAGACTTCCTTACGGATGCCCTCGCCTACGTGGCAGCTCCGGAACCGGACGTCGTGGTCGTGCTCCAGCACAGCGGCGGTACCCGCGGCAAGAAGCTGCTGGACGCCATCAAGTCCACCGGCGCCCCAGTGGTGGAATGCCAGCCGCTGAAGAAGGACGCCGACAAGGGCGACTTCGTAGCCACTGAATTCCGCCAGGCCGGACGTCGGATTGA
Source organism: Micrococcaceae bacterium (assembly GCA_025465475.1). Taxonomy (GTDB): domain Bacteria; phylum Actinomycetota; class Actinomycetes; order Actinomycetales; family Micrococcaceae; genus Arthrobacter_M. Next base: position 7,665 of record JAODMR010000097.1, read on the forward strand.
ACCGGCGGCCCTGCGGGCGCTGGTGGCTGCCGTGGGGTCCAGCCTGGCGGAACTCGCCGCGGCGTGCGGCCAACTGCTGTCCGATGTCGAGGGCACCGTCACCGAGGACATGGTCAGCAGGTACTATGGGGGCCGCGTTGAGGCCACCGCCTTTCGGGTGGCCGATGCGGCCATCGCCGGCAACGGAGCCGTTGCGTTGTCCTCGTTGCGGCATGCGCTGGCCACCGGAGTGGACCCGGTGCCGCTGGTGGCAGCACTGGCCATGAAGGTGCGGACCATTGCCAAGGTGCATTCGGCCCGTGGAAACGCTGCCAGCATCGCCAGGGACCTGGGCCTGCAGGCCTGGCAGGTTGAGCAGGCGCGCCGGGACGCCGGGGCGTGGAGCCCGGAGGGACTGGTCCGGGCCATTCAGGTGCTGGCGGAGGCGGACGCACAGGTCAAGGGTGAAGCGCGCGACCCCGTCTACGCCGTCGAGAGGGCTGTGACCGTGATAGCGACCGCCACCAGGCGCTAAGTAGCTGGAGGCAGGGATATAGGCAGGGCAAGTAAGAACGACGCCGGATGGAGCTTCCGCTGCCCTCCGGGTGGCGGTCTTTACCCCGGACACACGAATGGCCGGTACCCGCAGGTACCGGCCATTCGCTGTCTACCGGAGCTGTCAATTCTCCGACATCAAAAACAGGAGAAGCGGCTCTCTTTAGAGGGCGTTGACCCTCTTGGAGATGCCCGACTTGCGGTTGGCAGCGTTGTTGGCGTGGATCACGCCTTTGCTGACAGCCTTGTCAAGCTTGCGGCTGGCCGTTTTGAGAGCAACGGTCGCAGCGTCCTTGTTGGAGGACTCGACGGCGGTGATGACGGCGCGGATAGCGCTCTTCACCTCCGACTTCACCGAGTTGTTGCGCTGGCGTGCCTTCTCGTTGGTGAGAATGCGCTTCTTCTGGGACTTGATATTAGCCACGTGTGAACTCTCTTTTTTAAAGCGGACTTCGGTCGTAGAGGGTGTGGATCAGCCATTGACAGCGGCGTGGGGATGCTCGAAAACGGTGAACGTCCGGCTGAACCGTTGCACCCGCCGACCTGCACGGGCGCACACAAGTGACTACATTACCAGATGCCGGACAGTTGAGGTGTGAGCCCTACCTACGCTTAGCTCCAACCGTGCCTGCCGCGCAGGCCCGCCGCCACCCGTTCGAACCGGGCGGCGTCCAGCACCGACCCTTCCCGACGGATGTCACGGGGATCCAGCTGCAGGATGCGGTCCAGCTTCGCCTCGCTGGGCCTGCCCCGGGAGTCCCAGTCCCCGGCCCCCAAATCCACGTAGTCCTCGTCGCCGCGCCGAACGGAGCCGTGGTCCTTGCTGGTCAGCATCAACCCGAGCAACCTCGTACCCGTGGAGCCGATCAACAGCACCGGCCGGTCCTTGCCCTGGCTGAAGTCCTCTTCGAAAGGAACCCAGGTCCAGACGATCTCCCCGGGATCCGGCTGACCGTCGGGATCGGGCGAGTATCGGACCACGCCCGTGCCTACGTAATCCCCCGGGTAGGGAGAGGACAACCCAGCGGGAGCCGGCGAGGAAGCCTTGCCTGCCCCCTGGCTGTGCCGCCGGCCGGTTGCCTGTTCGGCAGTCGGCCCAGTCGCTGCACGTCGACCCGTGCGGGTGGCGGTGGTCGGGCGGGAGGCAGGCGTGGTGCCGGAGGCAGGGGTCGGACGCGTGGCGGGGGCAGGGACGGTGCGGGTGCCGTTGGAACGGGGAGTGTTTGAACGGGGAGTACGGCCGCCGGACGAACCCCGCGAGGGGGTGCCGCTGGCAGGATCGCTGGCGCTGCGTGACAGAACGTCGACGGCGGTGCGCAGGACACGGATCAGGGTGGGAAGACGGAAAGCCATGGCACCACGTTAGTCCCGGGTCCCGTCCGGAGTGCGCGTTCTGAACCCGGGACGTGGGAGACTAGGAGGGCCGGAGCGTCCCCAGGGAAACCGGCGGCCAGGCCGCGCGCTGCCCTGCAGCTGCGCCGCCTCCCCATTCGTACGACAGTAAGGAATCCGCGTGTCCCCGATGGCCCGCACTGCAACGGTGCCCGCCGCAACCGATCCGGCGGTCATTCGCAACTTCTGCATCATTGCGCATATTGACCACGGCAAGTCGACGCTCGCGGACCGCATGCTGCAGCTCACCGGCGTCGTTGAGCAGCGCGCCATGAAGGCCCAGTACCTGGACCGGATGGACATCGAGCGGGAACGCGGCATCACCATCAAGTCCCAGGCCGTGCGCCTGCCATGGGAACTCGATGGCGTCTCCTACGCCCTGAACATGATTGACACTCCCGGGCACGTGGACTTCACCTATGAGGTGTCCCGGTCCTTGGCCGCCTGCGAGGGCGCCATCCTGCTGGTCGACGCGGCCCAGGGCATCGAAGCCCAAACCCTGGCCAACCTCTACCTGGCGATGGAAAACAACCTGACCATCATCCCGGTGCTGAACAAGATTGACCTGCCCGCCGCGCAGCCGGAAAAGTACGCCGCGGAACTGGCCAACCTCATCGGTGGTGAACCCGAGGACGTACTCATGGTCTCCGGCAAGACCGGCGTCGGCGTGGAGGCGCTGCTGGACAAGATTGTCCGGGACCTTCCTGCGCCCGTCGGGGATCCGACGGCTCCGGCCCGCGCCATGATTTTCGACTCCGTCTACGACTCCTACCGCGGCGTGGTCACCTACGTGCGAGTGGTTGACGGCCAGCTCAGCCCGCGTGAGCGCATCCAGATGATGTCCACCAGGGCCACGCACGAGCTGCTGGAAATCGGCGTCAGCTCACCCGAACCCGTTCCCACCAAGGGGCTGGGCGTGGGGGAGGTGGGCTACCTGATCACCGGCGTGAAGGACGTACGCCAGTCCAAGGTCGGCGACACGGTCACGACGCTGCACAAGCCGGCCACCAAGTCCTTGGGCGGCTACCAGGACCCCAAGCCGATGGTGTTCTCGGGGCTTTATCCGCTGGACGGAACCGACTACCCGGTGCTCCGCGACGCGCTGGAAAAGTTCACCCTCAACGACGCCGCCCTGGTGTACGAACCGGAAACCTCAGCAGCCCTCGGCTTCGGGTTCCGGGTCGGCTTCCTTGGCCTGCTGCACCTGGAGATCACACGCGAACGGTTGGAACGCGAGTACAACCTGGACCTGATCTCCACCGCGCCGAACGTCGAATATGAGGTCACCCTTGAGGACAAAAAAGTCCTCAAGGTGACGAACCCCAGCGAATATCCCGTCGGCAAGATCGCTGAAGTACGCGAACCCATGGTGTCGGCCACGATCCTGGCCCCCACCGAGTTTGTCGGCGCCATCATGGAGCTGTGCCAGCAGCGCCGCGGCGTGATGAACGGGATGGACTACCTCTCCGAGGACCGCGTCGAAATCCGCTACCGGCTGCCGCTGGCAGAGATCGTGTTCGATTTCTTCGACATCCTCAAGTCCCGTACCCGCGGCTATGGTTCGCTGGACTGGAAGGCCGACGGCGACCAGGTGTCCGACCTGGTCAAAGTCGACATCCTGCTGCAGGGCGAGCAGGTGGACGCCTTCAGCGCCATCACCCACCGGGACAAGGCGTACGCCTACGGCGTCATGATGACCGGAAAGCTGCGCGAACTCATTCCCCGCCAGCAGTTTGAGGTGCCCATTCAGGCCGCTATCGGCGCCAGGATCATCGCCCGCGAAAGCATCCGCGCCATCCGCAAGGACGTCCTCGCCAAATGCTACGGCGGTGACATCACCCGCAAGCGCAAACTGCTGGAGAAGCAAAAAGAAGGAAAGAAGCGCATGAAAATGGTGGGACGGGTCGAGGTTCCGCAGGAAGCGTTCATCGCAGCCCTATCCTCCGACGAATCGTCCAAGGACAAATCCAAGAAGTGACAGCAGCTCCGGCAGGAGCTGCGGAAGAAGTTTTACATGCCTAGTGTTTTGCCGCTGGGAGATCCCGCACCCGCCGACGGTATCCTGCCCGCGCAGGCCGCCGTCGGGGCGGACTCCCGTCCCTTTGGCCTGTACGCGCACATACCGTTTTGTGCGGTGCGCTGCGGCTACTGCGATTTCAACACCTACACCGCCCGGGAGCTCGGCGGCGGCGCGTCCCAGGACGAGTACGCCGCGACGGCCGTTGCCGAGGTGCGGTTGGCCGCCCGCGTGCTGGCCGACTCGGGCCTGCCCGCACGGCCAATGAGCACCGTGTTCTTCGGCGGCGGGACGCCCACCCTCCTGCCCGCGCGGGACCTGACAACCATCCTCAGGGCCGCCGTCGAGGCGTGGGGTCTGCAGGAAGGCGCCGAGGTGACCACGGAAGCCAATCCGGACTCCGTCACCCGGGACTCCCTGCAGGAACTGGCCGACGGCGGTTTCACCCGCGTCTCCTTCGGTATGCAGTCGGCGGTTCCGCACGTCCTTCGTGTGCTGGACCGCACCCACCGACCGGAGCGCGTGCCGCAGGCCGTGGCCTGGGCACGGGAAGCGGGCCTGGCCGTGAGCGTGGACCTGATCTACGGCACGCCGGGTGAATCGATGGACGACTGGGAAACCTCGGTCCGGACAGCCCTGTCCTACGAACCGGACCACATCTCGGCTTACGCCCTCATCGTTGAGGAGGGCACCAAGCTGGCCGCGCAGATCCGGCGCGGCCAGGTTCCGGCGATTGACGACGACGACCACGCCGCCAAGTACACGCTCGCCGACGGGCTGTTCGCCGCCGCCGGCCTGCACTGGTACGAGGTGAGCAACTGGGCACGGACCCCGCAGGACGCGTGCAGGCATAACCTGGCGTACTGGCAGGGCGCGGACTGGTGGGGCATCGGGCCCGGTGCACACTCCCACGCGGGCGGCGTGCGCTGGTGGAACGTCAAGCACCCCACCGCCTATGCCGGCCGGCTGCAGCACGGACAGTCACCGGCTGCAGGCCGGGAAACCCTCGACGCGCCAACCCGGGAGATGGAGCGCATCATGCTCCAGACGCGGCTGGCCGAGGGCATCCGGATCTCGAGCCTGGGACCGGCTGGCAGGCGGGAAGTTCCGTTGCTGATCGCGCAGGAACTGATCCAACCGGCCGCCGCGTTCCGGGACCTGCTGGTCCTGACGCTCAAGGGCAGGCTGCTGGCCGACGCTGTGGTTCGGCGGCTGCTGCCGGACTAGGCCCGGGAGCTAGTGGAGCAGCCGCAGGTTGATCGGATACCGGAACGGCTGCCCGCGGTTGACGTGCACCGCCGCCACCACCGAGAAAACGGTCAGGAAAATCCAGATCACCACCGCCAGCACCGCGAAAACGCTGCCGGCCACCGGGGCGAAGACTGACAGGACGAGGGCCAGGATGTTCGCCACAACCGCCAGCACAGTCGGAGGAAGCGTGAAGTTCAGGGCTTCCTTGGCCTCCTGCTCCGTGAACGGGCCGCGGGTCCGGAACACCAGGTACACCACCAGCGACGGTACGCAGCCCAAAATGCCGCCGCAGTGGGCCATGAAAGCCCACTGGCGGTCCTCGGCGGCCGTCAGGGGCGGGGCGCTTGCGGGCACGGCCTGGTACTGCACGGCTTCCTTGCGGACCGGAGTGCTGTCGGCGTTATCACGGCCGGCTGTGTTGGCCACTGGGCTTCCTCGCAACTGTCGAACGATTCCAATGAACCGCTGATCAGGCGGCGGTCCCTTACCTTTTAGGATACGGGAACGGTCAGGAAGTCGATGACTTCCTCGACGCGTCCCAACAGGGCGGGTTCCAGATCGGCATAAGTGGACACACGGCTCAGGAGCTTCCGCCATCCCATGGCAATGTCCGCCGGCCCCGCATGCGGCCAGCCGAACGCCTGAAGCACGCCCACCTTCCACTCCACGCTTCGCGGCACCTGCGGCCACGCGCCAATGCCCAGCACGCGCGGCTGTATGGCCTGCCACACGTCGACATAGGGATGCCCAACGATCAGGACGTTTCCGCGGGCTCCCGGCAGGCGCATCACGTCAGCGGCGATCCGGGACTCCTTGGAGTTCGGAACCAGGTGGTCCACCAGGATCCCCAGCCGGCGGCCGGGACCCGGAGCGAATGCCTTTACGGCCCCAGCCAGGTCGTCAATGCCGTGCAGGGGCTCGACGACGATGCCTTCCACCCGCAGGTCATCACCCCAGACTTTCTCCACCAGTTCGGCGTCGTGCTTGCCTTCCACCCAGATGCGGCTCGCCTTGGCCACCTGCGCCCGCTGCCCTGACACCTTCACCGATCCGGAGGCTGTCCGCTCCACCGCCGGCTTGCCCGCACTGCGCTGCGCGGCGATCACCTCCACGGGCCGGCCCTCCAGCAGGAAGCCAAAACCCAGTTGAAAGGAGCGGGTCTTGCCGCGCCGGTCCTCAAGGACCACGATGTGCATGCCGCCGGACTTCTCCACGCGCACCACAGCCCCCACCCACCCGGTCTGCACCTCTTCGAGCACCAGGCCCGCCGTGGCGGGAACCTTGGGCAGGGCCTTCCGGGACGGTGCTGCCAGTGACTGGGGCCCCCAGGTGGAATGGGACACGGCGTTCCTCTCGTTACGGAATTGTCCATGCTAGCAACCGGCCGCGTTCTGCTGCCGGGCCGCGCAGGGCGGCGGAAGAACGTATTAGACTTAGCACTTGGGCACAGCGAGTGCTAACGGCAGAATCCGGGGATGGAGGTCGTGCATGGGGACCGGCAGGAGGTGGAACGATGAGTGAGCCGCGCAGGCTGGAAGTACTCCGCGCCATCGTCGAGGACTATGTCCATTCCCGTGAGCCCGTGGGCTCCAAAGCCCTGGTCGACCGGCACCACCTCGGCGTTTCCAGCGCCACGATCCGCAACGACATGGCCGCCCTGGAAGAGGAAGGCCTGATCACCGCACCCCACACTTCCGCCGGGCGGATTCCCACGGACAAGGGTTACCGCCTGTTCGTGGACCGGATCTCCGCCGTCAAGCCCCTCTCCGCCGCGGAGCGGCGCGCGATCCAGGCCCTGTTGGACGGATCCAACGACCTGGATGACGTGCTCGACCGCACCGTCCGCACGTTGGCCCAACTGACCAACCAGGTCGCCGTCGTGCAGTATCCGCGCATGGTGACGGCCACGGTGCGGCACATCGAGTTCGTCTCGCTCGCTCCGCGGCAGGTGCTCATCGTGCTGATCCTGGCCACCGGCAAGGTGGAGCAACGCGTCATCGACGTCGGGCAGGACCTCGACGACGAAAGCCTGGCCCAGCTGCGCGGGCAGTGCCTGCGGGTAGCCTCCGGGTCCCTGGTCAGCACCATGGCCCAGACCATCGGCGTCGTTCCGGCGATGGTGCCCCCGGTGTTGCGGCCGGCGGCGAACCGGCTCGCCGAGGCGCTGGTGCAGCTCGCGACGGCTGCCCGGGAGGACCGCATCGTGCTGGCCGGAACCGCGAACCTCGCCCGCTCCAACGTGGACTTCCCGCTCAGCATCGGGCCGGTGCTGGATGCCCTGGAGGAGCAGGTGGTGATGCTGCGGCTGCTGTCCGAGATGGCCGAGGATTCCCGTGGCGTGTCCGTCAGCATCGGCCGCGAGAACCCGCACGACGCCTTGGTGGAGGCTTCCGTCGTCGCCACCGGCTACGGCCCCGACGCTTCTGCGAAGATCGGGGTGCTCGGGCCGACCCGCATGGACTATCCGAATACGATGGCCGCCGTGCGTGCCGTCGCCCGTTACCTATCGAGAATCCTGGCCGGCTAGGCGCCTGCCGGCCCGCTGCTGATTCGGACGAAGAAAAGAGCAAGGAACATTGGCTAACCATTACGACGTGCTGGGCGTATCCCGTGAAGCGACAGGCGAGGAAATCAAGAAGGCCTACCGCAAGCTGGCCCGCCAGTACCACCCCGACGTGTACCAGGGGGACGACGCGCAGGAACGCTTCAAGAACGTGACGCACGCCTATGAAGTGCTGTCAGACCCGCAGAAGCGCCGCGTCTACGACACCACGGGCAACGAAAACGGAACCGAAACCGGTTTCGGCGCCGGCGGCGGCTTTGGCGGCGGTCCCGGCTTTGCGTTCCAGGACATTTTCGAGACGTTCTTCGGCGGAGCCGGCCAGCAGGGCCCGCCGGCCCGGACCCGCCGGGGGCAGGACGCCCTCATCAACGTCCGCATCGAGCTCCGCGACGCTGTCTTCGGCGTCAACAAGAAGCTGGAAGTGGAAACCGCCGTCGTCTGTCCCACCTGCGACGGCAGCTGCTGCCAGCCGGGAACCAGCCCCGCCACGTGCGACATCTGCCACGGAAGTGGGCAGATCCAGCGCCCGATGCGCTCCATCCTGGGCCAGGTCATGACCGCTACTACGTGTGGCACCTGCCAGGGATTCGGCACCGTCATTCCCGACCCCTGCAACGAGTGCTCCGGCGAGGGCCGGGTCCGCAGCCGCAAGTCGCTGACCATCAAGGTTCCGGCCGGCGTCAGCACCGGCACCCGGATCCAGCTTGGCGGCCAGGGTGAGGCAGGTCCTGCCGGTGGACCGGCCGGCGACCTCTACGTCGAAATCAAGGTCAACGCCGACGCCCAGTTCCTGCGCGACGGTGACGACCTGCACGCCACCTTGACCGTGCCGATGACGGCTGCGGCCCTGGGCACCGAACTGACCCTGGAAACCTTCGACGGGGAGCAGCCCATCAGCGTCAAGCCCGGCACCCAGGCCGGTGAAGTGGTCACCCTGCGTTCGCTCGGCGTCACGCACCTGCGCGGATACGGCCGTGGCGATCTCAAGGTGCACCTGCACGTGGAGACCCCCACCAAGGTTGACGCCGCCCAGGAGGCGCTGCTGCAACAGCTGGCCCAGCTGCGCGGGGAACAGTTCACCTCCGGCAAACTCGTCAGCAGCGGCGGCATGTTCTCCCGCCTGCGCGACAAGCTCGGCAACCTGTAACCGCTCATGACCAACGCGCTGTTCTTCGCCGAGACGGAGGAACTGGCGACCCTGGCGCCCGGTTCCTTGTTTGTCCTTGCCGGCGCGGAGGGACGCCACGCCAGCACTGTGAAGCGGCTGGCCCCGGGGGAGCCGGTGGACGTGGTGGACGGCAATGGGCTACGCATCGGAGGAACGGTGACCGAGGCCCGGTCCGGGGAACTGGAACTGCGCGTCGAGAGCGTCGACCGGGCGCCGGATCCAGCCGAGCGGCTGGTCCTGGTGCAGGCCTTGGCCAAAGGTGACCGGGATGAACTGGCCATAGAGACCGCCACCGAACTCGGCGTGGACGCGGTGCTGCCCTGGCAGGCCGAACGGTCGATTGTGCGCTGGAAGGGTGACCGGGCCGCCAAATCGCTGGCCAAGTGGCGTGCCGTCGTCCGCGCAGCAGCCAAGCAGGCGCGTCGGTCCTGGATACCACCGGTGGATGAGGCGGTCGACACGCCGGCCCTGGTGCGCCGGGCCGCTGCCGCCGGCCTGGCGATCGTGTTGCACGAAGAGGCCACCGAACCCTTGCGGAAGGTGCTGGAACGGCGCCGCTCCGCCTTGGCAGGGGCGGCGACGGACGCCGCGGCACCGGAGATCCTGCTGATCGTCGGTCCCGAGGGCGGCATCTCTCCGCGCGAGCTGGGTTTGCTGGTCGACGCCGGAGCCGAAACCGCCAGGCTGGGCCCGCACGTGTTGCGCTCCTCAACGGCCGGACCGGCCGCCGTCGCACTGCTCAGTGAGGCCCTGGGCCGTTGGTGACCCGGCCGGAACGCTCTATTTGAAGTGCACCATCTTGGTTTCCACCCCGGGTTGGGCCTGCGGATCGTTCGGGTCCCGGTAAAAGAGGCGCAGTTCGTACTCTCCGGCGGGCGCCCCCACCGTGAATGAGAAGTCGCCCAACTGGTTTGCTCCCGAGGTGACCGAGGTGGTGCCGGACAGGTACACGTCCAGCGAATTGGACGCGCCACGCTTCAGCAGCTGCCACTGCAGCGACCCGTCCGGGGACACCGCCCGCCCGTGCACCTCCAGGGCGCCGGTGCTGGTGGCGCCTTCCTGCGGGTCAACGACCCAGATGGGAGCGGTGTACCGCGGTTGGCGCACCAGCGGCTTGTCCAGCAGTACCTGGCCGAACGCGCGGTAGTCAGTATGCCCATCCACCAGCAGGACCACCTGGATCGACTGGTTGGCCGCAATCAGCGCGGCACTGGCGGCCGCCGCCGTGGCGGTGTACACCAGCTGCTGGATGGCCCGCGTGGCGATTCCCTCGTCAACGTTGTCGCTGAAGGCGTCAGCAGAAATGTCCACCGTGATGACGTTCTGCGCCGAGATGGAGGCGCCCAGCTTGGACGGTTTCCGCCACGGACTGAAGTAGTCACCGTCCAGGGGCCGCTGACTGGTCATCGCCAGGAGCGCGGCCTGAATCGGGTCCTCGGTGCCGTTTGCCGGCAGGAATTCCCGGTACAGGAAGACATCGCTGCCGCTGTGACCCAGCCAGTACACCGGCAGTTGTGAGATGCTCTTAGCGGTCTCCAGTGGCGCGCTCGTCACTGTCGACGTGGGTGCGGCTCCGCTGCTGGAGGCAGGCATCGTCGAATCCACCGGTGCGGGCTCCTCGGACGCGGAGCACCCGGTGGCCAGCAGCGACAGCACCAGGACCGCAGCACCGCAGGCAGCACGGAGGCGCCCGGCCGAGGGCCGGACGTCCTGGGCGCGCTGGAACTGCTGGTCCCGGATCCTGATGGTCTGTCCTGTCGTTGCTTGCAAGGTCGTTTTTCAGCTTCGCACAGCGATTTGCCCATACAAGCGCCTTCGGGGATGCGCGGCTGAACTGAAACCGTATCGAAACCTCTTTGGTATCCGTTCGATACCGGCTGGGCGCAGGCTGGGAACCGGACAGGGGCGCTTTCGCCTGCAGAGAATCAGGGGCTCGCAGCGGCAGCGGCAGACGGGGCTGCCGTAGGATGGAGGGTAAATCCAGCATCACCGCGGGGAGCAGCCCCGCCCCACAAGGAGGAGTTCCAGGCCGGCCGGCCGACGCCATGACAGATTCAGCACCAGACACTACCGCTGCCGGAACCCAGGCGGCCGACGACGCGCTCTCGTTCCCGCACTCCATCGCTGACCTCCGCACGGAAATCGTCTCCTTTGAATCCCCCGAACAAATGGTGCGGTCCCTGGGCGCCCACGACGAAGCCCTCCGCTTCGTGGAGACCAGCTACCCGTCGGTGGACTTCCACGTTCGCGGCAACGAGCTGTCCATCTCCGGACCGAAGGCCGACGTCCCGCGAATCATGCGGTTGTTCGAGGAAGTCCGCGGCCTGGTGGAGCGTAAGACAACCGTCACTCCTGCCGTCCTGGAGCAACTGGTCCTGATGCTGCATTCACAGGCAGCGGCTTCCCCCGTCGATGTGCTGACGCACAACATCATTTCCAGCCGCGGCCGCACCATCCGGCCCAAGACGCTGAACCAGAAAAACTACGTCGACGCGATCGACCAGAACACGGTGGTCTTCGGCATCGGCCCGGCCGGTACCGGAAAGACGTACCTGGCCATGGCGAAGGCCGTGCAGGCGCTGCAGCAGAAGGAAGTCAACCGGATCATCCTCACCCGGCCGGCCGTCGAAGCCGGCGAACGGCTGGGCTTCCTGCCCGGAACCCTCAGTGACAAGATTGACCCCTACCTCCGTCCCCTCTACGACGCCCTGCACGACATGATGGACCCGGACTCCAGTCCGCGCCTGATGGCGGCAGGAACGATCGAGGTGGCACCCCTGGCCTACATGCGCGGGCGCACCCTCAACGACGCGTTCATCATCCTGGACGAGGCGCAAAACACCACGCCTGAACAGATGAAGATGTTCCTCACCCGGCTGGGCTTCGGCTCCAAGATGGTGGTCACCGGCGACGTAACCCAGGTGGACCTGCCGAACGGAACAACCTCGGGGCTGCGGATCGTGGAGCAGATCCTGCGGGGCATTCCGGATGTGTCCTTTTCCATCCTCGAGGCTGCGGACGTTGTCCGGCACCGGCTCGTGGGAGACATCGTCAGCGCCTACAGCCGCTGGGACGAAGCCCAGCACGCGACAAACGGCACCCACCCCCAGCGCCGTTACCCCTCCGCAGCCAGGCCCGCACCCGCAAGGGAGCACGGACAACCGTGAGCATCGAAGTCAACAACGAATCGGGCATCCCCGCCGACGAAGCCGAGCTGGTGAGGCTGGCCCGCTACATCCTGGAGCAGCTGTACGTCCACCCGCAGACGGAGCTCTCCATCATCCTGGCGGACGTCGAGGCCATGGAAAAACTCCACATCGAGTGGATGGACGAGCCCGGCCCCACCGACGTGCTGTCCTTCCCCATGGACGAACTACGCCCCGGGACGCCGCAGCGTCCCACACCTGAGGGCCTGCTCGGTGACATCGTGCTCTGCCCGCAGGTTGCCGCCGAACAGGCCAAGGCCGCCGGCCATTCCGCCGCGGCGGAGATGCTCCTGCTCACCACGCACGGCATGCTCCATCTGCTCGGCTACGACCACGCCGAGCCGGAAGAAAAGGAAGAAATGTTCGCGCTGCAGCGCGAACTGCTGTCAGGCTTCACCGGCACGGCAGCCCCACGGGAGACAATGCAGTGATCACCCTGGCGTTAATTGCCATGGGCCTGGGGTTCGTGGCCATCGCCGGCGTGCTCACGGCCGCTGAGGCGGCGTTCAACTACTTCCCGCGCCACGACGCCGAGGTGGTGGCAGCACACACCAAATCGCCCTCCATGGCGCGCATCCTGGCCAACCCCGTCGCGCATATGAACGCGCTGCGCTTCTGGCGCGTGTGGTTCGAAATGGCGGCAGCCGTGGCCGTCGCGTTGCTGTTCCTGGACCTGGTGCCCGGCATCTGGCTGGCCGGCCTGCTGGCCACCGCCGTCATGGCAGCCATCGGGTTTGTCCTGGTCGGCGTTTCACCACGCCGCCTGGGCCGGCTGCACTCGGCCGCCGTCGTGCGCGGCACCGGCGGGCTGGTCCGCTTCCTCTGCTGGGTGCTGGGACCGGTTCCCGGCTGGCTCGTCCGCCTCGGCGGCGCCGTCGCCCCGGGTGCCCCAGCCGGGGACGATGCATTCGTGAGCGAGGAGGAGTTCCGCGAGTTCGTGGACCGCGCCAGCGAATCGGAAATGATCGAAGACAACGAAGCGGAACTCATCCAGAGCGTCTTCGACCTGGGCGACACCCGTGTCCGCTCGGTCATGGTTCCCCGTACCGACATTGTCAGCATCGACGAAGGATCTTCCTACGAGGACGCCATGCGGCTGTTCCTGCGCTCGGGCTACTCCCGCATTCCGATCATCGGGGAAAGCACCGACCAGATCCGCGGCATCCTCTATTTGAAGGACCTGGTCGCGGCGGAACACCAGCACGGCCCGCACGGCACGATCGTGGACCCCATCGCCCGGCCGGTGCGCTACGTCCCCGAATCCAAACTGGTCAGCGACCTGCTGCGCGAACTGCAGGTCGAGTCCACCCACGTGGCCATCGTCATCGACGAGTACGGCGGAACCGCCGGCCTGGTGACGCTCGAGGACCTGATCGAAGAAATCGTCGGGGAAATTGTGGACGAGTACGACTCAGAAACCCCCGAGGTCGAAGCCCTCGGTGCAGGCGAATTCCGTGTCAGCGCACGCCTGGACATCGATGAGCTCGGTGAACTCTTCGGCATGGACCTCGACGACGACGAAGTGGACACCGTAGGCGGCCTGCTCGGCAAGGCCCTGGGGCGCGTGCCCATCGTCGGCAGCGAAGTCGAAGTTGAAGGCATCCGCCTGCGGGCCGAACGCCTGGAGGGTCGCCGCAACCGGGTCAGCCACATCATTGCCACGGCCCCGGCCGCGGCGGACACTGAACTATCCGAGCTAAGCAACGAAGGCGGAAACGCCGCAGGGAGTCTTTCATGAGCAGGTCCAAGCAGCAGCACCCGACCAAGGACGGGCTGATGGCTTCCAGCGGACCCGTCGAGGGCTACCGTGCCGGGTTCGCCGTACTGGTCGGCCGGCCCAACGCCGGAAAGTCCACCCTGACCAACGCCCTGGTAGGCCAAAAGGTCGCGATCACGTCCGCCAAACCGCAGACCACCCGGCACACCATCCGCGGCATCGTCCACCGCGAGGATTTCCAACTGATCCTGGTGGACACGCCAGGGCTGCACCGCCCGCGTACCCTGCTGGGGCAGCGGCTGAACGACCTGGTGGCGGACACGCTTTCCGAAGTAGACGCCATCGGTTTTTGCCTGCCCGCCAATGAAAAGATCGGCCCCGGTGACACGTTCATTGCCAACCAGTTGGCGGCCGTGGGCAACAAGCCCATCATCGCCCTGGTGACCAAGACCGACACCGTTGACCGGCAAGCGCTGACCGAGCAGCTCCTCGCGGTGGCGGCCCTTGGACGCGACGTGCTTGGCGGTGACGGCTGGGCGGACGTCGTCCCCGTCTCCGCCGTCGACGGGTTCCAGGTGGACACTGCCGCCAAGGTTCTGGCCGGCTACCTGCCCGCCTCGCCCCCGTTGTATCCCGACGGTGAGCTGACCGACGAGCCCGAGGCAGTCATGGTTGCCGAGCTGGTGCGCGAGGCGGCGCTGGAGGGTGTCCGGGACGAGCTGCCGCACTCCCTCGCCGTGGTGGTTGAGGAAATCATTCCCAGGGAAGGACGGGCGGCGGACAACCAGCTGCTCGACGTCCGGGTGAACCTGTACGTGGAGCGGCCGTCGCAGAAGGCCATCGTGATCGGCAAGGGCGGCGCGCGGCTCCGCGACGTCGGAAGCAACGCCCGGCGCGGCATCGAAGCCTTGCTTGGCACACGCATCTACCTCGACCTGCACGTCAAGGTGGCCAAGGACTGGCAGCGGGACCCTAAGCAACTGGTGAAGCTGGGCTTTTAGCTCCTGGCCCTCCCGGGCAGACCCAGCAGACGCCCAGCCGGACCCTCTACACTTGGGAAGATTTCACGTACGCGAAGGAAGGTTTGGCAGATGGTGCGTCGTCGTCAGGGCGGTGATCGGCAGACGGGACGCAGCACCTCCAGTGCCACGACGGGACAGCCGCAGGCGGGCAGGCATTTCCGTGCCCGCCGCCGCGCGCCGCGCTGGCTAAAAATCGCTGCTTCCGCCGTCGCACTGATCCTCGTGGCAGCCATCGCGCTGGCCGGAATCCTCTTCACCCGGCTGCAGGGCAACGTGCAGGTGGCGGACCTCAACCTTGGCACCAACACGGAAACCCAGGCCACGGTCAGCGACAGCAACGACCCGCTGCAGATCCTCATCATGGGCACTGACACCCGTGACGGCACGAACGGGGAGTACGGCAGCTCCGACGATTCAACCGGTTTCGGCAACTCCGATGTGATGATGCTGATGAACCTGTCAGCGGACAACAAGCGCGTCAGCGTCGTCAGCTTTCCGCGCGACCTGATGACCGCCATCCCCGCGTGCCGCAACTCCAAGACCGGGGAAACCACGGAGGCCATGGCCTTCGCGCAACTGAATTCCGCCCTCAGTTTGGGGGGACCGGGGTGCACCGTCGCAGCGATCAATGACCTGACCGGCCTGCACATCGACCATTTCATGCTCGCCGACTTCAACGCCGTCAAGGACCTTTCAAACACGCTGGGCGGCGTGGAGGTCTGCGTTGACCACGCCATGCGCGACCCCGACTCGGGGCTGGAACTGCCGGCGGGGACCAGCAAGGTGCAGGGCGAACAGGCGCTGTCCTTCTTGCGCACCCGGCACGGCTTCGGAGATGCCAGTGACCTGGCCCGGATCAAGGCACAGCAGGCGTTCCTGGCCTCGATGACGCACAAGATCAAGAGTGAGGGAACCCTCACCGACCTGCCCAAGGTCTACGGCATCGCCGACGCCGTCACGCGCAACCTCACCATCGACAAGGGACTGGCCAACATCGGCAGCATGATTTCGGTGGCAAACCGGCTCAAGAACGTTGATCTGGCCAAGGTTGCCTTCATCACCGCGCCCTGGGCACCGGACCCGTCCGACCAGGCAAGGGTGGTGCTGCTGCAGCCTGATGCCGACAACCTGTTCGCCGCGTTGCGGGCCGACCAGGACCTGACCCCCGCCCCGCCCGCCGCCGAAACAGCTCCCGCCACCGCACCGGCCACCCCGACGGCGCCAGCCACGCCACCGTACGATCGCGCGCTGCAACCGATCACCGTGACTGACGCGACCGGACAGCTGACCCGGTCGTCGGAATTGGCAGCGGCGCTCGGCGCTGCCGGCTTCACGTCCGTGACGCAGGGTTCCGCGCCGACGGCGACCACCACCCAGGTGCTGTACGGCCCGGACTTCCAGGACGTCGCCACCGACGTTGCGGCCCTGTTTGGTATTCCCGCCGGGCAGATCGCGCCCTCGCCATCGGTCACCGGCGTGCAACTGCTGGTCGGCAGCGACTTCGCCTCCGGAACAGCGTTCGGCTCCGCCCCGTTGCCGCAGAACATCGTGTCTGCCACGGCCGACCAGCAGGTGCAGTGCCAGAGCGTGAATCCACTGTATTACCAGTAGCGGCGCCCGGCGTTGGCTGCTACCAGATGCGCACGCGCTCGTCCGGGGCCAGCCACAGCGCGTCCCCGGGTTCGACGGCGAACGCCTCATGGAACGCGTCAAGGTTGCGGACCACGGCGTTGCAGCGCAGCTCGGCGGGGGAGTGCGGGTCCACCGAGAGGCGGCGGATCGCTTCTTCCGGCCGGATCAGGGTCCGCCAGCATTCCGCCCAGGAATAGAAGAAACGCTCAGCCCCGGTGAGGCCCTCAATCTCGGCCGGGTCCTGCCCGGCCAGGCTCAGCAGGTAGGCCGAGTAGCCGATCGCCAGTCCGCCCAGGTCGCCGATGTTCTCGCCCAAGGTGAGCTTGCCGTTGACGAAATGACCGGGCGCCGCGTCCGGGCTCAGCGCCTCATACTGGGTCACCAGCCGCGCGGTCAGCGCCTCGAACGCTTCCCGGTCGACGTCGGTCCACCAGTTGCGCAGCGCGCCGGTTCCGTCGAACTGCGAGCCCTGGTCGTCGAAGCCGTGCCCGATCTCGTGCCCGATCACCGCGCCGATGCCCCCATAGTTGGCAGCGTCGTCGGCGTCGGCATCAAAGAACGGCGGCTGCAGGATCGCGGCCGGAAAGACGATCTCGTTCATGGTCGGGTTGTAGTAGGCGTTGACCGTCTGCGGTGTCATCAGCCACTCCTGCCGGTCAATCGGGGCGCCGATCTTCGCCAACTGCCGGCCCAGCTCGAACTCGTGGCTGCGTTCCAGGTTGCCCAGCAGGTCAGCGGGATCGACGATGAGGGCCGTGTAATCCCGCCACTTTTCCGGGTAGCCGATCTTGGGCACGAAGAGGTCCAGCTTCTCCAATGCACGCTGACGAGTTTCGGCCGTCATCCATTCCAGGGCGTTGATGCTGCGCCGGTAGGCGTCGATGAGGTTCGCCACCAGGGCTTCCATCCGCGCCTTGTGGCCGGCCGGGAAGTGCCGGTCGACATACAGCTGCCCAACGGCTTCGCCCAAGGACCCCTCCACCAGGGACACGCCCCGCTTCCAGCGTTCGCGGTTAGCCGGGGTTCCAGAGATGGTGGTCCCGTAGAACGCAAAGTTGGCGTCGACGAACGCCGCTGACAGGTACGGTGCGGCCGCCGAGACCACCCGCAGGGCCAGCCATTCCTGCCAGACCGGAAGCTGGCCGGGAGTCAGGAGGGCAGCGACGCCGGAAAAGAAGTCGGGCGTCAGTACTACTACTTCGGCGCTGCTGCCGGCGGGGATGCGCATCCCGGCGAACCAGAACTGCAGGGCGGGCAACAGGGCCACCGCATCCGCGTGGGACTTCAGGTTGTAGGTCTTTTGCGGGTTGCGGAGCGTCACCTTGTCCCAGTGCCGGGCGGCGATGGCGGTCTCCAGCTCCATGATGCGCTCCGCGGCGGCAGCCGCATCGGGAACCTCCGCCAGCGCCAGCATCCGCGAGACGTGGGCAACGTAGGCCGTGCGGATCCCGGCGAACTTTTCCTCGCGGTAGTAGGACTCGTCGGGCAAGCCCAGGCCACCCTGGTACAGGTGCAGCAGCGCCCGCTCCGGATTCCCCGCGTCATTGCTGACGTAGCCACCAAACAGTCCATCGCTGCCGGTGCGGTCCAATTCCCCCATCACGGTGACGAACTCCTCCACGCTGGAGGTGGCAAAGATCGCCTCCAGCCGTGGTTTCAAGGGGGCGCCGCCAAGTTCCTCTATTCGGCCCTCGTCCATGAAGCTGGCAAAGAGGTCACCGATCTTGCGCTCCACATCGCTGGGCGTACCGTCGCTGGTCGCTGCGGTGCCTGCCCGTTCCGCGGCGTCGCGGATAATTTCGCGCACTGCCAGTTCAGCTTCATCACGCAGCGTGATGAAGGACCCGATCAGGGCACGGTCGTCCGGGATCTCCGAGCTGCGCAACCAGCCGCCGTTTACATGCCGGTACAGGTCATCCTGAGGGCGGACGGCGGGGTCGAGGTAGCTGGTGTTGATACCGGAACGTGTCATGAAGGAGTTCGCTTTCGTTACGGGGAAGGAGTGGCAGCGGCCCCGTCCGGGGCCGTACGGTCCGTAATGCGGACCGTACGTGGGCTGCTTCACATTCATCTTACGCGCCGTGTTAGTGTGGCAATTGTGCGCGCTGAAATGCTCCTTCTTAGCTGCCGCGGCGAGGCCACACACCCGTAGGTTCCGGGCGTCCCACCGACGCTCCCAGCCACGGCAGGCCGATCCCTCGCTGCGGAGTGAGTGATGCCCGGCCACCCAAAAGCTGCGAAACCAAAGGACAAAGCACGCCATGCAAAACGCACAAAAGCCCTCCGGAATGCCCATCCACCGTTACCTGCCGTTCCGGGAACAGATCACCGTCGAGCTGCCGGACCGCACGTGGCCGGACAAGGTCATCACCAAGGCCCCCCGCTGGTGCGCAGTGGACCTGCGGGACGGCAACCAGGCACTGATCGACCCGATGAGCCCGGCCCGCAAGATGAAGATGTTCGAACTGCTGGTCCGCATGGGATACAAGGAAATCGAAGTCGGCTTTCCCTCCGCGTCCCAGACGGACTTCGACTTCGTCCGGCAGCTGATCGAAGGCGGCCACATCCCCGACGACGTCACCATCCAGGTCCTCACGCAGGCCCGCGAGCACCTGATCGAGCGGACCTACGAATCGCTCGTGGGGGCCAAACAGGCCATCGTGCATCTGTACAACTCCACTTCGGTACTGCAGCGCCGGGTGGTTTTCAACTCTGACGAGGACGGCATCCTCGACATTGCCCTGCAGGGCGCCCGGCTGTGCAAGAAGTACGAGGAAACCCTCACCGACACGCACATCACCTACGAGTACTCGCCCGAATCCTTCACCGGCACGGAGCTGGAGTACGCGGTGCGGGTCTGCAACGCCGTCGCCGACGTGTTCCTGGCTTCCGCCGACAGCCAGGTCATCGTCAACCTGCCCGCGACGGTGGAGATGGCAACGCCCAACGTGTACGCCGATTCCATCGAGTGGATGAGCCGGCACCTGCACCCGCGGGAAGGCATCATCCTGTCCCTGCACCCGCACAACGACCGCGGGACCGGCGTCGCTGCCGCGGAGCTGGGCTACCTGGCCGGTGCAGACCGCATTGAAGGTTGCCTGTTCGGCAACGGCGAACGGACCGGCAACGTGGACCTGGTAACCCTCGGCCTGAACCTGTTCAGCCAGGGCGTGGACCCGATGATCGACTTCTCCGACATCGACGGCGTGCGCCGCACCGTTGAGTACTGCAACCAGTTGCCCGTGCCGGAACGCACTCCGTACGGTGGCGACCTGGTCTTCACGGCGTTCTCCGGGTCGCACCAGGACGCGATCAAGAAGGGCTTTGAGGCCCTGGAGCGGGATGCCGCCCAGGCCGGCCGCGCGGTCGAGGACATGACCTGGGCGGTGCCTTACCTGCCGGTGGATCCCAAGGACCTGGGCCGCAGCTACGAGGCCGTGATCCGCGTCAACTCGCAATCGGGCAAGGGTGGGGTGGCCTACCTGCTCAAGAACGAGCACAGCCTGGACCTGCCACGCAGGGCCCAGATCGAGTTCTCCGGTGTCATCCAGAAGCGCACCGACACGGTGGGCGGGGAGGTCAGCGGCGCGCAGCTGTGGGACATCTTCGTGGACGAGTACCTGCCCAGCCCTTCCGCGAACCCGGACGGACAGTGGGGCCGGTACAGCCTGGGCTCGTTCACCACCGAAACCGACGACGACTCGCAGATGACGCTGAACGCCACCATGCTGATCGACGGCGTGCAGGTGCGTCGCACCGGACGGGGCAACGGACCGATCGCCGCACTGCTGAGCATCCTGGACGAGGACGGCGTGGATGTGCGCGTGCTGGACTACTCCGAACACGCCCTGTCCGAAGGCGGGAACGCCCGCGCCGCAGCATACGTGGAGGCCGCTGTCGGCGACCGGGTGCTCTGGGGCGTCGGCATCGACTCCAACACGGCGATGTCATCGCTGAAGGCAGTCATTTCCGCCGTCAACCGGGCCATCCGCGACCACAACGCCTGAGGGAACCTTGGCGTAGTGACCTGATCGCGCCCGACGACGGCGACCGGGGCGGGGCTTCGGCCCCGCCCGGTCCGTTGCGGGGACGGGGAAGTGGAAGAATGGACGGGTGTCCAGAAATTCATTCGCCGCGCGCACCTACCGGGATGACGCCGTCGTGCTCCGGACGCACAAGCTGGGCGAGGCGGACCGGATCATCACGTTGCTGACCCGGCACCACGGCCAGATTCGCGCCGTCGCCAAAGGGGTGCGGCGCACCACGAGCAAATTCGGGGCCCGGCTGGAACCGTTCATGGTCGCAGACCTGCAGTTGGTGGAGGGCCGCAACCTGGACATCGTCACGCAGGCCGTGGCCAAAGGATCCTACGGACGGGACATCGTCGCCGACTATGCCCGGTACACGGTCGCCGCGGCCATCACCGAAACCGCCGAACGGCTGACCGACGCCGACGGCGAATCGGCGACAGCGCAGTACCTGTTGGTGGTGGGGGCGCTGGCCTCGCTCAGCCGGGGCGACCACGCGCCGGAACTCATCCTGGACTCCTACCTGTTGCGGGCTCTGGCGACCGGCGGTTGGGCACCCAGCTTCACCGACTGCGCACGCTGCGGGGCGCCCGGACCGCACGGAGCCTTTTCCGCCCCGCTCGGCGGAGCCGTCTGCCATGCCTGCAGGCCGCCGGGCTCACCGGCACCGGCAGCTGCCACGATGATCCTGCTGGCGGCGCTGCTGACGGGGGACTGGGGAACGGCTGACCGGTCGGAGCAGCAGAACCGGCGGGAGGCGGCCGGCCTGGTGGCCGCCTACCTGCAATGGCACCTGGAGCGGGCCGTCCGCTCCCTCAAACACGTGGAGCGTGCATAACCTTGGCCAGAACGTCCCCGGCCGGATCAACCCGTCGAGCCGGCCGCAATGGCCGCAGCCCGCACAAGGCCCCAGTGGTGGCGCCGTGGCCGCACCCCTCCGGCGCCGTCATGCCCGACGTTCCGGCCGAGCTGGTTCCCGAGCACGTCGCCATCGTGATGGACGGCAACGGCCGCTGGGCCAACGCCCGCGGCCTGCCCCGCATTGAAGGGCACAAGGCGGGGGAGCCGGCCCTGCTGGACGTGATGGCAGGTGCCATTGAGATGGGCATTCGGCACGTGAGCGTCTACGCGTTTTCCACCGAGAACTGGAAGCGCTCACCCGAGGAGGTGCGGTTCCTGATGGGCTTCAACAAGGACGTGCTGCGCCGCCAACGCGACCAGCTGGACGCCTGGGGCGTGCGGATCCGCTGGGCCGGACGCCGGCCACGGCTGTGGGGTTCGGTGATTCGGGAGCTGGAAGAGGCCGAGGAGCTCACCCGGGACAACGACACCATCACCCTGACCATGTGCGTCAATTACGGTGGGCGGGCCGAGATCGCCGACGCCGTGACAGCCCTGGCGGAACAGGTCGCGGCGGGGACGCTGAAGCCGCGGGCCATCCGGGAAAGCACGATCCAGCAGTTCCTCTACGCCCCGGACCTGCCCGATGTGGATCTGTTCCTGCGCTCCAGTGGTGAGCAGAGGCTCTCCAACTTCATGCTCTGGCAATCGGCATATGCGGAGTTCGTTTTCCTGGACGAACTGTGGCCGGATGTGGACCGGCGTACCCTGTGGAAGGCCGTTGACATTTACGCCCGGCGCGACCGCCGTTATGGCGGAGCGGTGGACGCAGCGCGCTGAGGGCGCCTTCCCGGCCCGCAGCCCGCTGAGGGGCGGGTTCCCGGCTGGGCTGCGGGAACTTTCCCGCTGCGCTGACGGAACTACGGCACCCCATCCGCTGGAAGGTGGGCGGCGATCCAGGCGTGCAGCCGCCGGTACGCCTCCTGCCGCACCGGCGGGGGAGACAGCAGCACATCGTGCAGGCCACCGTCTATGGTTTCCAGGCTGACGTTGCCGCCCAACGTCCTGGCGCGGTCCGCCATGGTGCGCACATCGAGCACCGCATCGGCCCTCCGCATGGCCTCCCGCCACAGCATCCCGTTCAGGCTTCGGGCGGAGAGCAGCACCAGGACCGGCACGTCGATGCGCAGGCCCCGCGACAGTTCCCGCTGCGCCGCAAGTACCGCCTGCAGCCAGCCGACCCGGACGGGGAACGCTCCGGGCGGCCGCATCCGGTCGTCGAGTTCCCATTCTCCGCCGGCGCTTGTGCTGATGCTGCGCCAGTAGAAGTTCCGCTCGGGAAGGGGCACCCTGGCCTCCGGCCAACGCCGAGCGATGGGCCGCAGGGATGCGCTGAGGGCCCGTCGAAGCAGCGGGCTGCCATGGAATTCCAGCCACGGGCTGTTCAGGACAAGGTGGGTGACCCGGCCCGGATGCCGCCCGGCCCACCAAGCGGCAACGAGACCTCCGGTGGAATGCCCCATCAGGACCACCGCAGGTTCAACCCGCGCTGCCGGTGATCCGGCTTGTCGGGACCCGGTTGGGTTTTTCGGGGGAGCCACCGGCCCGTCCGCATGCCCGGGCATCCGGAGGATCACCGCAAGGGCGTGCTCCAGCTCCAGGTCGTACTCCGAAAGGTCCCCCACGTAGCCGCCGAGGCTGCTGGGACGAAGGCTGCGGCCGTGGTTGTGCAGGTCCAACGCGTAAAAGGAGAAGCCCTCGTCGGCCCAGAAGGCGGCCAGTTCCCGATTGAAAAAGTAGTCGCTCCAGCCGTGCAGGAACAACACCACCCGGTCGGTGGGCGCCGGCTGGGCAGGCAGGTGGCGCACCAGGGTGGCGACGCGGACGCCTCCGTCCGGCAGGGGTGTTTCGAGTGTCGCTGATTCGTAGCCTGGGCCCAGGACATCGGGCTGCCACTGCGGATCCAACGGTTACTCCCGACCGGCGGCGGAGCGGCCGGCGCTTCGCCCGGTGAACAGGCAACCACCGAGGAAGGTTCCTTCCAAGGCGCGGTAGCCGTGCATGCCTCCGCCGCCGAATCCGGCCGCCTCTCCGGCCGCGAACAAGCCGGGCACCACCGCCCCGGCGGCATCGAGGACCCGCGATTGCAGGTCGGTGGTGATACCACCCAAACTTTTGCGGGTCAGGATGGATAGGCGGACGGCAATCAACGGGCCGTGCCGCGGATCCAGCAGCCGGTGTGGTGGTGCCACCCGAATCAGCCGGTCAGTAGCGAAGCGGCGCGCAGCGCGGATTGCGTTCAGCTGGGCGTCCTTCCCGAGGCCGCTGCTGACCTGCCGGTCGCGGGCGAGGATGAGGGCCTCCAACGCCTTCCCGTCAATGTCGTTGGTGCCTGTCAGTCCGTTCATCCGCGTGGCGAGTTCCGGCACCGTGTGGGCGGAGAGGAAATCGACGCCGCGGTCCAGGAATTCCTGCACCGGCCCTACCGAGCCCGGCAGTGCACGCCGGGCCAACAAGCGGAAGTCCTTCCCGGTGAGGTCCGGGTTCTGCTCTGAACCCGAGAGCGCGAACTCCTTGTCCAGGATGGTCCGGTTCAGCACCAGCCAGGAGTGCCCATGTCCCAGACCCGTCAGGTGGCGTACCGCCCCGAGCGAATCGAAGCCCGGAAAGAGCGGCGCCGGCAGCCGGCGGCCTTGTGCGTCCAGCCACAGGGGGGAGGGTCCGGAGAGGATGCGGATGCCGTGGCTGGGCCATACCGGGCTGTGATTGGAGATCCCTTCGGGGTAGTGCCACATCCTGTCGGTGTTGATCAGCAGCCCGCCCGCAGCGGACACCGCGTGCTGAAAGAGGCCGTCCACCGAGGCCGGAACACCGGCCAACAGGTGCTCGGGCGCTGTGCCCGGCCACTGCTGCCGGACCAGTTCGAAGTTCCCGCCAATACCGCCCGTGGCAACAACCACCGCCTGCCCGAAGGCCGTAAACGAGCCGACGACGGTCCGGTTGCTCGCGGCGCCACGGGCGGCAGTGGAGGCTGCCAGGACGTCGCCGTGCACGCCGGTCACGGCGCCTGCGCTGCGGCGCAGGCTGGTGCCGCGATGCCGGTAGGCGATGCGCAGCCGCCCGGAGTTCCTGGCCTCCTGCAGCTGGGCCAGGAAGGGGGCCAGGATTCCGGGTCCGGTGCCCCAGGCAACATGAAAGCGCGGCACCGAATTTCCGTGGCCCTCGGCGGTGCCATCCCCTCGCTCGGCCCACTGAACCAGGGGAAAAAAGCCGACCCCCAGCGAGCGCAGCCACGCCCGCTTCTCTCCGGCGGCGAAGTCGACGTAGGCCTGAGCCCAGCGGCGTGGCCAGGCGTCCTCAGTGCGGTCGAACCCGGCCGACCCGAACCAGTCCGCCAGCGCCAGTTCGTGACTGTCCCGGACACCCAGTCGACGCTGCTCGGGCGAATTGACCAGGAAGATCCCGCCGAAGGACCAATGCGCCTGGCCGCCCAGGGACGCCTCCGGTTCCTGATCAAGCAGCAGCACCGAGGACCCGGCCCGGCAGGCTTCCGCGGCGGCCACTACACCGGCCAACCCCGCGCCGACCACCACCACGTCAGCGTGCAGGGTGGTGCTGTCAGTTTCCATCCGCCCATGCTAGCCGTGCCCGACCGGTGAACACCGCCAGGTCGCTCCGCCCACAATCCGGTGGTCCTCGTTTGGGAAAGTACACGCAACACGGAAAACTGGGACCATGCGCCTTTACCCAACATTTTTCCGGATCTGCTTCGCCTGGATGGACGCCGAACGGGCGCACAAGATCGGTTTCGTGCTGATCCGGGCAGCCCATCGCGGCGGGGCCGGGGCTGTGCTGCGGCGGCTGACCCGTCCTGCACCGGTGCTGCGCACGCAAGCCTTCGGCCTGACTTTTCCTTCACCGTTCGGCCTTGCTGCCGGCTTCGACAAGGAGGGCCACGGCGTCGAGGCGCTGGCAGACCTGGGTTTTGGGCACATTGAAGTCGGTACCATCACCGGGCAGGCGCAGCCCGGCAATCCCAAGCCGCGGCTGTTCCGACTGGTGCAGGACCGCGCAGTGATCAACCGGATGGGCTTCAACAACGACGGCGCGGAAGCCGTCGCGCCGCGCCTCACCCAGGCACGGAAGCGGCTGGAGCGGTCCTTTCCCGGCAGCCGCCCGATTCTCGGGGTGAATATCGGCAAGACCAAAAAGGTGGACCTGCACTCCGCCGTGGAGGACTACCTGGTCAGCACCCGCCACCTGGCAGCCTCCGCCGACTACCTGGTGGTGAACGTCAGCTCCCCGAACACTCCAGGGCTACGGCTCCTGCAGGGCGTTGAGTCGCTGAGGCCCCTCTTGACGGCCGTGCGCGAAGCCGCCGACGAAACAGCGGGCCGGCACCTGCCCCTGCTGGTCAAAATCGCTCCGGACCTGACGGATCAGGACCTGAGCGACGTGGCGCAGCTGGCACGTGAGCTGAACCTGGATGGCATCATCTGCACCAACACCACCATCACCCGTGACGGCCTGGCCACGCCGGCCGAGCAGGTGGTGTCCCTGGGCGTCGGCGGACTTTCCGGGGCGCCGCTGAAGAAGCGGTCCCTTGAGGTGCTGGTCCGGCTGCGTCAGGCGGCCGGTCCCGAGCTGGCCCTGGTGTCGGTGGGTGGCGTGGAGACCTCCGCTGACGTTCAACAGCGGCTCGACGCCGGTGCAACCCTGGTTCAGGGCTACACGGCCTTTCTTTACGAAGGCCCTTTCTGGGCGGCACGGATCAACCGGGAATTGGCAGCGCTTCGACGCTGACACCAAGTAGGGCCCGGAGGATCAGCGTCCTCCGGGCCCTACATTTTGCTGTTCCGCCTGTTGTCAGGCCGGCCGGTCCTCCGGGCTGGCGGTCTTGGCCGGATCGCGCTCGACGACGCCGCCCAGGGCGTCATCGATCCGGGCCATCAGTTCGGCGGGAATCTTTACACCCGACGCCTTGACGTTTTCCGCCACCTGCTCCGGCCGTGAAGCCCCGACCAGGGCTGTCGCCACGTTCTCGTTCTGCAGCACCCAGGCGATCGCGAGTTGCGACATCTTCAGCCCCAGCTCGTCCGCGATGGGCTGGAGCTTCTGCACGCCGTTCAACACCTCGTCGCTCATGAAGCGCGAGATGGTGTTTTTTCCACCCTTCTCGTCGGTGGCACGTGAGCCCTCCGGCGCCGGCTGGCCCGGCTTGTACTTTCCGGACAGGACTCCCTGCGCCATCGGCGACCACACCACCTGGGACATGCCCAGTTCCTTGGAGGCCGGGATCACCTCGGCCTCAATGACCCGCCACAGCGCGGAGTACTGGGGCTGGTTGGACACCAGGGAGAAACCGGCCTGGCGGGCCAGCGCCTGCCCGTCGCGGAGCTGCTGCGCGTTCCACTCGGAAACACCGATGTAGAGGGCCTTACCCGCCCGGACGACGTCGGCGAACGCCTGGATGGTTTCCTCCAGCGGCGTCCCGTAGTCGTAGCGGTGGGCCTGGTACAGGTCCACGTAGTCCATCTGCAGACGGCGCAGGGAGTTGTTGATGCCCTCCATGATGTGCTTGCGGGACAGCCCCACATCGTTGGGGCCCTTCGGGCCGACAGGCCAGTACACCTTGGTGAAGATTTCCAGCGACTCCCGTCGCTGATCCTTCAGCGCCTTACCCAGCACTTCCTCTGCGGCGCCGTTGGCGTACGCGTCGGCGGTGTCGAAGGTCGTGATGCCCGCGTCCAGGGCTGCGTGGACACAGGTGGCCGCGACGTCGTTCTCCACCTGCGAGCCGTGCGTGAGCCAGTTGCCGTACGTGATTTCCGTGATTTTGAGGCCGGAATTGCCCAGGTATCGATAGTCCATGAATTTCACCTTAGCCGCACCAGCGGTCTCAGTAAGCGTTTTCCCGTCGTGTTTCAACGTTGGCTGCAGCGCCGTGCGGACGTGGTGCCGACAAAGGAACCTTCGGAAGAAATGGGCCCTGCCTTTCGAAGAAGCGCGCCTAAGCTCCCAAGAAGCGGCCCCCAAGCTCCAAGAAAAACGGGCCCTGCCTCCAGTGGAGGCAGGGCCCGTGGAGGGTTTCGGTCAGCGGACCTCGCCGCCGCGCTTTACCAGCGGTTTGGGCAGCCGCAGGCGGCGGAACTGGAGGGCGCGCATCGTGCCGTACCAAATCACGCCGCGCTCGGGTGTTCCGAACTTTTCCGTGAGCCGACGACGGAGCTTGCGGCTCAGCACGAAGCAGTCCACTGCCACGGCGATGACGAGCAGCCAGAACACGCCGAATACGAGCAGTTGTCCGGTGCTGGTCACCGGAACGACGAGGGTCAGCACCACGATGGCCAGGGCCGCGAACATGACGTACTCACCAAGGCTGAACCGGGCATCAACCAGGTCACGGGCGAAGCGCTTTTGCGGTCCCTTGTCCCGGAAGGGCAGGTACCGTTCGTCGCCGGTATCAAGGGCCCGGCGGGTACGGGCCTGTTCCTCACGACGGGCGTCCCGCTCGGCGGCTTTGGCAGCAACCCGGTCATTGGGGACCAGGGGCCGCCGCCTGGCGGCTTCCTGCTGCTTGCGCGACGGAGTGGGCACGCCCTTGCCCGCCCGGGGATCTGAGGAACGGGCGGCAGTGGAGCCGGTTCGCCCGTCGGCTGCCGGCTGGGCGGGAGGGGCTTCTTTCTTACGTCCAAACACCCCCATAGACTACCCTGCGGGACGCACTGCCCGGACCCGCGCCGGGGTGCAGGGCCGGCCCCGCGCGGTGTCCCCCGCGCCCGCATCCTGCGGTTGGAGGGCTTCGGGGCCGCCGGTAGGGTGGCCGGTATGACTTCGAATGCAGCATCTCCCGGTGCCACTGCGCCGGCTGATACCACCGGCCAGCCGTCCCCTTCTGTTCCCGTCGAGGCCTTGAGGGCCAGTGTGGCCGCGAGCTTCGCGGGCGCCGTTGAGGACCTGACCCGGCTGGTTGCTATTCCCGGCATCGCCTGGGACGCCTTTGACGCGGCAGAGCTGGAACGCAGCGCCGAGGCCGTCGCCGCGCTCATCCGTGGCATCGGACTTGAGGACGTGCAGGTGCTCCGGGTCAACAAGCCGAACGGCACCCCCGGTGGGCCCGCCGTCGTCGCACGTAAACCAGCGGCGGAAGGCAAACCGACCATCCTGCTGTACGCGCACCACGACGTGCAGCCACCGGGGGAGCGGGAACTGTGGGAAACGGAGCCGTTCGACGCCGTGGAGCGCCACGGTCGCCTGTACGGACGCGGCGCGGCCGATGACAAGGCGGGCGTGTTGGCGCACGTCGGCGCGCTGCGTGCCGTCCAGGACGTACTGGGGCAGGACTTCGGGCTTGGCGTGACCCTGTTTATCGAAGGGGAAGAGGAAGCGGGCTCGCCCTCCTTTCGTTCCTTCCTGGAAACCCACCGCGAACTGCTGCGCGCCGACGTGATCGTGGTGGCCGACTCCAGCAACTGGAAGGTGGGTGTCCCCGCCCTGACCACCAGCCTGCGCGGGCTGGTCGATGGAACGATCACCGTGCGCGTCCTTGACCATGCCGTGCACTCAGGCATGTTCGGTGGACCTGTCCTGGACGCCCCCACGCTGCTGGCCCGCGTCATCGCCACCCTTCACGACGTCGACGGGGCCGTCGCCGTTCCCGGGCTGGTGGCCACTGACACCGCCACGGTCGACTATCCGGAGGGAGACTTCCGGGCCGACGCGTCAGTGCTCGACGGCGTACGGCTGGCCGGGAACGGATCCCTGGCATCCCGGCTTTGGACCAAGCCGGCCCTGTCCATCATCGGCATCGACGCGCCCTCCGTCGCGCTCAGCTCCAACACCCTGCAGCCGACCGCGCGCGCGAAATTCAGCATGCGACTGGCCCCCGGCCAGGATCCGCAGGCCGCCTTCGATGCCCTGCAGGCCCACCTGGCGGCCGTGGCGCCGACGGCCGCCCTGGGCGCGCAGGTGCTGCTGACCCCGGGGGAGCAGGGGCAGGCCTTTGCCACTGACACCTCCGCCCCGGCCGCCCAGGCGGCGCTGTGGGCCCTGGGAGCCGCCTGGGGCACGTCGGCCGTAGAGACCGGTGTTGGCGGATCGATTCCCTTCGTCGCGGACCTGACGGAGCTGTTTCCGGAGGCGCAGATCCTTATCACCGGCGTCGAGGACCCCGACTCCCGCGCCCACAGCGCCAACGAATCACTGCACCTGGGCGACTTTCAGCACACCATCCTGGCCGAGGCGCTGCTGCTGGCAACCCTGAACGGTGGAACCCGTCCGGGCGCGTGAGCCTGACATCCGTGGAACAGATCTGCCTACGACCCTGTTGACACAGTTACGGCGGCAGAACTGCCGGACGTAGCATGTAGATACACCCAACGTTAGGAATGGCGATGAGCACCATAACCCCAGAAGAGGCCACCACGTCCCTCGGGACTGCCCCGGCCGCGGAACCCCAGGAGCACGGCGTTCTCCTTTCCGACGTCGCCGCCGGCAAGGTCCGCAGCCTGCTGGAGCAGGAAGGACGCACCGACCTGCGGCTCCGGGTTGCCGTGCAGCCCGGCGGCTGCTCGGGACTGATCTACCAGCTCTACTTCGACGAGCGGCTGCTCGACGGCGACGCTGTGCGCGACTTCGACGGCGTTGAGGTCGTCATCGACAAGATGAGCGTGCCCTACCTGGACGGTGCGAGCATCGACTTCGAGGACACCATAGCCAAGCAGGGCTTCACCATCGACAACCCGAACGCGGGCGGTTCATGCGCCTGCGGCGACTCGTTCCACTAGGAACAACCAACCGCGGAGGATCTGCCGGCGACCGTTGCGGAACGGGCGCCGGCAGACCGCGCGTTACGTGCGCAAAAGGCGCGCCCGGGCGGTAAGCTCTACATCGAGTAGTAAAACCTAATCCGCATGTGGGGGGCACAGCGCCGCCAGCGTGCGACAGCACCAACAGGAAGGGCCGTCTGTGAGTTCGCAGGACCGAACCGGCAGCCGACGCGCAAGGATTATCCCGATCACGGGACTCGCGATAGCGGGCGCGTTGGCATTGTCTGCATGTACGCCGGAGATGAAGAACGGCTGGTTGCCGGCAGAGCGCAACACGACCAATGAAACGGGTCGCATCATCGACCTGTGGGTGAACTCATGGATTGCCGCCCTGGTGGTCGGCCTCATCACCTGGGGTTTGATCATCTGGTGCATCATCGCCTACCGCCGGCGCAAGAACGCTACCGGCTTTCCCCGCCAGCTGAGCTATAACCTCCCGCTGGAGATTTTCTACGTGGTCATTCCGCTGTTCATGGTCCTGGTGCTGTTCTACTTCACCGACCGGGACCAGCGCGCCATCGACGCCAACACGGAGAACCCCGACGTCAAGATCGACGTCCGCGGCAAGCAGTGGTCCTGGGACTTCAACTACCTGACCAGCACCACCGTCTCCGAGCCCGTCTACGAGGGCGGCATCCAGGCGCACCTCAACGGGTCGCCGATCGATGAAGCGAAGCTTCCCACGCTCTACCTCCCGGTGAACAAGACCGTTGAGCTGGAACTGAACACCCGCGACGTCAACCACTCCTTCTGGGTTCCCGCCTTCCTGGAGAAGCGCGACCTGATCGCCGGCAAGACCAACTACATCAACGTCACGCCGACTGCGTTGGGCACCTACGCCGGCAAGTGCGCCGAGCTCTGCGGTGAGTACCACTCCGAGATGCTCTTCAACGTCAAGGTCGTCACCGAACAGGAATTCCAGGCACACCTCGCCAGCCTGAAACAGGCCGGATTCACAGGGACGCTCGGCAGCGAGTACGACCGCAACCATTACTCGAACGCGAAATAGGGGAGCCATAGCGTTGGCAACGACTTACGAATATTCCGCCCCCGGGGCCACCACCCTGGCACCTCGGGTGGTACCGGTATCCAAGGGACGCATTGTCGTCAACTGGCTCACCTCCACGGACCACAAAACCATCGGCTACATGTACATCATCGCGGCCTTCATCTTCTTCTGCCTCGGTGGTGTGATGGCACTGGTCATCCGCGCCGAACTGTTCGAACCCGGCATGCAGATCCTGCAGACCAAGGAACAGTACAACCAGCTGTTCACCATGCACGGCACCATCATGCTGCTGATGTTCGCCACCCCGCTGTTCGCCGGGTTCGCCAACGTGATCATGCCGCTGCAGATCGGCGCCCCTGACGTGGCGTTCCCCCGCCTGAACGCGCTGGCGTTCTGGTTCTTCCTGTTCGGCTCCACCATCGCGGTGTCCGGCTTCATCACCCCGCAGGGTGCTGCGTCGTTCGGCTGGTTCGCTTACGCGCCGCTGTCCAACACGACGTTCAGCCCGGGTGTGGGCGGTGACCTCTGGGTCTTCGGCCTCGCA
>JAODMR010000009.1 GCA_025465475.1 Micrococcaceae bacterium
CTCGACGGGCTCGACCACCGGCATGGTCTCGACAGGCTCGACCAACGAGGCCCGCTCCGGTAAAGCTCGACGCCGTCGAGCAGGATCGCATCAAATTCCCGGCAACCGGTGGAGGGCGGAAATGGCGGAGCCAGTGATTTACTCGCCGGTAGGGACGTGTAGGCGTACCGTGAATACCAACCCGGACCTGAACTGCTTCACCATCAGCGTCGTGCGCGCCTACCAACAGCAACCAGTGTGGCCAAGGACGCCGGGACGGCCTTATACACATCAACCGGGCAGGGGCGCCATGAAGGACGCGGGACAGAATCCCTTCGGTGAGGTGGTCCCCGAAGAGCTTCTGGAACTACTGGCGGAGAGCGAGGACATCCACGATTTCCTGGGCGGGCTCACCGTCTATCTTGCCGGCGCACTCAGCAGTTCAGGCGGCGACATCTGCTGCGCCGTGGCACTGTTGCGGGAGCGTAAGCCGGTGATCGTGGCCAGTAGCACCTTCCTGGCAGCCGACCTGACCAAGCGTCAACATACTTCCGGGGACGGGCCTTGCCTGACCGCTGCCCGCGACGGTATCACCGCCTTGGTGCCTGACGTTCTGGATGAACTCTCGTGGGCGAACCATCAATGGCGGGAATATCTGAGCGCGGTCGCCGGCGACGGAATCCGTACGATTCTCGCTGTTCCTTTCCTGCTCAATGGGCAGGCCAAGGGCGCCTTGGCGTTGTACTCCTCCACGCGGGACGCTTTCAGGCCGGTACACGTGGCCGCCGCCGAAGCTGCGGCCGTGCAGGCCTCTCCCCTGCTGCGGATAGCGCTCCGTTCCGCGCTTCTCAATGAGACGACGAACGACCTGACCGCCGCAGTCAAGTCCCGCACCGTCATCGACCTCGCCTTGGGCATCATCATGGCCCAAAACAGGTGCACGGAGCAGGAAGCATTCACAATCCTCAAACAATCGTCCTCCGCACGTCAGACAAAACTTCAGGTCCACGCCGCCCACATTGTCGGGGCCATGCCAGAGCCGGACGCCAGCACCCCGTCCGACCGGAACTTTTTCCGGGAAATTTGATCGCTGGTTCGATCCCCGGCACTGGCCCGGTCAGCGCGGACGGTAGTCCTGGATCAAGGGGCACTCGAACGGTCCACCGGCGGACAAGCCAACCTTATCCAGGTAACGGACGACGATGGCCAGGGAGTTGATCAGTCCGGTCTCGGTGTACGGAACTCCTTCTTCCGCACAGCATTTCCGCACCAGCGCCGCGGCCCGACGCAGGAGCGGCCGGGGCATGTCGGGAAACAGGTGGTGTTCAATCTGCCGGTTCAAGCCGCCCATGAGGGCGTCCATAAGGCGGCCCCCGGAAATGTTGCGGGAGGTAAGCACTTGGCGGCTGAGGAAGTCCAATCGGCTGGACGGAGACAGGATGGGCATTCCCTTGTGGTTCGGCGCGAACGAGGCACCCATATAGAACCCGAACACTCCCATCTGGACCCCCAGGAACGCGAAAGCCATCCCGAGCGGCAGCACCCAGAAAACCAGCACGGGAATCATGACGAGCCGCAGGACCAGGACGGGTATCTCCACCCACCGATGATCCACCGCGCTCCGCTGGAACACGAACTTCAACGAGTCGACGTGCAGGCTTATACCGAGGAAAAACAACAGCGGGAACAGTAACCAACCCTGCCTGCGGGTCACCGCGACCATCACGCCGCGGCGTGACGCTGCCGCCTCGGGATGAAACGCGATGGCACCAGTATGAATATCCGGATCCTTGCCGATAACGTTTGGATAGGCATGATGACGCGTGTGCTTCTGCGTCCACATTGCGTAACTGATGCCAACCAGTCCGGTCCCAACCAGCCGGGAGGCCCACTCGTTCATCCTCTTCGAGGCGAAGATCTGCCGGTGTGCCGCCTCGTGGGCCAGGAACCCAAACTGCGTCATGACAGCGCCCATGCCGGCCGCCACCAGCAGCTGGTACCAGGTGACGCCGAGCAGCACGAACGCCGCCCAGCAGGCGCACCAGGCAAACATCAGGCCGATGAAGAGCGTGATGTAGAACCCCTGCCGTCTCTCCAGCAGGCCTAGGTCCCGTGCGGCCTTTAGAAGGTTGACATAGCTGTTCACAGCCCGTTTGCGCGGCGCCACGTGTCCGGGCGCTCCTTCGACGTTGGGCAAACGGGGGGAACCAGTATCCATGATGCCTCGGACCAGACAGCAGGGGCAGTGCGACAATCGGCGTTCAGCACTGCTGCCCTATACATTCACCCTACGTCCGGCCACGGTGCACCCAGCGGTCCACCGACCCAAAAAGATCGCCGAACCGGCTTCGCACCGATGGCCGGAAGGTCACCGCTGCACGGAGAAGCCAACCCCTGGGCGGGCCTGACATCCTCGCGGACGATGTCTTATACGGCAGTCAGCCCAGCAGGGTCCCGATGGAGGCGGTGAATCTGCCGAGCAGGGAGGTGCTGATGCCGATGACCAGTAGCCGGTTGTCCATTGTCGCGCCATCGCCGAGGGCATGATGGGTCGGCACGTTCGCCCAGGCCGCCGAGGTCCCACCAGAAGCCCGATGATCTCGCCAATCGAGCAGCCGCTCAGAGGGTGCAGCGTCGCGCCGACTGCCATGGCCGACATGTCATGAGGGTGCCCTGCCGGGTGTCCCTCGGTTCCCTTGTGTTCTTCGCGCCCGGGAAGCACGGGGGCGCTGCCTGCAGGTTCACCTTTCGTGTCGGGTTCCATCGAATACATAACCATATTGCGAGGTCGCCACCGTCGCGCGCGAACGGAATCGAGCCCCACCCGGGTGCTTGCCGCGCCTATGCAGGATCCCCGCTTTTCACGGGCTCGCTGACTGGCTGCACCCAATGGAAGAAGAACGGGTCGATCGAGGTAGCGACCGGAGTGACGTTGTCAGTGTTCAGCAGGATGTGGGTCGTCCAGTTGGCGAAACGTTGATAGGTAACACCGGAGGGGAAGTTCGCCTCATCTGGTGTGTTGTTGCCGCAAAATACGCCGTAGAAATCGCTGCCGATCGCGATAAGCCGTACATAGTCACCGAGGTACGGAAAGAACGCTCGGGCGGGAACATTGGAGGGAGCAGCGTGCAGCACAACTGTCTCCGCCGGGCTGGCCCAAGCGTTCGCGGTCAACTCCAGCTGGGAGACCCAACGCGTGCCGGTGAACTGCTGGAAGAGAAAACCTACCAGGCCATCCGGATTGACGGCCAGCGCCGGGTTCTTGGCATTGGTGACGGTGCGCAGGTCATCCGACCAGTTTTGCCCGGAGTCGGTGGAGCGCCGGATATGCACCGTCCAGTCCGTTCCAGAGGATCCTCCTACCCTGTCGCACCAGGCCAGATAGACGGTGCCGGCGCTTGTGGGATCGACCGCGATGGTGAGATCGGCACCAAGGCGTTCTTGACCCATCGTGTCGTTGAACCGGATGAAGCGTCCTGTCGCCACGCGTTGGCCAATCTGCCCGTCGCCGCCGTCGACCAGTCCGCTGAACGGGTCGGCGCTTGTCCCCCAGTCGTCGTCACGGATGACCACGACGTCCATCGTGACATTGGACCCGTTGGCCGTCTGCCAGCTTTGAAGGGCACCATAGACGACGCCGCTCGGGTGGAGGGCGATGCGAATGGGCGGACCGTCCTGTCCGACCGTTGCGCGGCGCTCCACCGCGTGGGTTCCGAATCCAGCCGGAGCCGGAGCTGTGGCAGCATCGGCCGACACATCGATGGTGGCTGTCCGTCCGTCGGGTTGATTGAAATCGTTATTACCGACGAGGACACGATCACGTGACAGCCCAGCAACCACAACGCTGCCTGCCACGACCCAGGGCTGATCCTCACTGGCCCGATCCACCAACACTGTCATCGGCGTCGTAGAAGTGAAACCGTTGGTGCGAAGAATCTGCAGATGACCGGTCGATCCGTTGAGTGTGCCAGCGTAGAGGACCCCGCCGGCTGTGGCGAACCCAACGGTAATGTCGCCGGTGCCGACTGATCCGTTGCCCGGCACGACATTCCGCAGCGACCAGGTGGCACCCCCGTCGGTGGAAACGTAAATCGGTGCAAACGCGCCGCCCATCGCCCGGGTAAATGCCGTGCCGACCATGTCCATCGGATTTTCGGGGTTAACAGCGATGTTGGGCTCACTGTCCTGGCTGGACTCACCGCTTAGTGAGACTGGAATCATGTTAACGATGTTGATCATTGCGGCTGGGTCCCCTCCTGGCGAAGGTGATCGATGTTCTGCGGCGGCTGCAGGTCCTCGGCGTGGATGATTTTGTACCGTGCAAGGGATTCAAGTTCCGGTTCCGTGGAATGCAGAAGCCAGAGCCCGTTTTGAGCCGCTTTGGGCTTCGGCGCCTCGCGCCACCAGATGTCGAGGCTGTTCGCATAGAGGACCTTCACCTCCTGGTCGTCAGCTATGTCACCCCGCTCGGCATGGGTGACGTGCATGGTCGCGCGCCACCAATCGGGATCATGCTCTCGGACGGGCGACGCTCCGGCTCGTTCGAGCCCGATGACACGGGCCAAGATGACGGCGCTCGCGGTGCTGGCGTGATCACGCACCTTGGTAGCGGCCAATTGACGCTGAAGCGTGTCGAGCGGGTCCTCGCCGACTACCGCCGGACCCATCACGAATTGAGCCGATAGTTCTTCCTCCGGCAGGCGCGCGACCTCAACCAATGAAACGTCAGCACCGAAGGCCAGGCCATTGGCGAAAAAGGTGAACGTCTCACCCGGCGCGGGCAGATCAGAACCCTCCGCGGGCCGTAAATACAACACAGTCCCTGCCATTTGCGTGAACGCATCGGGCACCTGCAGTATCCGGTTCACACGCACGACGGCCCATTGGTCCCCTTCGGACACGTCCGGCCTGGTGTCGGCGGCCGCCGGCTCGACGGTACCCACAAAACTGAACGCAGCCTCTGCCATGAAGCTCATTGCGCTGGTCATGAAACTCCTTCATCAATCAACTTCTGCGTGGGAGCCGAGATAGATGGTGAACGTAGCTCAGAGGCGTTACCGGCGCGTTACTGGCTTTCCTTGCTTGCTGTTTCCAACGTCTCATGTTCGGCTCCGTTTTGTGACGCAATGCGTGCCAGCTCGGCCAGCACCCTGCCCGTTTTGGATTGCGGGTTTTCATCAACGGACAGTCCCACGGCCCTGATGGCTCCCTCCAACCGCAGTTGCTGCTTGGCGGCACCGGATGGAGACCGGAACGACACCTCAAGAAAGTCCAGGCTTCCAACGGTCCACCTCTCAAGGTTGGTGCTCAGTTCTCCGATCTCGATGTCGTTCCATTTCCTGACCTCGATGGGCCCCAGTGAAGCCAGCCCGGCCAAAGCCACACGAAGGTCCGCGCATTCGTGAAGGAATTCCTGCTGCTTGCCGTCAAACAGGATGCCGGCATCGGCCCCTTCCAAAGTCACGGAGTCTATAAGGCCGGAGCCGAGTTCCTGGACGGCGGAAGCTGCCAGTGATCTTCGCGCCCCAGTCCAGTCTGCTTCCACCCGGTAGGTGAAGCTGTTCCCGCGCTGGAAGTCATGGGTCCATTCGGGCGCGAGCTGCGTGCGCCGGCAGGGCCGCAGTTTTACCGTCGAATCATCTGTTTTTCCGCTTCGCAGCCGCAGGAGCACTCCTGCGGAAAACAGGGGCAGGGGTGTACCAAGTCCGGGGGTAAGGTCCTCAAGGAACCAGATCCTGCGTTTTGACCCCTCGTTTGAAACCAAGAGAGACAGTGCGTCCGCAACTGGTCCTGCCACATTGACTTTGAGCTCAACAGGAAACGCCGTGGCTGTCATCCGTACCCTCCGTTCGGCGTGGCACCGGATGGTCCGTCCCCAACGGCATTTGCGCCATGACGAACCGAAGCATCCGTCCGTGCCATCTGCAGAAAACTTCCCGCCCAACCCGTTACTGCCGCGTTACAACGATGCTGCTGCGCGCTGACCCTGAAACAGCCGCTGACCCTGAAACAACAGACCAGGGTGTGACAGAACGAAACCGGTGCGACGTCCAGTCGCACCGGTTTCTTTTGTCCATCTTGCTTCTATTGATTGCATGACCCCGTATCACTGCCGCGGGGAACGGCAGCCGCATTCTTCGGCCTACAGGACTGGACCGCCGTGCGCCGCTAGTCGAACGATGCCGGGGCTGTTGTCTACTTTTGGCCGGCTCGTATTGCGGCTGGTTTCCGCAGCAGCCGCGTCCCCACGAGCACTGCCGCCAACACGACGAGCGCCACGACGTTCTGCCACCAGCCACCGCCGATCGCGGAGACGTTGCCGGCGGCGTTGAAGGACGCGTGCAGCAGGCCGATGGCCAGTACGCTCCCCCCGGTGCCGAGTAGCACAGAGCCCATCAATAGCCGCATCACGGGTGCGACGCCGATCAGCACCGCCCACGTTACGGCGACGTCGCTCCAGCGGGTTCCCGCCAGGCCAGCTGCGTCGAAGGCAAGAGGCAGGTGAATCAGCGCGAACGGGATGGCGGTCAGCAGAGAACCGACCACGAATCCGTGTCGATCCATCAACCTCTTCTGCACGAAACCGCCCCAAGCCATTTCCTCCGGGATGTTTCCGATGACGCCCAGGATGAGCAGTCCCTGCAGGAAGTAGACAGCGAGTTCCGGCATCCAGCCCTGTGCCGGGGCCTGGTAGGTGCCGGTGATGACTGCTACGCCGACAGTTAGGAGGGGTAGCGCGAGCAGCACCAGCAACCACCGGCCGAACCCGATCCGCCACCGTGCGAGCGCAGAAAGCAGACGCTTGACCTCGGAGGGTCCGCCGATCGTTCGCGCGACAGTGAGTGGAACTGTGACGAACAAGACGACCTCGATCATCAGTGCTACCTCGGGAGGCCAGCCCAAGAGCAGAACGGCAAAGTGAGTGGTCCAGGTCAGGCCAATTAAGAGCGTGGCGACCACAGCCACGGGATGCTTGCTGGTCATGCGCGACACGTGCCCGGATAGGCGCGTGCTGCCTGTTGTTGATGCGGTGCCTGCAGCTGCGGCGGTCACGATTTTCTCCAATGTTTGAGTGGGACGATTTCTCAAGGATCCCGCCGGCAAGGGTGACGGAACATCGCCCGTGCGGCTGACCCAGAACCCCGACCCAGGGCGTACTCCTCCGGGTTGAGGCGCAATCGCCTACCAGTGACTAGCGTTACCCCTATGTCCACGACGGCGGAGTTGCGGGAGCCACGATTAGGGGTGAACGCGCGGTTGGTCGACGTCTCGGTGGTGGTTATCCTGTGGGCGATCCTGGTTGTTGATATCAGCAGCCGGGTGCTCGTGATTGGGCAACAGGCGAACGACGCGTTCAGTTACCTTTTGCTGTTGGTGATGACCATCCCGTTCCTCGTGCACCGCCGGTTACCGGTGGTGGCGCTGACCCTGGTTCTCGCGGCGCTCCTCATCTACGCGGTGCTGCATTACGCCGCGTTTCCAGGCGTCAACGCATTCGCACTGTTGTTTGGCATCGCGCTCCACACCGATCGGCGCCGCTCGCTGCTGGCCTTTGTTGCCACCCTGGTGGTGCTGATGATTGCCCTCGCGGTGCAACCGGTGAACGCGACCGTCGTCGCCGATTGGATCTCCAATGGCCTTTGCGTAACGGTGGCGTGGCTGCTGGGCGACAACTGGCGGTTGCGGCGGACACGCTGGGCGGCCATTCAGGAAAGAAACCAACTTTTGGAACGTGAACGCGAGGAGCAGGCGCGTCGGGTGGTCACGGCCGAGCGGATGCGCATCGCGCGCGAACTGCACGATGCGGTGGCCCATTCGATGAGCGTCATCGCCATCCAGGCCGGCATGGGCCACCACGTCATCGACACCCAGCCGGACGAGGCCAAGATGGCGTTGGCAGCCATCGAAGCTACAAGCCGGAATGCGTTGGTGGAGATGCGGCGGCTGCTCGGTGTGCTGCGACAGGAAGGGGACCCTTCGGCGACTCTGACGCCGTCACCCGGCATGAAGGACATTCCGGACCTCCTGGCCCATGCCGCTGGCGCTAAAGTGAGTGCGGACCTCGTCGTCGACGGGGTCCCTCGCCCACTGCCTCCCGGACTGGACCTGTCCGGCTATCGGATCGTGCAGGAAGCCCTGACCAATGTCATCAAGCATGGTGGCGCAAACGCCAGGGTCACGATCGGCTACACCTCCGACGAGTTGAAAATTGAGGTGACGGATGATGGGAACGGCTCACACCCGGAACGCCCGGACGACGCGCGGGCGCCGGGCGCCGGTCAGGGGTTGATCGGCATGCGCGAACGAGTGGCAGTCTTCGGCGGACAACTCGACGCCGGGCCCTCACCGGAGGGCGGGTATCACGTCAGCGCCCGCCTGCCGATCGGCGCGCACGCGGCAAGGCCGACAACGGCGACTCGGACCAGGAAGCAAACTCCATGATCCGGGTGCTCATCGCGGACGACCAAGCGCTCGTGCGCGCAGGCTTCCGTGTTCTGGTCGATTCGGCGGAAGACCTGAAGTCCGTCGGTGAGGCCGCCGATGGTGCCCAAGCCGTGGCGCTGGCGAAGGAGCTGCACCCGGACGTGGTGCTGATGGACATCAGAATGCCCGTCCTGGACGGTCTGGAGGCGACCCGGCAGATCCTCGCTGCCGGATCCGAGCCGCCCATCCGGATCGTCGTGCTCACCACCTTCGACTTGGATGAGTACGTCTATATGGCGCTGAAACTTGGAGCGAGTGGTTTCCTGCTCAAGGACACCCCTCCCGAAACGCTCCTGAACGGCATTCGGTTGGTCGCCGCGGGCGAAGCGCTGCTCTCTCCCAGTGTGATGCGACATGTGATTGAGGAGTTTGTGCACACGCCGAAGGCGGGGCCAGCAACAGCGGCCGCCACGGCCGAATTGGCCGGTCTAACCGCGCGGGAACTCGAGGTGCTGGCCCTCGTCGCGCAGGGTCGGTCGAACACCGAAATCGGCGAACGTCTCTATGTCACGCCGGCCACAGTCAAGACCCACATCAGCCGGCTGCTGATGAAACTGCAGGCACGTGACCGGGCGCAGTTGATTGTGATCTCCTATGAGAGCGGCCTGGTGTCCCCGCGGCCCCGGAGTTGATCAGCATCTTCCCACCGTCCGCAAAGCAGTTTCCATCCTTCCTGCCGCCGATCAAGGCACACGTCCCACGATGTCAGTCTGCGGGGAGGTAGCTTCGGAGGGAGCTGGTGCTGATTCCGGCGTCGTTCGGAAAGCCGAGGAAGTTTCCCGATGGCCGAAGCGGTGATGTCCTCGTCCCGAATGTGGGCGTCAATCAAAGCCCTGATGTTCCCCGAGGAGCGGTCACCAAAGGCGATGTTGGCCGCCGCACTGTCGTCGAAGATGAGCGTGTCCCCCTCGACCGCGACGAGGCGCCCGGTCAGTATTGCTCCTGCTTTTGCCAGCAACTGAAGGCTGATGTTGCGTCCGCCGGGAGGGCCGGCAATTCTGACGGATTGGTGTACGTGGAGGCATGCAGCTGGACGATCCGACCGGGCAACCTGCCGGCCACCACGGGAACGCGTGCAACGTTTTCACCACCCGGATCCTGTTCACCCAGCATCGTGTTCATGAAGCCCAGGTTGTTCAGGCCCAAGGAATCCCAGCGCTGGGTACGCCACGTCTCCCCCACCCTGGCGCGGGACAGCCTGAAAATCCTTCTGCTATTCTTTTCCGTGCGTCGAACGACGCAGTGTGCATTTACCGACGAACGGGAGTCGCTTGGTCGGCTCGCTGATCGAAACGAAATTCACCGCACCGAGGCTCCGGCGCGACGCGGTGTCGCGCCCGTCAACCCTGGAACGCTTGGAACGTGGTGGCGATGTCCGACTGACTCTGGTCTCCGCTCCCGCGGGGTTCGGCAAGACGACTCTGCTGGCCCAATGGCTCTCGGTAACGAGGAACGGTGATCGCAGGGTCGCGTGGCTGTCGCTGGACGAATACGACCGGGAGCCGGCGTCCTTCCTTACCTACCTGGTCGCCGCGCTCCGACCTGTCATGCCCAATGGAGGCACTTCGGAGATGGAGCTCGCCGCGGCGGAGCCGACCCGAATGGAACCCCTCCTCACCGCCGTCCTGAACGAACTCATATCAATATCAGGCGAGGTGTGGCTCGTTCTCGACGACTTCCACCTCGTCGATGGCCCGGACGTCGGCGCGGCCATGGGCTTCCTCATCGAGCACCTCCCACCAAACGTGCATGTGATAATTAGTACCCGCGCCGACCCGACCTTCCCGCTCTCCCGCTGGCGCGCCCGTGGTGAGCTCCTCGAGTTGCGCGCCGCGGACCTGCGCTTTAGCCGTGACGAGGCCTCCGCCTATCTCGCTGGTGCCTGCCCGGAAGTAACACCGGAGGACGTCGCAGCCCTCACGGACCGCACCGAGGGGTGGATCGCCGCACTGCAGCTTGCGGTGCTTTCCCTCCAGGGCCGGGACGATGTGCACGAAATCATCAACCGCTTCACGGGCAACGACCGGTTCGTTGTCGATTATCTTGTTGACGAGGTGTTGGCACGCCAGCCCGCAGAGGTACGTGACTTCCTCCTGCGGACCTCCATCCTCACCCGGATGTCGGGACCTCTGTGCGATGCCGTCATGGCCGGTGCTGGCAGCAGGGGGATGCTTGCCGGCCTTGAGCGGGCGAACTTGTTCATCGTCGCCTTGGATGACCAGCGCGAGTGGTACCGCTACCACCACCTCTTCGCTGACGTGCTCCGCGCCCGCCTGCTCAGCGAACGGCCCGACGAAGCGGAACGGCTGCACGAACGAGCGAGCCGCTGGTACGAACAACAGGGAGCCCTTCACGATGCCATCAGCCACGCGTTGGCCGGCTCGCAGCCTGACCGGGCCGCCCGCCTGATGGAACTGGCCGCACCAGCAATTCGACGGGTGCGTCAGGACAAGATCCTGCTCGACTGGTTGCAGCAACTTCCTGACGACACGATCCGCCGCAGCCCGGTGCTCCGGGTCTTCCACGGATACAGCCTGATGCTCGCTGGTGATTTTAAGGGAGCGGAAAGGCATTTCGATGACGTGGAACGCCTGCTGGGCTCCGTTGCCGAGGGAGAGTCCACCCCTTGGGCCCAAAGCGAGGAACTCATCACTCTTCCCGCCACGATCGCCGTCTACCGGGCGTCGCTTGCCCAAGCGCAGGGCGATGTCCCGCGCACCGCGGAGCACGCCCGGCACGCCTTGCACCTCGCACGACCGGATGATCATCAATCCAGGGCGGGCGGCTCCGGGTTCCTGGGGCTGGCCGCTTGGGCGGGCGGCGATGTTACCGGCGCGCTGAAGGCGTTCACCGCAACCGTCGCCAGCCTGCACGCGGGCGGCAACCTGATCGACGAGCTTACGAGCACTGTCGTTCTCGCAGATCTCTGGTTAGCAGCCGGGAAGCCCAGCCGGGCACGCCAACTCTACGACGACGCTCTCCGGACGGCCGAGCAACACGGAGGCGCCGTCGTCCAAGCGACCGCTGAACTCCACGTCGGTCTGGGTGAACTCGCCGTGGAAGCCGGCGACCTAGCCGCCGCCCGCGACCAGCTCGAAGCCAGCTCCAACTCCCAGGGCCCGGCCGGCATGCCGGAGAGCCGCTACCGCTGGTACATCGCCGACGCCGCCCTGTTCCGGGCCGAGGGCGATCTCACCAAGGCTCTCCACCTGCTGGGTCGGGCAGAATCGCTCTTCCACCCGGGCTTTTTCCCGGACGTGCGACCCCTCGGGGCGATGCGGGCCCGGATCTGGATTGTCCAGGGCGATCTAACGGCTGCGCGGGCCTGGGCTCGGGAGCGAGGGCTCTCACCAGAGGACGGAATGGAGTACCTCCACGAGTTCGACCACCTCACACTCGCCCGGCTCCTGCTGGCCGCCGACGCCCCGAGTCTGGCGCTCGATCTTCTGAACCGGCTGCACGTCGCCGCAGAAGCCGCCCAACGTGACGGCAGCCTCCTGGAGATACGTGTGCTGCAGGCCCTCGCACACCAGGTGCAGGGCGAAAAGGCTCAGGCGGCAGATGTGCTCGCTAGCGCCCTTGCGTCAGCACCGGAGCCGGACGCCTCTGTTCGGCTTTTCCTGAACGAAGGCGCGCCGATGACCGGGCTCCTCCGCCGGGCCGCGCAAGACGAAGGGGTCCACCCCCACGTCCTTCGTTTGCTGCGCCTTGCTGCCGGAAACACCGAAACCGGTGGAACCGCCTCCAGGCAGCCTCCCGCGCCGGTGCTCAGTGAGCGGGAACTTCAGGTACTCCGATTGCTCGACAGCGAACTGAGCGGCCCCGAGATTGCCCGCAGGCTCTACGTGTCGCATAACACGCTCCGGAGCCACACCAAGCACATCTTCACGAAGCTCGACGTCAGCAGCCGCCGGGCCGCCGTACTCCGCGCCCGGGAACGC
Organism: Micrococcaceae bacterium; assembly: GCA_025465475.1. GTDB lineage: Bacteria > Actinomycetota > Actinomycetes > Actinomycetales > Micrococcaceae > Arthrobacter_M. Next base: position 12,405 of record JAODMR010000009.1, read on the forward strand.
GGCCTGATCTGACCAATATCACCCAGCAGGTCACATCGTTGGGTGACGTACAGTCACCCTCCCCCTTCCTAGATTTGAACTATTCGGCAGCACCTCGCTACGGATGTGAAACCAGGGAGTCCGACATGACCATCACCACCACCACCCTGACCAGAACGGCCGCAGTGTCAGCCGTCGCGGGCGGATTGCTGTTCCTCACCGTTCAGATCAATCACCCGTATCTGGATCCAACCTTCACCACGACCGGCGAATTCGCGATTCGACAAACGATGAAGATCGCCTTCGCGGTCCTCTCCCTCGTCGGCATCACCGGCGTCTACCTGCGTCAGGTGAAGCAGAGCGGAGTGCTCGGATTGCTCGGATACCTTCTGTTAGGCGCGGCCTTCCTCGCAATGGCCAGCGTCGAAGTCATGGGCTTGGTAGCACTTCCGATCCTGGCCCGCAGTGACCCGCACTATGTGAGCGACGTCCTCGCCGTCGGCAACGGCGGAACCGCGACAGGCGACGTCGGCCTGTTTACGGTCCTCAACACAAGCGCCGGCCTCGCCCTGGTAAGCGGTGGGCTCCTCTTTGGCATCGCCGTCTTCCGTGCTCACGTCATCACCCGCTGGCCCGCGGCGCTCTTCGCCGTTGCTGTCGTTGCAACCCTCGCTATCCACGTGCTCCCGCAGGTCAATGAACGGCTCTTCGCAGTCCCCATCGGTGTTGCGTTGGTCGGCCTTGGCGTCGCGCTGTGGCGGGAACAACTCAGCCACACCACCCACCCCTCGGCAGGCTTCAAGAACTCCCGGCTCGACACGGCTGGCCTCAAGTGACCATCCAAAGGACAGCAATCACCACCCGGTCGACCACCTCGACCGGGTGGCTCCCGTTCGTAATTCCCGCCCCGATGCTGAGGCACCGTTTCACCAGCACGGCAGCCGCCGGTTATTTCGTTGAACGCCCCGCCTGTTTGACCGGCCACGGAGCGCTGCCAGGGAACTGGTGGTCCTGATGCCCGGGATGGACCGGGCGCGCCTCTGCACCATGTACGAGGTCAGAGTCGGTGCACGACTCGACGAACGATGGTCGTCGTGGTTTGAAGGCTTCGCCGTGACACCTGGCCCTGATGGGACGACGTGCATTACCGGCCCTGTTGCGGATCAGGCCGCGCTGCATGGACTCCTGATGAAGGTACGGGACCTTGGCGTCGCACTGATTTCCGTCGTTGCCGTCAGCGATTAACGCGCATGCATCGCTCTGCTTTCTCCCGTTCGGACCTCATCGAGTCCGCCGCACGGGCAGGATCGCCGCCGCGCCTACGACGGCACACACGCCGGCTACCGCGTAGAGGGCCCCGTAATCACCATGCGAGAGAACCAGAACGATGGGGGCCAGTGCCGGCGCGATCGAAAAGGGAAGCGCCCCGGCAATGTTGAACACTCCAAGGTTCTTTGCCGCGGTGCTCCTGTCCGGAAGCACATCTGCGACCAGTGCGAGGTCAACGGCCCCATACACGCCATAAGCGAGACCACCGAGCGCCATCCCTACCAGGAAACCGCTGAAAGTGGTAGCGACAGCGATCAGGAACAGTGCCAGTCCGTACAGGACCGACGCGGCAATGACGAAGACCTTCCGTCGGCCGGTCCGGTCGGATAGCCTTCCGCCGATCGGTGACGCGACCACGACAACCGCGGACTGTACCAGGGCTCCGACAAACACCTGCTTGGGCACGTCGGCTTCCGCCGAGCCGAGCCGATCCAGCAGGTAGAAGACCTCGTACGTAGTGAGGAAGGCATAGGCCAGAATGAAAAGGAAACGGCTGGCAAAGACCCACGCAAAGTCAGGGTTACGGCGCGGATTGAGGTAGAAGGTACTGACGAACTCAGGGAGGGACCAGGCCGGCTTGTCCCCCGGAGTCAACCTGCGATCCTTCAGCGTCCCCGCGAAGAGCAGGATGAAGAAACCTCCCACAGCACACGGCATGAGGAACATGACCAGCATGTTCCCCGAGAACAGCTGTACCAGGAACGTGCCGCCCACCGAAGCCACAGGAACGCAGACGCCGAGCACGCCGGCGACCAGGCCCCGCTGAGCGACTGGAACCCTATCCGGCAGCACTGCCACGAGCGCGGCGAGAAGCGCATTGAAGAACACCTGCGCCATGCACCACCCCACGAGCACGACCCCCACGTTTGGGGCCACCGCGACAAGCAGGACACCCAAGGACCCGCCGAAGAACCCGACGACCATCCAGGGACGCCGCATCCCCAGACGGGAAGAGGTACGGTCACTCAACCGGCCAAAGAACGGGTTGGCCACCATCGCGGCAAGAGCACCAGCAGAGGCGACGATCGCCAGGCTCCCGGCTGCCTCACGCGAGCCGACGAGGGACTGCAGCTTCAGCGCCAGAGTGACGAGCAGCGGAGAGATCAACACGAGGCAGGCACTCATGAACGCCAGTGAGTATGAAAGGACGAACGGCCAACCAACCCGCGCGAGATCCACCGGCATTGAACGCGCTGCATCCATCTCCGGTGGCAACCCGCTCCCTCCGGGCCCGTCGCTCCCGGGCGATGCTCGCATTGAAGGCATGAGTTCTCCTTCGCCGACTTGCGGCGATAGCGTGCTGGAGGGCCTTGACGGCGGTTGCAACCATCCTGACACTCGTTGCGCCGAACCGTAAGGGTAATCCTCGCGCAGGCTGCGCCAGGCTAATCCTGGCAAGTCGGACCGTCGTTCCAGTCGGTGCTGCTCGAGCCAGTCTTCGAGGCCGTCGAGAATAAGGTCGAGACCCAGCGGAAATTCCTCGGCGTAGTTGTAGCCCGGTTGGAGAACGTGAGCCGCGGGAGCTACCCAATGCTGAGAACGCGTCGGCGGCCCTGGCGATCGTAAGATTCTCTAATGGACCACATCACTTTTACAAAGGAGTAAAGCCGATGGACAAGTCCCAAAAGACAAACTCGGGCACGGGACGGACGGCTGGCAGTTCGAATACGATGCAAGCGATCGTTCAGGACCGTTATGGCTCCGTCGAGGTCTACCATCCGCAGCGCGTTGCCATACCCGAGATCGCCCGGAACGAAGTGCTTGTCCGCGTGCATGCGGCTGGCATGGACCGGGGAACATGGCACCTGATGACCGGCCGCCCCTACCTGATCCGGATCCTCGGGTTCGGCCTGCGGGGACCCAAAAACCGGGTGCCCGGACTCGATTTTGCCGGCACGGTCGTCGCTGTCGGTTCCAAGGAGTCGCGCTTCTCCGTGGGGGATGCAGTCTTCGGGATATCGCGGGGGTCCTTCGCAGAGTACGCCGCCGTACTGGAGGATAAACTCGCCAGCAAGCCCTCGAATTTGTCGTTCGAACAGGCGGCGGTAGTGCCGATCTCTGCCGGAACAGCCCTGCAGGCCCTGGACGCCGGCAAAGTGGAGCGCGGGCAGAAGGTTCTCATCCTGGGCGCCTCAGGCGGCGTCGGTACCTTCGCCGTCCAACTCGCCAAACTGTATGGTGCCGAAGTTACGGGCGTCTGTAGCACAGCAAAGGCGGACCTGGTGCGTTCCCTGGGCGCCGATGACGTCTTGGATTACCGGGTGGATGACTTTGCCGACGGGACGCAGCTCTTCGACCTGATCCTCGATATCGGGGGCAACCCGCCGCTGTCCCGGCTGCGCCGCGCCCTCGCGCGCGGCGGCAGGGCCATCATTGTCGGCGGTGAGTCGGGCGGCAAGTGGACCGGCGGCTTCGGACGGAGCCTGCGGGCTCCGCTGTTTTCGCTCTTCGTGCGTGAGCGCCTGTCCCCACTCGCTTCCAAGGAGCGGGCCAGCGACCTGGAACGGCTCCGTACTCTCATCGAGGCCGGGCAGGTGACGCCGAGCGTTGACAGGATCTACGAACTTCACGATGTTCCGAAGGCCATGCGGCAGCTTGAAGCGGGACTTGTTCGGGGCAAGATCGCCATCTCCGTGGCCGTATAGGAAGCGATCCGCAAACCCGATCAAAAGAGCCCGGTTCTGAAGGGCCTCGAATCGCGACAACCGTTCCCGTCCTCTCACCCGAGCAGGAGCGGCACGCTCCCTCCACCGCAATGGAAAGCAGAGGAACCATGTCCGACTTTGACGTAGTTATCGTCGGCGGCGGAGCTGCGGGCCTGACAGCCGCGCTGGTGTTGTCCCGCGCCCGGCGGAAGGTGTTGGTGGTTGATTCCGGAGCGCCCCGGAATGCGCCCGCCTCGCACATGCACGGCTTCCTGTCCCGGGATGGGATGCCTCCTGCCAGCTGATGGCCGACGGGCTCCTGACACCGGGCCAACGATCTGAACTGGCGGCCCGCCGGATCCGGATTGTGGAGGGCCCTGTTAAGCGCATCCGCGTGGAACACGACCGGCTTCAGGGAGTTCTTGAAGGAACGCCGCCTGCCCCGTTTACTGCAGCCCTCACGGCACGAGTGTCTGCGCGTTCCGGATTGATGAGAGGACGTCGAGGATCGCCTGAGTCGTGGCGGCCGCTCCTGCCTTTTCTCCGACGAGGGATTCGTTTGCCGCCCCGTCGATGATGCGATGGGCGGTATTGGTCGACAATGTTGCAAGCGCGTTTTGTGCTGCCAGGTGTTGCTGTCGCTTCCGACTGCGGCAGTCAGCACGACCTAGGGCTTGTTCGAGAAGTCCTTCAGTGATGCAGCCGGCTCTATGGACGCGTTAGCGGCGAGATACTCATCGATGGTGCTGCGGAAGTTTCCCGCGGCCGCCAAGTTGGCGCGTGCCTCCTCCGAGGAACGTGGGGGCAGGGTGTCCCCGGCGAGCTGGGCATAGACCCGCGCGAGACCAAGCCGGGCCGAGGCAGAGATTAGCGCCGCGGCGCAGCCCATGATGTCGTAGGACCATGCAGCGGGCGGTGAAGGTGCCTTGGGTTTGTCCGCGCCGGCCGGATCCGTGGAGTCAATCAGGACCATGCCAGCGACTTCGTCAGGGTAGCGGGCAGCGTAGGTGAGTACGTAGAGGCCGCCGAAGGAATGGCCGGCCAGCACATAGGGTCCGGGAACCTTTCCGCGCTGCAGCAATGAGTGAAGGTCGGTGGCTATCTGCGTCCCGTCCTGGACGGCGTCA